>CAZOFA010000025.1:0-24535 GCA_964578975.1 uncultured Coxiellaceae bacterium
ACTGCCAGGATGAAGCAAGCCGAAGCCTGCGGTCCACGGTCCGGTCGACCAATGGCTGCCGGGGCGCGCGGTGCGGTTGGAGCACCAACACTCCGCCCCTCGCTCCCGTTCCGGTCCGCCCCACGCCCCCCGCGGGACGACGTAGAGAAAGCAAGGGTGACATTAAAATTTTTCTGGAGACATGTTTCATCATGCGAAAGATATTAATTTTTTTCTTCCTCGGTTTCAGCCTACTGATTTCGACACAAGCATTTGCTTTATTGAGCATGGAATTAACGCGCGGCGTGTCCGGCGCTGAACCAATTGCAATCGTTCCTTTTGCGACAAGTGGCACACCTGCTGAAAATGTTTCAGCGATTATTAGCAATGATTTAAAAAACAGTGGCCGTTTTAAAGTGTACGGCGGCACTGCTGTGAGTCAGGATATGCCATTACGTTATTATCGCAGTATTGGCGCTGATCATGTTGTGATGGGAAATGTTGAGGAGATCGGTGGCGGTCGCTATAAAGTGAGTTTCAAATTATTCGACACCGTTCAAGGTCAAAATGATACGAATAACCCGCCGTTGCTCAGCAAATCATTAGTGGTATCGGGTGGCGAACTGAGACGCGCAGCGCATCATTTCAGTGATCTGATCTATAAACAAATTACCGGCGTGCGCGGTATTTTTTCCACGCGTCTGGCTTACATCGTGGTGCAACGTCATGATGATGGATCAGCACAACACACGCTTGAAGTGTCTGATGCGGATGGCTATAACCCACGACCTTTATTGACCTCAAGCGATCCGATTATGTCACCGGCCTGGTCGCCCAATGGCAGAAAAATCGCGTATGTGTCATTTGAAAAAAAACATGCAGCGATTTATATCGAGGATGTATCAACAGGTGTTCGACAACTTGTCAGCGAATTTCATGGCATCAACGGAGCGCCTGCCTGGTCACCTGATGGAAGAAAATTAGCGTTGGTGTTATCCAAGAGCGGTTCACCGAATATTTATACAATTGATTTGGCGTCGCGCCATATGACGCAAGTCACGCATGATTGGTCGATTAATACAGAGCCGTCCTGGTCTCCCGATGGCAGCGCCATTATTTTTACCTCAAATCGCAGTGGCGGCCCGCAAATTTATCAGAAAAGTTTGAGCACCGGTGCTTTAACTCGGTTAACCTATGATGGAAATTATAATGCACGCGCCTCATTTACCCCCGATGGTCGTCGCATTGTGATGCTGAATCAAGAATCCCGATTATATAACATTGGCATTCTTGATCTTGAGAATGGTATTTTCCGAGTATTAACCAATTCCTCAGGCACCGATAATGAATCTCCCAGTATGGCACCGAATGGCAGTATGGTATTATATGGCACGATTTACTCAGGACGTAGTGTGTTGGCGATGGTAGCAAGTGATGGGAGTGTGCAAATTCGTCTGCCGGCACGGGATGGTGAGGTTCAGGATCCTGCCTGGTCACCGTTTTTATCTTGATTTGACACTAAAGGAGAAAATGAATCATGAAATTAAAAAAATTAACCGCGCTAATGATGATTGGCTGCAGTATTTTAGCATTAAGTGCATGCTCGACGACAAAACGTAGCAATGCAAATGGCGAGACTGCAATGGCCTTGAATGATGTGAATGGCGCGAATGGCGGTGCGCGTTCATCCGGTTTGGGTCAGAATGAAAATTATGGCGATACCGCCGCGGCTAAAACGCGCGCCGCGGCAAAACGCACGTATTATTTTGATTTTGATAAATATGATGTGCGTGAAGCTGATAAATCAGCGGTGTTAGCGAATGCTGATTGGCTGATTGCGCATCCGAAGTCACGCATCATCTTAGAAGGCCATACCGATCCACGTGGTAGCCGTGAATATAATATTGCATTGGGTGAAAACCGTGCTAAATCTGTGTTAGAGCTATTACAATCGCGCGGCGTGAATCCGAATCAAATTCGCGTTGTCAGTTATGGCTCAGAACGTCCTGCGGCATCTGGTCACAGTGATCAAGATTTTCAATTAGACCGTCGTGCCATTATTGTCATTGCACAGAGATAATCTATGTCCAATAAAATTCTGAAGAAAATTTTGCTCGTGATGATGCTCTCTGGTATCGCCATGACGGCCTTTGCTGAAGATGCGCCTGTGTATGATGTAGATAATTATCCGCCGCAATTTGATGGACAGCCCGTGGATAATAATGCAGCAGCACCACAACAACCGGTTGCGACTCAGTCGCAGCCGAGCGCGCCAACGCAAGAAGCACCGGCAATTGCGGAAACCGAAACGCCTCCACCAGCGTCTGTTCAGTCATTACCGCTTGATCAACGTGTTGCGCGTGTCGAACAGCAAGTGACGAATTTGCAGCAAAGAGAATCGGCCGCCAAGTTAAATGCGATGCATACTGAAATGCAAGCATTGCGCGGACAGATTGAAAACTTAACGCATCAAATTCAACAAATGCAAACGCAACAACGTTCGATGTATTCGGATTTAGATAAGCGAATTAACAAACAAACCATCGTTAATCAAACGCCTGTGGCGACACAACAATCGTCAACCGATGATGATTTACCGGTAAAACCTAAAGCGTTATTAAAACCAAAACCCAAAACGGTGACGGTTAAAACAAAAACAGTTGTTGCAGCCACGACTGATGAAAATCCAGTGAAAACACCTGATAATTCTGCTCTGTCGAGCGCATCCGGCTCAGATCAAGAAGAATTACAGATGTATCAAAATGCTTATGACTTGATAAAAGATAGTAAATTCGATCAAGCCATTGCAGTGCTGCAAAACATGTTAAAGAAATATCCCAGCGGACAATCTGCAGCGAATGCGCATTATTGGTTGGGAGAATTGTATGGGTTGCAAAAGAATAAAGACCAAGCTGCGATAGAATTTTCGACTGTCGTAAAAGACTATCCTGATAGTCCTAAAGTATCTGATGCCGAGGTCAAATTAGGCATGATTTATGCGGCTCAGTTTAAATGGAATGAAGCAAAAACCACATTCAAAAAAGTTATGACGCATTATCCGGGAACCACTTCTGCGCGGCTCGCTTCTCAACAATTAAAAGAACTCAAAGCTGGGGGCCATTAAGTTGTGAGTCGTTTGCGTATCACTGAAATTTTTTTTTCTCTGCAAGGAGAAACACGGACGGTTGGCTTGCCAACCGTTTTTGTTCGTCTGACAGGCTGTCCATTGCGTTGTGGTTATTGCGATACGGCGTATGCTTTTCAAGGCGGCTCCTGGTATGAAATCGATGATATTCTCAAAGAAGTTGCTCAATATCGCGTCGATTATGTCACCGTCACCGGCGGGGAACCGTTAGCGCAAAAAGCATCTCAGGAATTACTCACGCGTTTATGTGATGCTGGCTATGAAGTGTCTCTGGAAACCAGCGGTGCGTTGGATATTTCAGCGGTCGATGCACGCGTGGTGAAAGTTGTCGATATCAAGACACCGGGATCAGGCGAAGTGCAAAAGAATTATTTTCAAAACATAGATCATCTGTTAAGTCATGACCAAATTAAATTTGTGATTTGTCATCACCATGATTACGAATGGGCTAAAAACATCATGCAGACGTATCAATTATCCGATATCTGTCAGGTGCTTTTTTCCCCCAGTCACGAAGATTTGCCCGCAGGTGAATTAGCCGATTGGATTTTAAGAGACCAGCTGCCAGTGCGTTTACAGATTCAATTGCATAAATATTTATGGGGTGATGTGAAAGGCCGTTGATATTTTTTTTAAAAAAGGTATCATTGGCGCCTCATGTTTTTACATTTCGGGTCGTTAGCTCAGTCGGTAGAGCAGCAGGCTTTTAACCTGTTGGTCCTGCGTTCGAATCGCAGACGACCCACCATCTTGTTAACCCAATCAAGTCTATAGTTACCCAACTTCAAAAAACTCAAACAGTCATCATTCATAAAAATAAATGAGTTACTTACTTGTTTTGAAGATATGGTTAAGTATAGCACTTGGTGCTATACTTTTAATGAGAGGTAGGCGTGCGTATTTTCAAAACCCCTTTATTTGCTAAATGGGCAAAAAAGGAAAAATTGACGGATCGGCTATTATGCAAAGTAGTGAAAGAAATGGAGCAGGGATTAATTGATGCTGATTTTGGGGGTCATGTTTATAAAAAACGTATAGCATTACAAGGACGTGGTAAACGAGGAGGGGCTCGCAGTATTCTTGCTTATCAAGCTACGGAAAGAGCGTTTTTTATATTTGGATTTGCTAAGAATGAAAAAGAAATAATTAACGATGACGATTTGAATGTCGCCAAGATGTTTGCGAAAGAATTGCTAAAATATTCGAATGCACAACTCGACAAATTAATAAATGATCAAAAGCTGCATGAGGTAAAATATGAAAGGTAAAACCTTAAAAGAAGTGATTCATGAGACAGCTAAAGGTTTTTATGAAACAGGTGTGATGGATACACAAACCATGCGTGAATTTGATGCTGTATGTTTGCCTAAGGTAAAAAAATATAGTCCTGCACAAATTAAACAAATTCGTAAGAGAAATAAAGCGAGCCAAGCTGTATTTGCCGCATATCTTAATACGAGCTCTTCCACCATTCAGAAATGGGAGCAAGGTCAAAAGCACCCAAGTAAAATCGCGTTAAGGTTGCTTAGTCTGGTAGATAAATATGGTTTGTCACTCATAGAAGCTGCTTGAAGAAATATCCAGTTTTTGTAACATCATGATTATTCTACGTGGTATCAAAACCTCACTCCCATAAAAATGTTAAGATTAAATTATGTTGGATGCTTTTTTATGAGATAGACGAACATGTTAACTCAAAAATATATTCATCGTCTTGAGCAAAAAGAACCACATATTTTAATTCTCATTATCATGAGTTCGTTTGCATCGATGGGTGCAATTATATTTACGCCTGCATTACCTGACATTGGGCAGTATTTTCATATTTCGGCGGGGCACAGTCAGTTAACCATTTCATTATTTTTATTAGGTTATGCAATTGGACAACTCGTTTATGGTCCGCTGGCAAATCGCTATGGACGAAAGCCGGCATTTTTTATTGGTGTGGTGATTGCAACATTGGGTTCATTATTTAGTATTTTGTCTGAGCCGTTTCACTCATTTGAACTTTTAATTTTTGGACGTGTTCTCGAAGCGTTAGGCTCGAGTGCGGGTCTGGTGATTTCATTTACGATTATTAATGACCATTATTATCCTGAACAATCCAGACGAGTGGTGGCTTATCTCATGTTGTCATTTGCAATTGTGCCAGGGATCGCAACGTTTATCGGCGGGATTTTAGTGACACATTTTCACTGGATCAGCTGTTTTTATTTTTTATTATTGTATGGATTATTGCTCGGCGTCGCCGCAAGTTTATTAAAAGAAACGGCGACCACGTTGAGTAAAAGTGCATTACGCTTTAGTCAAATTAAAAAAAGTTATCTCATTGCGTTTAAAAATAAGTTGTTACTACGTTACACTTTATTTTTTGGTTTATCGGGTATGTGCGTTTATATTTATGCCGCTACGACACCTTTCATCGCGATCAATCATTTAAAAATTTCGCCACAACTTTACGGGTTATTTGGATTAATTCCTTATTTTGGAACGGCGCTCGGTTCTGTTATTTCTGCAAAATTATCTTTTTTAAAAGCGAAAATATTAATGAGAACAGGATTAATCATTGATGTTGTTGCATCACTTGCTTTAGCGACAGTTTTTTATTTTGGATTGGTTAATCTTTGGATTTTAATCGCTTGCGGATTTTGTTTTATGTTTGGCAATTGCATGATTATTGGAAATGGCGCGAGTGTTGCAACGTCTAAAGTTGAAGATAAAGCGATTGGTTCGGCGGTGATGAATTTCATCAACGTGAGCATGCCGATGTTGGGCACATTTGTTGTCGCTTTAGTGCCGGGATCGGCTTTATTGAAACTCCCCATCAGTTTTCTGATCGCGATGGGTATCATGATTACCATGTGGTTTTTGTTTATAAATGCCAAAGATAATTAATTTGAAAATGGTTTAAGTATATAAGGCCAGCCCCATTTTTTTTGCTGCGCGCATTAATGCTTTATCTAAAGTAGCTAATGGTAGACGGTATCGCAATGCCAATTCAAGATAAGTAGCGTCATAGGCGGTAAGTCCTGAGTCTCTTGCTAATTCTTGTATCGCTGAAATAGGTTTAGGTGGAAGACCATTATCCACGTTTATCATTAACAGATTCAGTGATTCGACAAAGGTAATGGATTCGGCGTGTGTCATTCTTTTTTTACGTTCCGCGACGACTAATACATTAGCGACTTCAATTGCCCAAATGGATGGCACTATCGCATAGGAGTGCGAGACATAATCTAAAATCTCATCAGTATAAGTAGTTGCTTCATCTTCAAAACACCAGCTCATTGCAACAGAGCAATCCAGCACTAATTTATTTTTATCCATTATTTTCGACCTTCCGCGATCATTTTTTTAATACTTAAACTCTTTCCTAATTTTTTGCCTTTTCTGAGCGTTCGAATCGTTTCAGCTGCTTTGATGGATGAAGAGGTGGTTTTTTCTTCTGTAAAAGGAATTATTTTAGCAATTGATTCTCCATGTCGCGTTATTATAATGACTTCACCGTTTTCAACTTTAGTTAATAATTGAGAAAAATGCGTTTTTGCCTCAAATGCACCGATTATCATATTGGGCTCCTAGACTGGTTTAATTTTTATTATAGACCAGTTTATACCTGTTAGCCCAGCGTTTTCTTATCTCCCCATTCTTGGTATTGGTGCTGAGTTTACTGCTTGTGCATCACATAATTCTTTATAAAGCGCACACGATTTTAATAACTCCTCATGCGGGCCTTGTGCCCATACCGTGCCTTTATGAATAAAAATAATCGTATCGGCAAATTGTGCTTCGGTAAGCAATTTATGCGTGATGGTTAATTTTGTTTGACCCTGCGTGATTTCGTTTGCACCCGCAAGCACATGCTCTGCTGTCATGCCATCCAGTGCAGAGGTGATTTCGTCAAATGCGCGAATGGGAGAGGGTTTTAATAAACCTCTTAAAATCGCGACGCGTTGTTGTTCGCCACCGGACAATGCTTTGCCATCTTCGCCCACTGAATTATCCAGTCGCTTTTCACTAATTTGTTTTCGTTCTAATAATAAATCGAGTAATTTATCTTTTGATTCTTTATCGACAACCGGGAACGGAAAATCTTGTAGCAGTTGAAAATAATTCCCGCTCAACGTTTCACAGTCATGATTTTTACTTTCAGATGCGATCCGACCATGCAAAATTCCACCGCGCGGATGTAATTTGGATGATAATTTAAGTGCATACATCGGTACATTTTTTTCAAGATACACATAAATTTTAGACTCTTCCGTGATATTTTTTGGTTTCGCTGACGTTAATTCGATGTGATAACCACGATCTAATGATTTAAGAAAGTCAGTCAAATGTGCTCTTTCGGCGAGTTCCCATATTTTTTCATCGGTGACATTATCCGGATTTTCTGCGCCATAACGAATATTATCGCGAATGCTGCCATTAAATAAATTCGGGTTCTGTGAGATCATGCCGATATTTTTGCGCAACGATGTTAAACTCACCGTTGAAATATCTTGGTCATTCACATAAATTTTTCCGCTTCGGGGTATATTCGAGCGGAATAATAATTTAAAAATAGTGGATTTACCGCCGCCACTTTGGCTCACAAACGCAGCGGTTTGACCACTTTCAATCGTGAACGATAAATTTCTAAAAATGTCCGGTTTATTTGGATATCCGAATGTAACATTTTCAAAACGAATACTGGGTGCTTGTCCGTTTGTGTTGAGCGCAACATGGGGGTACGGATCTGTGAGACCTGACGGTTTTGATAATTCGTTGAATACGAATTTAAGATCGGGCCATGCAGCAAATAAATCATTGAGTGCTTTTCCGATCGCAGGCACGAGCATCGCCAATTTTTCAAGATACGTCAAAATCAAAATAAAATCTTGCAAAGTCAGTGTCTTCTCAGTAAGCCCTTGCGCGACGGATAAACACGCCATTAACATGCCTACACGTGGAATCGCAATGTGTCCTTGACCTATTTTAAACGCAGTAGCTGCTGAATCAATTTCGGCTTGCGCAATGTCAGTGACTGCTTTATGCAGTGCTTTCATTTCATAGTCACGCTGACCAAACGCATGAATATTGGGATATTGCTTAAAAACATGCATTATTTTTTCCCAAGCAAGATTCCCTTTTTTTCGTTGTTCTTCACGCACATTAATAATTGAGGGAGTGGTGAACCAGGTGTATCCCGTATAAAGTGTTGCAGTGCCCGCAATACCTGCGCCCATGCTAAACCCAAATCGGTACGACAAAATGCTAATCGCCATTCCAATTTCTAACATCGCGCCAATCGTGTTAATAAAAGGAATGCCGGTTTGTGCGGATGAAAATCCTTTTTGCAACAGAAAAACTTGTTTACCAAATGGAGTCGTTGCGTGGTAATCCGCTGATTCGTTTAATTGATGTTCCGCCACACTCGTTACCATTTTACGGATATTATTTGCAGAAACCGGTGCGAGCATGCGATCACGAATGCTTGGCAACATTTGATTGACGGTGCCGACTGCAATGAGCATCAACGTTAATGTCACTGTATCAACTTCATAACCCATCACATTTCTATCGTTGGAATCAACCATTTTACCGAGCAGATAAGGCGCGACGTAATTTAATGCGGTATTGATCGTCGTCAACACCGTTGCCGCGATAATGTGCGGACGATTTTCTGGTGCAAAGACAACGCTACAAAGTGACGTCACCACTTGCCAAGCGCTAATCATATCTTCGTTATTTTCAACGAGCGGGATTTCTTCTTCGATGGTGACAAAATCTGAAGTTGTATGGATCTCTGATAACGCGATGGCTGGTGTATGCTCATCCGTATGAATCAATTCATAATCTTTAGGTTTAAAAAATCCCCATAGGCGAGAAAAACTCATGGTCTTATCCTCGTGTATACAGGTCGTTTTTTATTGTTTTTATGCTGTATGATTTCAATAAGTGTTCAACAATATAATATATGCGTATATAAAACGCAACAAAAGTCAGGTTAATAGATTTGTTTGTTAGATTTTTATCGTTTACTTCTGCCTGAAGGTGATGAGGGTGGTTTAGCAGCCGGATTTAAAGTATCTGATTCCTGACCTGGTTCAGCAGGCACATTTTTTTTGGATCCAAAATATTCTCTTGGTTTCGCAGGAGCAGCCTCTGCTGCTTGTTTTGATTCTTGCTTTTTTTGTTCTCGGAAAATTTTCAGGTTTAAAGTGACGATATGTTCTCTAAGTGATTCAAGATTTCCAGTTTCTTCTAACGGTTTTAATTCCTTTTCGCATTGGGTGCGAACAGCATCTCGTTCTGCAGCAGTGGATGGCATTGCGCTCAATTGTTTAATCAATGCCTTTGCATCATTAATCGCAGCATCCACCGGATCTTCTATCTGTTTGCGTAGTAAGCCTTCCAGAAAATCTTCTAAAATGTAGGCATCTCTCTTTTTTAATGCCTCTGCTTGAATATCCATGATTTTCTGCGAGAGTTTCATTTGATCTTCAAGACTTTTCCCAGCGAGCAAATCCGGCAATTCCATGTTTAGCGTTTTCACCAGGGGTTGAAATTCTACATTAAACTTTGCATCTTCATACGTTTGAGCTAATTTCTTTTTTAGATTCGTCACATAAACTTCAAAGGCTGTTAACGTTGCATCATTAAGGTTATGAAAAGCTTGTTGATATTGCGCATCCAAGTCATTAGTAATTTTTTCCCATTCTCGGTTGTTATAAGTGGGATAATGATCCCGCAGTTTGGTTAATAAGACGTCGAGAGATTTTTGCGCTCTCAGTTCACTGAGTTTTTTGTGAAGCCGTTCTTTTTTATTAATGTCGCCTGATTTCATAGAGTTACCCTATTTCAGACATGCTAAGTGTATGCATGTATAAATTATATACCAGAAAGAGGGTGCGAATGTGTTTATTTAGATAAAATAATCGATTATAATTATGTAATACCAAATGATGATCGATGAGGTTATGTTATGCAAACTGTTACTATTTCGCCTAAATATCAAGTTGTTATCCCTAAAGAAATTCGAGAGCTACTGAATTTAGTTCCAGGGGAAAAATTACAAGTATTCCATTACCAAAATCGCCTGGAATTTGTTCCCGTTAAAAACATTAAAAAAATGCGCGGATTTCTTAAGGAAATGGATACAACAATTGATCGGGATAAAGATAGATTATGAAAAATGTGGTGGATTCATCGGGATGGCTTGAGTATTTTGCAGATGCAAAGAATGCGCGTTTTTTTGCACCTGCCATTGAAAGTACAAAAAATTTAATTGTTCCCAGTATTTCTATTCTAGAAGTTTTTAAACATGTTTTAAGACAACGAGATGAAAAACAGGCTTTTGAAATTATTCATTGCATGATGCAAAGTACCATTATCGATTTAAATCTTGAGTTATCGTTGAATGCAGCAAAATTAGGGGTGCAATATAAAATTCCTTTAGCAGACAGCATTATACTTGCAACAGGATTAACTTATCATGCAACGATCTGGTCTCAAGATGCTGACTTCAAAGATCTCCCGAATGTTAAATACATCAAGAAATGATATACCGTCATTGCGACTTTGAACTTTGTTTATCGTGTCATTCCCGCGCAGGCGGGAATCCATCGTGATAAAATATAAATAGATTCCCGCCTGCGCGGGAATGACACGCCACAAAAATCTGGTTACGACATAATTGATCCAGGTTTTTATTTTTGACAAATCCGATCTGCCATATACCCCACTGTTCCAGCATAATAAATCGAATTGTTGTAACTGAGCAAAGTTCTAAAATTATCAAAGATTAAAAAAGTAGGGCCGCCATCCGGTTGTACGATGGATGCAGACAAATCCTGATGGGGAAGTGACGCACCTGACTGTGTGCGCACGCCGAGTTTGTTCCATTGTTTCACCAGTCGTTGTGTATCTTTGCCGATGAAGTGTTGATTAAAATGATCTGGTAATTTGACCACGATCGCCCACGGTTCATCTAAGCGCCAACCATTTTTCGCGAGATAATTTGCAATTGAAGCAAAAACATCGGGATAACTGGTCCAAATATCTTTGCGTCCATCATGATCATAATCAACAGCGTATTTAAACCAACTGGAGGGTAAAAATTGTGGTTGTCCAGAGGCGCCCGCCCATTCACCTTTGAATTTCGCCAAACTAATTTGTTTGCTATTCACAATTTGTAACGCGAGCAATAATTCTTTGCGAAAACGCGCGCTACGATTTGATTCATACGCGAGGGTGGCGAGGGATTTGATGACGGGGAAATTTCCCGTCACATGACCATAATCACTTTCCATTCCCCATAATGCGACAATAAAACAAGGATCGACTTTAAAATCTCTTCCTACATTTTGTAATAAGGTGCGGTGCTTTTGCAATTCGCGGCGTCCCAAAAATATTTTATATTTTCCAGCACGTGTATCGCGGTATTGAAAAAATGTAATGCGATGTTCAGGTTGAGTGTGATTCAAATGGAGTACTTGGGGATTAGGTCCTGGAATGGTTGCAAAAACACGATCAAATAAATTTTCATCAATGCCTTGCTCGATCGCTTCTTTTTTTAATTGCAAAACCCACTCATTCCAACTGAGTTTGGCTGCGAGTGCTTGTTCGACAAAGAGCACACACATTAGACTTAAGCATACTGATAGCAATTGTTTCATGCAGAATATCCTTTACTTTAATTATATACTAATTGATCGAACAGAAGTGGTAGGATAGTGAACATGATTAGACAGAAAAGGTGGGAACAAATTCGTTTTAAAATGCAGCAACTTCAGATTGTAGAGTCTGATTTGGATGAAAAATTCATTCTAGGGTCGGGTCACGGCGGGCAAAACTTACATAAAACACAATCAACGGTTTTTCTTAAACATCGCCCAACGGGCATTTTGATCAAGTGTCAGTACAGTCGTTCACGTGAGGATAATCGTTATTATGCGCGCAAACTGTTATGTGAAAAAATTGATTTTTTGATCCATAAAGAAAGAAGTGAAAAGCAAAAATTAATTCATAAAATAAAAAAGCAAAAGAAAAAACGTTCCAAAAAGGCGAAGGAAAAAATATTAAATGAGAAGCATAAACAGGCTCAGAAGAAAAAATTAAGAAAAGTATTAGATGATTGAATTATGTTGTGTGATGTTTTATATTTGTTCGGTCAACATTTATAAATGGAATTTACTATGATGAAAAGGATTCTTACCTTATCCGTTGTATTGGGCAGCTTATTTTTTGGGAGCGCTCATGTTTACGCTCAAGACGCCGCAACTTACACGCAATCAAAAGAAAAATTGCAACTCATCACACCGGATTCAGCCTTGAAAATGCTGGAAGAAGGAAATGCACGTTTTGTCAGTGGAAATATGAAAAATCGCGATTTTCTCCAACAAGCAAAACTTACGCATCAAGGCCAACACGCGTTTGCTTTTGTGTTAAGTTGCATTGACTCGCGCGGTTCCGCAGAACTTATTTTCGATCAAGGGTTAGGAGATATTTATTCTGGACGCGTCGCAGGAAATGTTGTGGATACCGATCAATTAGGGGGGATGGAATTCGCCACCCAAGTGATGGGCGCGCACATTATTGTTGTGATGGGGCATACTGCGTGTGGTGCTGTCAAAGGGGCATGCACTGAAACCAAACTCGGCAATTTAACTGCATTGCTCGATAAAATTCATCCGGCCGCACAAACAGTCGAAAAAGATTTACATTCGGATTCACTGAATTGTGATGATGGTAAGGTTGTGAATGCAATTGCAAAACAAAATGTGCTGAACATGATGCAGCAAATAAAAGAAAAGAGTCCGATTATTAAAAAATTAATCGAGAACAAACAAGTCATGATTGTGGGTGCTATGCATGATTTATCGACGGGGAAGGTGACATTTTTTAAATAGCTGAAAGCCGTCATTGCGAGCATAGCCCCGTCATTGCGAGCGTAGCGATGCAATCCAGGTTTTTGACCGACACGCAAAACCTGGATTGCTTCGCTACGCTCGCAATGACGGGGCTACGCTCGCAATGACGGTGTCTAGTTAGGGGTAACCAGGTGTTTTATTCATAGATTGGATAACTAAATCAGTAAAAACCATTATAGTTTTATCAGCAACTACCACCAAATAGAGCTATATTGAACCAACACCGGCGGTAAATTCTATTTTTTTCCTTTTTATTACGCTACAGTAATTTTGTATCTCAAGTATGTCCTCACTCGATGGAGAAATCGCTTATAGAGTAATTCATTAAAAACTTTATCATTCAATGGAGAAATAATATGAAGCATTGGAAGCTGAGAAAGTTATTACAAGGAATTGCGTTAAGTGCATGTTTATCCCCGTGGACTGTGAGTTATGCAGCGCAACAACAAATGCTTTGGGGGGAAATGGATGGTTACACTGCATTACTAAAAAAATTCTCGTTGATTCAAACAACCCCTGTTCCCAAAGGTGTGCGTATACCTGTTAATCTGAGTGCCGACAACAACACGCTCAACACATTTCAATTTTCTTCTGGATTTGTTGATAATATGCAAAAAAGTCATGCACGCTATGATCAGTATTACCAAGGCGTGCCGGTTTGGGGAATGCAAATTATTTATCATATGTCGAATAAAGGAACCGCGGTGACCGGTGATTTGGTGAGCGGGATTGAAAAAGATGTAAAAGACTTAAAAGGAAAATTATCGGTTGAACAAGTCGAAAAAATCGCACTAGGAAAGAATTCATCAATCGCTGGCGTGTTTGTTGAAAAAATTATTTTCTTTGATGAAAACATCTCGAAAAAAGCAACCTTGGCTTATCATGCTTCCTATGGGCAAAACACCGCGAATGGGCCGACCATGCCATCTTTCATCATCGATGCCAATACTGGAAAAATCTTACAAGAATGGAATAACTTACCTAATCTTGAAACAGGTCAAGGAGTGGGTGGTGTCACTATCACGCGATTGCCATATCGCCCTGGAAGATATCAATTTGGTAATTCTCAACTCGGTCTTAATTCGTTAGGTATGTTAGATGCGACAGAAGTAGGCAATAATATATGTACATTTGATAATGCTGCTTATCAATACCGTGTAATTAATTTAAGAAATAGTTCAACTCCTTCAGTGCCCGTGTCCTACCAGAATGAATCTCACCCTTACACTTATTATTGCAATTTACCAATTTTAACTGACAATGGCACGGCACCCGCCAATGATGGCGTCTCTCCAGTGGGTGATGCGACTTACTTCATTAAGCAAACGATGGTGATGTTGAAAACGCAGTATGGTCTGCAAACACTCATGAATGGACCTTACCCGATACGTGTATTTACCCATAAACCGGATTACGATAATGCTTTTGCCTGCAGTGCAAGATGTATGATGGGTATGCATGTGATCGGTCCTCCACAAATCATATTCGGTAATGGTGCAACATTGTTTTCGGCCATGACGGAAGGTGATGTTGTCGCGCATGAGTTTGGCCACTTAGTGACAGATAGATATTCAAACTTAAACTACACCAATCAATCAGGCGGTATGAATGAAGCATTTTCTGATATGACAGGGTTGGCAATTAATAGCTTTGTACGTGAAGATCTTGGCTTCAAATGGTATTGGAATGGTACGGATTGGACAACTGGCCAAAGCATTGCTAAGTCAGGTAAACCAATGCGTTATTTTTACAATCCAGAGTTGGATAATCGTTCGATTGGCAATGCGGCTAAATATGTACCTGGCATGGATCCACATCTTTCCAGTGGCGTTTATAATAGGTTATTTTATTTAATTAGCACATCACCGAACTGGACGATTCACATGGGCTATCAAACCATGTTGGATGCAAATACCACATATTGGACTCCAAGCAGCACGTTTAATTCTGGCGCTTGCGGCATATTAACTGCAGCTCAAGCGCGTGGATTTACGACTGCTCCTTTATCAATTGCATTTGCCCAAGTGGGTATTCAATGTGGTGCCGATAAAAAATCCATTGCGGAAGTTGCAAATATTTAAAGATTACGTAGTCAACTCCATTTACCCCACGTGATGAATGACGTGGGGTAATTTTTTTGTTTATTCGACTTAAGAATTCCTTAAGAAATCCTGTGCTAATCTTTCTCACCTCAATGGAATTTTTCATTCAAAGGATTTGTTATGTCGTACTTCAATATTTCCCTGGAAACCTTAAAAAAAATTGCAATAAAAATTGAAAAAGGTTCACCCAATTATTTTTCT
Organism: uncultured Coxiellaceae bacterium; assembly: GCA_964578975.1. GTDB lineage: Bacteria > Pseudomonadota > Gammaproteobacteria > DSM-16500 > DSM-16500 > CAYRUP01. The sequence continues at coordinate 15,342 of CAZOFA010000025.1, forward strand.
CCCAATGATTATGCATTCGGGCAATTGCTTTCTCAATTAACGCAAGATGAAAAGCATTTAGAAGCGGCGAGAGGACTTTTGGTGTTTGCGATCGTAAACGAAGAGCCTAATTTAACGAACATCTTTTCCCAGGAAGGCATTCAATCGGATGATATAGAACATGATCAAAGTCTTATTCATCTGGTAGAACTTTATAAGTATGTAAAAACAGAATTTGTGGATATCAGGATTCCTGGTTACGCTAATGATTATAATAAAAAAGAATTCGAAACAATGACTGTAAAAGCGCTCCGAGAAATTGTTAAGACTGATTTGAAAATAAATGAAATAACCTCAGCCGTCGGAACGCTCGACGTCTTGCGTGATTTTTTTAAAAAAATACCACAAATGTATCGAGAGTTAACCACCGATCCAGATAATAAGGATCGACAGTTACTCATCGACTTTATCCAATTTGTGGATGATAAATGTAATAATCATCCAGAAGAAACAAAAATTCGTCTCGGATTACTCTTATTTGTCGCGATGCATATCGCGGCTCAGTATAAACATTCAGATCCCAAAGGTACTTTCTTCACGCCCGGTAGCAAACTTTATCAACTCATTATCGCGTTTCTCAAAGTAGCACACCCATCCGAACTGACCTTAGAAAATCGAATTGATTTGTTGGGAGAATTATCTGATCTGCTGGACAGCCCCGAATTGCCAGAGAAGTTTGGTGCATTAGATGTTGAGCTGCAGAAATTTCGTGACGAATTAGAACCGGAAGCAGTAGATGAATTTTCCAATGAGATGACAGTATACAAATCCATAAAACAAGTTGCCTCGTTTGGGCTAATGTTTTTTGGTGCCCAAGTAGCACTATTGCCTGCAGGCCCTGCAGGTCTTGTTATTCCCCCTGCGTATATGACGCTTTATTTATACGGTGGTGATCCATCTCAGTTAGGTACTAAAATATTTAAACTCATGAGCACTTCAGAAGATCTATTGACTCGAATCAGTTTTGGTCTTTATTCACGCATGTTCAACAAAATCTATACGGCAGCCTCTGGCGTGAATGTCATGGACATAACAACGCCGCAAGAAGGGCAGCAAAAATTGTATGCTTGTATGCCGCCTGAAGATCAACAGCGCTTCGATAATTGGATGAAAGTTCTATTAAGTTTACCCGAACCTATTTTGAAAAAAGCAGAAAGAGAGTCTATTTGTAAAGTATTAGGACGCCCTGACCCAACATTAGCGCTCGAGCCTGAGGATGAATTTGAGGTAATACCCACTCTGTCACCCGCATCTCCATAACTGGATTTTGCCCGGATTTTTGATTAAGATGACGGGCATTATGACTATTAATCCAGCCAACGATACAATTGCAGCTCAATTAATCAATAAAGAAAAAAAACTTTTATTGCACTCCTGTTGCGCGCCCTGCTCGGGAGAAGTGATGGAAAATTTATTAAAAGCCGGTATTGAATACACGATTTTTTTCTATAATCCCAACATTCACCCGCTGAAAGAATACGAATTACGCAAAAATGAAAATATTCGTTTTGCAGAAAAACATGACGTGCCGTTTGTTGATGGGGATTACGATCGTGATGAATGGTTTCGCCGCGCAAAAGGAATGGAGCAAGAACCGGAGCGCGGCATTCGTTGCACGATGTGTTTCGATATGCGTTTTGAGCGCAGCGCGCTGTATGCGCATGAGCATGGATTCCAAGTGTTCAGTAGTTCCCTCGGTATTTCGCGTTGGAAAAACATGGAGCAAATTAATGCGTCAGGCGTGAAAGCGGCAACGCATTATCCTGACATGATTTATTGGACGTATAATTGGCGTAAAGATGGCGGTTCGCAACGCATGATTGAAATTTCTAAGAAAGAAGAATTTTATCAGCAGGAATATTGTGGGTGTGCGTTTTCATTGCGTGATACTAATCGTTGGCGTGTGCAAAATAATCGGGAAAGAATTAAGATTGGTGTGAAGTATTATAGTAATAAAGAGTAGGGATAATACCCCTCACTCGTCGCAAAAATCGCGCCGACCTCTCCCACAAGGGGAGAGGTAATTTATGTTTTTCACCTCTCCCCTTGTGGGAGAGGTCGCCGTGTTTTTTACGGCGGGTGAGGGGAAATCATGAACAAAAAACCAAACTGGCTCGTCACCATCTTCGTCACGTTGACTCAATCGTCCTCTCATCTACGCCAACGATTATGGCACTGGCTCTACAACAAAATCGCCACAAAAGACAAGACCGGAAAATTTGTCTTCATGAATTACGGTTATCATGATGAAAAAGAAGACCGGTTACCCTTACAAGCCCAAGACGAACCCTTCCGCTATTTTATCCAATTATATAATCACGTCGTAAAAGAAATCGATTTACACAATAAAAACATTCTCGAAGTAGGATGTGGACGTGGGGGCGGCGGTTCTTTTTTATTACGTTATAAAAATCTTTGCTCCTACACCGGCATTGATTTATCTGAAATCGCCATTGCCTGGTGTCAACGTCAATATGATTTTTCCAATGGACAGTGGATGCAAGGTGTTGCCAATGCATTACCTGTTGCTGACAACAGCATGGATGTGGTTGTGAATGTTGAATCATCTCACTGTTATCCTTCCATGGAAAAATTTTTTGGTGAAGTAAAACGCGTACTGCGTCCCAATGGTTATATGGCTTTTTGTGATTTACGTCCCTCATCACAAATAACCACATTAGATCACACCATCCATTCATCAGGACTTCAGGTACTGAAACGCAATGAAATAACGTCTCAAGTTATGAGCGCACTAGATCAAGTCTCATCAACACGCGATTCACACATTACTACAATTTTCCCAACGCTACTTCATGGAGCCGTGCGAGATTTGGCAGCGGTGAAAGATTCTGCTGTTTACCAAATGTTGAAAGACGGTAAAATGCAGTATTTTTGTTATCTGCTACAAAAAAACTAAGTCGATCGCGAGTCATCACAATGCCAATACAGCAACTTCACACATTAAATGATTGTAAAGAATATTTATTTAAACTTTATCAGGCGAGAAATTTATTAAAATCACGATTGTTACATTACCTTCATCATGATCTTTACTACCACGATGAGTATGAGCAGTTGAAAACAAAACAAGAATGTATTTTAGATGGAATAGGTTTTAAAGAACATGCGGCAAACAGAATTGAGTTGAGCTTTGGGCATGCATCCGAACATTTTTTAGTTAATAAGCGATTCAGAGTGGGCGATGCGCTTCAAACATGGAATGTTGCATTCACTCAAAATGAAATTTATCTCTTATACCAAAGCCGTGTTTGTAAAATCTCTGAAGAAAATGGATTGCCTTACATAAATAAAACAATAGTAAATATCACAATGAATGAAGATGGGAGGGTGACTTCAAATCCCCCATTGAAAATTGAGGAACAAGCTCAATTATTTGAACACGTTGTAACACGAATAAAAAATTCTAAAAGACCATTTGCATTGTGCGTGCAACGTTATGAAGAACAACAGCAAGCAGAACGAGCACAACCTACGATTGATCATTCGCTCGATCAACCTGCGCCATCGCGCAGAAGAAGCTTAACCATTTAGCAGAGAATTCGTCATTGCGAGCCCCGGCTTTAAGCATACCGGGGTAAACTCCGCGAAGCAATCCAGGTTTTATTGCTCTAGGCTATGACAATAAAACCTGGATTGCTTCGCTCGCGCTCGCAATGACGATATGAACGTTTACTTTAGCGATGATAGGTCGCAATAATTTCTGCCTCTGCAATTTTATTTTTTTTGATTGCATTATCCACGGATGCACTCGATGCATTCTCATCTAGCGATAATTTATTTTTTAAAGCATACACCGTCACCCTATAATGATGAGGTTTATCACCCACGGGCGGACAAGGGCCGTCATACCGTGCGTGACCAAAATCATTTTTACTTTGTATAGCACCCGCGGGTAATTGATTTTGTTCAAGCGCACTCACATTGGATGGAATATTAAATACAATCCAATGCCACCAACCATTTGTCGCATCCGGATCATACATCGTCACGGCAAAACTTTGTGTACCAGACGGACTATTTTTCCAAGCAAGTTGCGGCGCAATATTTTCTCCCCGACATCCATATTCATTGAGTACTTGCGACTGACTGATTTGTTTTCCTGGCTGTATATCAGAACTCGATAATTGAAATGAATCAGCGTAAACATTCAGTGTCGTCATTGCAGTCATAAAACTGATTAAAATAATTTTCATGCGAGTGTTCCTTATGTGACCAAAAATAATGTAGAATTCATCTCGTTTAATCATTCTAACAATTTTAAAATCCATAAATTATGAATTTTTAGTAAAACAACGCAAACAACTTCTCATTGGGCGGGGGATAAAGATGAACTCGGGTTATGTATATGAACTGAAACGCATAGATCCTATCCTAATAAAAAATCCCAAAAAGAAGGGTCGTGTTAACCCTTCTTTTTCTTATGACACAGATTTTTATATACGTGGTGAAGGAGCGGGTTGGGGTGCGGCAGGAGCAGCAGCAGCTTTTTCTGCAGCAGCTTTTTCAAAAGCGGCTTTGGCAGCTATCAGTCTGTCATATGCACTTTTAGCCTCTTCAGCTTTTTTAGTCTTTTTAGCCAGCTCAGTGTCAAAAACTGGATCAGCTTTTGCAGGTTTCGTTTTCGTAAAAGCCTCAAGATCTTGTTGAGCTTGTTTAGCTTGCTTTTCTCTTTCAGTCAACAATACATCAGCTTCTTGACGGGCTTTTACTCGTAACTTGTCTCCAGTTATTTTTTCTGGTTGTGCGTACAGAAATGAAGTGATTCGTGTAGTGATTCCCCATTGAGCTTCAAGCGCTTCTTTTCTTTCGACGCTTTCTTTTCGAGCTTCTTCTTTATCAAATGCGAATCTTGATTCTTCTCTTTTCTCTATTTCTGCAACGCCAATTTTCCCAGATAGTATAGCGCCAACATTTATTTCTGCATTCACCCGTAGTTGTTTAGCCGCATGCTTAGCAACATCTAATTGTTCAGGAGCCATTTTAATCGCTTTAAATATATCAACTAAGCTATTAGGAACCTGACTTCTTGCTTCATCTGCTAAATTGACTCTGAGTTGTGCAACTGCTAAGTTAGTTGCTGTTCCGTCTGGTGTTCTTTTTATTTTATTGACCTTAACTAATTCCTCTGCCACTCTTGTTTCCAATTCTGCTTTAGCGTCTACTTGGGCTGCTGCTTTTGGTGAAGTACTTAACATAACGTTCCATCTCCCTGTCAAAGTTAAAAAATAATTAAATTGAATCATTCACAAAACGGTAAGATTATGCCCAACAATTCTTAAGGTAATCTTAAGAAATAAAACTAAGTTGTTTATTTACAAGAAATATTTTTATCTCTGTTTTTTTGATATCGCAGTTGTGCCTGGCTTCAACGTGGCAGGATTTGCAGGTTGATTTTTATTTTCAAACATTGCTGCGGTTGATCTCGTTCGTCCAAAGTCTGCGGGTGATATGATTTCTTTTACTTCCTGAGTCGCAGGAGCTACGACACCCATTCCCAAAAAGCGCATCGAAGCTTTATGGCCTTGTGCAGCTGCCTTTTGATACCAATCGTGTGCTTGTTTTAGATCTTTTTTTACGCCAACACCATTTTGGTAACAACAAGCCACGTTGTAGATAGCTTCAGGATTATTTTGAGCGGCTGCGGCTTTATAACATTTAAAAGCTTCTGTGTTATTTTGAGTTACTCCACCTAAACCTTTTTCATAAAAATAGCCTAAGCTGCGTTGCGCGGGCGCATGATTTTGCGCAGCTGCGAGTTTATACAAGCGCGCAGCTTCATTCATGTTCTTAGCTTTTTCAAGATAACGACCGTAATTGTATTGTCCAATTCGATCGCCTTGTTCAGCGGCTAGCCGATACAAGTTAGAAGCTTCTTGCTCATTTGGATCTAGTCCATACATTCCTTTTTGATAGAAAAAAGCGAGATTTGCTAGAGATTCTGCGTGCCCTTGATCCGCTGCAAGACGAAATAAGCGCACAACTTCTCGCCCATCTTTTTCGACACCAGCACCATTTTGATAGCATTGTCCTAATCGATATTGCGCTTCCGCATGATTTTGTTCTGCGGCAAGTTGATATAAACGAAATGCTTCATCTACATCTTTGTCTACACCGATACCAATTTCATAACAATAACCGAGACAGGTTAGACCCGCTGAATTATTTTGTTCTGCGGCAAGACGATATAAACGAAACGCTTCTGTATCATCTTGTTGTACGCCAATGCCATTTTGATAACAGCGCCCTAGAAAAACTTGACCGGGCGCATAATTTTGATCTGCTGCACGACGATAAAAACGTGCAGCTTCTTGTTGATTGCTATCTATTCCAATGCCATGTTGTAAGCAAAAGCCTAAATGAATTTCAGCTTCTGGATTTTTTTGTTCGGCCCCCAGTTGAAATAATTCCACCGCGCGTGCTTCATCGATATCGACACCAATCCCTTTTTGGAAGCAAAAGCCTAAATTAACATAGGCGGTTGGATGCTTGAGGTTTACTGCGCGCTGATATAATTCAGCAGCGAGTTCTGGATTTTTGTTTACGCCCTTGCCATGTTCGTAGCAAAGACCTAACGCAACCATCGCTTGTGGATGATTTTTTTCAACTGCACGTTCAAACAAAAAAGCAGCTTTTAGACCGACAGAAATAAAATTACTATATAAATCAGAGGCTAATTTCGCTCACTGGATGATCAAGACTAAGTGTTTTACAATATGCATCCTTTAAAGTGGTGGAAAAGTGCATATGTCAAAAGTAGTTATCGCGAGTCTTATTGCAAGTATTTTGTTAGTCGGATGTAATCAAAACAGCGTGAAAAAAACGGATCAAGCAGTTGAGTCGGTTGATGCAAAGGTTGAGAAATTTTCAAAGTCTCCTAACGTATTACAACCAGCCGCTAAAAGCGTGGATGCCACAGTTGATGCAGTACATTCGACCGTTCATACACAAGATTCATCGGCAAAATCGAAGTAATATTGCGTCACGATTTTTTCAAATTCGCATAACGTTTCGCAGTGATTGATTGCAGACTGATAATCTGATTTATTTAAAACTTGGCGTCCGTAATATTTTGCAAATTTTCGCGCGTGCAAGAGAGCATGTTTTTCGCTGTTGAGTAATTCGGCTAGTGTCATCACATGCTCTGAAAAAATAAATCCAATTTCTTGCAAAGCGGGTTCTGTAAAATGCGTGTGCTTGAGTTCCGCCATTAATTTTTTAATTAACCACGGTTGCCCCACACTGGCACGCGCAATCATTACACCCGCGCAACCGGTTGCTTGCATTTTCTTTAACGAATCCACACAAAAAATATCGCCATTGCCAATCACCGGAATTGGGAGTGCTTCAACAAAAAATTGAATATCATCATATTGACACAGTGTTTCATAGTGCTGAGTCCAATGACGTCCATGCACAATTAAAAAATCAGCACCTGCATCACGCACGCTATGCGCGACTTGTTGATTAAATTTATCAGTACTGTTGCTATCAACACGAATTTTAATTGAGACGGGTAAATGCGTATTTTGTTTCATGGCTGAAATCAGTTGATAAAGTTTCTCTGGATCAGATAAAAGCCGCGACCCCGCACCTTTGCTGCGAATTTTATTCACGGGACAACCACAATTTAAATCAATTAAATCCGCACCCCATTGCGTCACGCGTTTCGTGGCTTCCGCCAATTCCGCGGGATCATTGCTCGATAATTGAAAACACACAGGTCCTTCATCAACGGCTTTGGTCACAAAGCGTCGCAAAAAATTTTCTGGCTGATGCAAAATTGTTTTACATGAAATCATTTCGGTGCAGGAAAATGCGGGCTTGCTGTAACGCCAAATTAAACGTCGAAAAGGCGCGCTACTGATTCCCGCCAGAGGGCCTTGAATCATGTTAATAGGAAAAATACGCTTGCCGATCTGTAATGAAGTCATTCTATCTATTTTTAGTTGACGGAAAATGTCATATAGTAGTTGAAATCAACGTAACATTTATACTTTATTTACCAATTAAAAGGATTTTTCATGCAAACAAGACAATTAGGCAATACCAACTTGCGCGCGTCCGCCGTCGGATTAGGGTGTATGGGAATGTCGGAATTTTATGGCGCGACGAATGAGCAAGAATCGATAGAAACATTACAGCGTGCAATTGAACTTGGAATAAATTTTTTTGATACCGCGGATGTGTATGGTGAAGGTGCAAATGAAATTCTGTTAGGGAAAGCATTAAAAAATTATCGTGCACAAATTATTTTGGCCACCAAATTTGGCGTGGTACGTGATCCGAGTGGTCAGTCGTTAGGTGGGATCGATGGAAGTCCGGCGTATGTTAAATCTGCGTGTGATGCGAGCTTAAAACGACTGGGCACAGATGTGATTGATTTATTTTATTTACACCGCGTTGATAAAAATGTTCCGATTGAAGAAACGGTGGGTGCCATGGCGGAGTTGGTTCATGCCGGTAAAATACGTTTTATTGGATTATCCGAAGTGAATGCGCAAACTTTACAAAGAGCACATCACATTCATCCGATCAGCGCCGTGCAATCCGAATATTCGTTATGGGTCAGACAACCTGAAGATGAAATGATTCCATTGTGTGAAAAATTAAATATTTCGTTTGTGCCATACAGCCCATTGGGACGAGGATTTTTGACGCATACCATTACATCCGCTGCAACGCTTGAAAAAACCGATTTCCGCACGATCTTACCGCGTTTTTCCGGTGAGAATGCGGAGAAAAATAGATTATTGGTTGAAGAACTTGCTTTGCTTGCAACAGAAAAAAAATGCACGGCGGCACAATTGTCCTTAGCATGGGTGTTAGCCAAATCACCGCGATTAATTCCCATTCCAGGCACAAAAAAGAAAAAATATTTAGAAGAAAATACGGCGTCGATGAATTTTCAATTAACCAAAGAAGATGTTAATAAATTAGATACGCTTTTTAAATCGGAAGCTATTGCCGGGAATCGTTACACGGATGAAGGGATGCAATTAGTGGAAATGTAAAAAATCAGTATCATTCCCGCCATCCCGTGTCATTCCCGATCCTGTGTCATTCCCGCGATCCTGTGTCATTCCCGCGATCCTGTGTCATTCCCGCGAAGGCGGGAATCCACTCAGAATAGATTC
>CAZOFA010000025.1:24545-26201 GCA_964578975.1 uncultured Coxiellaceae bacterium
TGGCTCTCCCCGCCGCGTGTTTTTAATTTATTATCTTTTCCGCCCCCTGGTTGTTTCATTTCCCGGGTTAGGGGGTGCCTCACACGCGAAGGCGGGAATGACAAGTAATGCCATGTATCGTTACAAAATATTTTTTTTAAGCGTCTCCAACGGATCATCAACCATTTTCTTACTCCGCCAAGCCACATGTCCATCAGGACGAATAAGCACGGCGCCTGTCGGAGAAATTTCATATACGGTATGCCACAAATCATCCGGATCAATCAAATCACCATCATCAGCAATTCTGTAATTCTTAAGCGGAAATGATTCCCCTAATTCATACGCCGCCGTTTGCCATTCGTGTCCATCCGCGCCAATCAGTAAAACATATTCCTTTTCAAACAAATCAAGCGTTGAAATCATTTCTCCCTGCTGAATTAATTTCAAATAAGGCGCACGACTTCCCGGTAACGTGGTCGGGTTATATTTATCAGGCAACACACTCATCACTTGATCATTCTCAGAGTGCACTGCATTTGAATGATAAATAAAACCTAAATCCAACCCTTCGTAATTCAGATTTTTTTGTTGTTCATGTAATTTTATTTTTAATGTTTCATGATCACCCGTTTGAATTGCTTTAAAGATATCAAAAAAGCGTTTAGCATTTTCGGTGCTCCATTCAATATTGCGTTTAGCAATAGGTGCACGTTCATCATAATAGGTATCTAGCAAAGCATCAGAGGCATTAGCTTTAATAACAAATGCCAGCTTCCAAGCAAGATTATGCACATCAGCAATACCTGTATTCATTCCCAAACCACCAGTAGGAGGTAAACGATGCGCAGCATCACCCACTAAGAAAATTCTGCCATGGCGATATTGGTTTGCAATTTGTGCTGCCATTGTCCAAAAACTTTTATTTATAATTTTAATTTCAAGATTAGGCAGATCAAGAATGCGCCTGATCTCATTAAGACAATATTCGTCTGTGAAATCTTCTTTTGTATTCTCCGGCTTAAGATTCATGCCCACTATCCAGCGATTTTTACCGAAAGCCATAAACAAAGAACGGCCTAGTAACTTAGGATCGGTAAAGAAAAACCCGACGCTAGGTCGATGCTTAGTCCATTGAGATATGTCAAATTCACAATAAACGCTACAAGAACGCGCCAAATTGTCAGGACCTTCCATTTCAATTTTTAATTGCGTGCGTATAGCGCTATGCGCACCGTCAGCAGCTATGAGATATTGAGCGCATACAAATTCTTCTTTATTGCTTTTTCGATCTAGTAATTTTACTGTGACACCAGTGTCATTTTCTTCAAAAGAAATCATTTCCTTTGAAAATTGAATTTCTGCCTGGTGATGATGCTGCAAAGTATGATGTAAATATTCTTCTACACAATCCTGTGTGACAAAACTAGCACCAATAGGACCCTGAGTATAATTTTCTAAACCTTTCATTTCAACGCGAGTCACTTCCTTACCTTGCAACGACTCTGACCAAAGAAACCTTATTGCCTCTTTCGGAAATTCATATTTCAATAAATCATCAATATGTCCCCACTGCCTAAATAGCTCCATCGTTCGCATACTAACACCACGAGCACGCGGATGTGGCGTACGTCCTGAATGCTTTTCAACAACGAGGGAAGGAACATTTTGGCGAGC
>CAZOFA010000026.1:0-26000 GCA_964578975.1 uncultured Coxiellaceae bacterium
GCCGGCCTTTTTCTTCCCCTCTGGGCTGCCCACCCACCACAACCTTTTTTTTACGCCCTAACTACTCTGGCGTGGGCCGCGGGCCCCCCCAAAGCCCGCACAAAAATGCGCTGGGTGAAGGTGTTGTTAGTTGCATTTGCGTAACAATGACCTGTGTTATAATTTTCTTATGAGCAGGAGAATTCACATGGATGCACATGAAAAAATCTGGGTTATTGTACTCGATTCAAATAGTTGCAAAATTTTAAATTATCTTAAAAAAGATAAAAAATTTGAATCCATCAAACAATTAAATCATCCGGAAAATAAATTACCGGATCGTGAGTTAACCTCTGATAAACCGGGGCATTACAAATCCAGTCATTCGACGCATGGCGCATATGCGCAACCGTCCGATCCTAAAGAAATTAAAATTGATAAATTTGCGCGTGAAGTTGCGAATAATTTAGAAGAAGGGAGAAATCATCAGTCGTATCAGAAATTAATTATCATTGCGGCGCCGCATATGAATGGGCTGTTGCAAAAACATATTAATAAGCATGTGAAAAAATTAATTTATCACAACATAGAAAAAGATTTGATGCATCAAACAGATCAGGAATTGTTGAGTACGATTATCAATTTGCGTTAGCCCCCTCACCCGTCGCAAAAAACGCACCGACCTCTCCCACAAGGGGAGAGGTGAAAAACAGTATGATCACCTCTCCCCTTGTGGGAGAGGTCGATGCGCGCAGCGCAGCGGGTGAGGGGTAATATACTAAAGATATTTCAAAAACCACTGCTTCGCTAACTCAGCCGCAACATCCAACGTCCCAGCCTCTTCAAATAAATGCGTCGCACCACGCACAATTTCTAATTTCTTAACACAGCGCATTTTTTCCATCGCGGATTGATTCATTTCAATCACCGCTTCATCGCGTTCACCCACAATCAACAAAGTCGGCGCTTTCACATGCAGAAGCGCTGCATCTGCTAAATCAGGCCGTCCACCCCGCGACACAATCGCTTTAATCCGATCTTGTCTTTTTGCAGCCGCTTGCAGAGCCGCACCTGCTCCCGTGCTTGCGCCAAAATATCCAACCGTTAAATTCACCAAATTCGGTTGTTGCAAAACCCAATCCGTCACACCCACTAAACGCGATGCCAAGAGTTCGATATCAAAACGATATTCACGCGTGCGCTCATCAATCTCTTCTTCCGGCGCTACCAATAAATCAAACAACAATGTCGCGATATTTGCTTGATTTAAAATTTTTGCCACCTGCTGATTGCGCACGCTCAACCGACTACTACCACTCCCATGTGCAAACAACACAATGCTCTGCGCTTTTTGCGGAAAAACTAAAATTCCATCCAGTTGAATGTCATGAATTGGAATTTTTATCTCTGCAGTATTAAGGTTCATCCATTTACCTCGCGTGATTTTTTATGACACCGAACACTTGCAGCAAGTGTCGGTCGCTTCTTCGGATTTTTTCGGAGAGTCCGGTGGTGTGCTACTACGCGAAAAAGTTGATGCATATGAATTTGCAACTGAAACTGGACTGCTCGGTTCTGTTATTCTGCAGAGCTTATTTAAAAGCGCAGCAGACGGATTCGCTAATAGTGTTTTACATTTTTGTTCATCCGAATTAAAAAGCTGTAATATAGCGTGGTAATTTACGGATATAAATTTACGTTGCTCTAACGAATAACCAAAATATGTTTTTTTATCAAGACTGTTGTTTTCAATTAACTGATTGGCATGATAATAATTTATCTCACTCATCGTTAAAAAATCTTTTGGCACAGTTAAAAAATCCTGCCAAGTAAAGTGCTCAAAACTGAGGATTTCAGTGAGCTCTGTTAAATTTTCATTGAGGTAATCAATCTTTTTAGGTTCAAGCGTTAAAAAATCAGGAAAAGACATTTTAAGTGCATTAAGGAAGGGAATAGTGTTTGCATGTGCTTGGTTTAATTCTTCTAGCATAGGCAAATTTAGGGAATTAATAACGTTATAATCTAACCCTAAGCATTTTGCCGCAAAAAACGGTTGAGCTAGCCGAATTTTTTTATAAATTTCTTCGCGTTGCTCATTTGGTTGATTAAACCACTTTAGCAAAAATTCCGCTGCTGTGTTTATTTCTGGCAACTGGGCTATTACATCTTCAATAATCCAGCGAATTTCCAACGCATGGTCATATAATTCTTTACGCTGATCTCCAGTCGCGTCAACAAGAATAGTTTGCAACAGCGCTGGTTCCACACGATTAATCAAATGAATACTTAATGGATGGTGCAGTAATTCATGATTGACGGGATGTGGGTTAAACACAACACCTAATATTGCTTCCCATGTCCAGTTTGCTTTGCGCATGTAATAGATAACATATTCATGCTGAAATAGTTGTTGCAGATCTGCGTCACTGCATTTTAATAACGTAGGCAGAGGTATCTTCGCATCGAACACCATGCGCTGAAAGCTGTCTGAATAGCGAATAATTTTTTCCAGCGCTTCATCAGCCAATTCGTTTATGCTCTCTGTGAGATTTGGATTATTAAGAAAAGGTAAAAGTCTTTCTTTATTTGCGATATGCGATAAATCTTTATTGGGTAAGTATTCTTTTAAAACGCGTTCCAATTGTTGTCTTGCTTCAGTTTTAATCGGAGATGATTTTTCTTCGACAGGTTCATGAGTGTCCAAACACATTGGTTGAACAACTTCATCTTTCACCGCTTGCCATTGCTGCAAAAATTTTTGTTCTATTTCTTTGTTCGCATAATCATAACATTCCTGATGTCTCGCGACCGAAAATTCTTCCAGGTTATATTGTTTTTCATCCATCGCGCAGAGTCGTCGAATGTGTAATCCTATCCAGCGCGCCGCAAATGTTGAGACAACTTCACCATTTGGACCATGCCCATCAAAAATTGCGGCAGAAAGAATTTTTTGTCTGAGCGTATGAACGATTGCGCTCAAATTATCTCGCGATTGAGGACGCTTGGCGCTATTCACTAATGTTGCAGCCAAGTCACCTTCAGACAAATTACCTTGAGGATTATGTTTTTTTAATATTTCGAGAATATGCTTTTCTTGTGCCAGCTTCTCGTTGTAATTTTTATTACCATCTTCATTTTTTACCATCTCTGTGAGACCGTCGCTCGCGACGATCAACTGGACTTTCCCGACCAATTTAGGATCTATGCCCTTTACTTTGCATATTTGTTCGATAGTCCAATAATTGATGGTTGCATCCGCATTAACACCGGCAGAGCGTAAGTGTTTATTGCCCAATGCATGCGTAACCAGGAGCAATCCATCCACTCGGCCATTTTCAAATTCGCCACCCGCTTCTAAAATACGTTTTTCTTCGCGTTCATTCTGGGCATTGTGAAGATCATGTAGACGAAAAACAGCAATAGGCTTCCCTTGCAGATCGTAGAGCGCTACAAATGCGGTACTATCACCAACCGTTGCCGTGCTAAAGGTGCGGGTGCGACCATTAAAAAATGTAATAGAAGCAGTACTTCCTGCGTCATTTTCCAGATCATTTACACAATGAACGGCGGTCCAAATACGATGTCCGCCGCCGATTGTTGTTAAGTGAGCGCAAATGTCTTCGTTGTATGTTTCAGATGACCCCGTGTCTTGTTGCACCGCCTCAGGAGTATGCTTATTTTTGCATTCAGCCGCACCGTAATCGGGCATGTGAAAAGTTGTATCGACCGAGTCACCATTAACATCTAGGATGGGGGTTAAAATATGATTGGTTAGCATGCAAACGATCCTCGATTTTTTCAAGTAAGTAAAAATTTATAATGTGTCCAAGTATAAACCATTATTAACGAAAATTAAAATGAAGATCTTTTCGAATAGTTATGTCATGCCAGCTAGAAGCATGCTGGCATGACACACATTCGTGTATTTAAGAAGGTTGTCCAGGTGCGAGAGTGTGTTGTGATTGTTTTTGCATGTGTTGCAAAGTGGTTGTTAACATACTAGTAAAATAAGTATCTAAAGTTGTTTCGATCGGTTCCCATTTATCATTTAACAAAATTATAAATCGAGGTGTTTTCTCACCGGTGGCTTGTAACCAATATTGAGATCTTTGGTCTCCGACACGACACGAAGCGACCAGATATTGCTGACTTCGTGAGGCGGAGGGCCGTAGTGCGAAAGCCATCTCATGCTTGTCTAGATGTTTTTGTACTTGATCACCCGTATTCAATAAATATTTTTTTTCACAAGCGAGCAATTCATCGATTGCATGCACAGAAGAGTTTGTGTGAGAAGTTTCTGATTTTTCATCTGGAGTTTTTTTAACAGATTGTAATTGTTGATTAACATCTTTCGTCACGGTATCAAAGTTAATTTCCCCGGCTTTTCCTGTAAAAGGTAAGATGATAGCACTTGAATTTGCTAATGCATTCGTCATGCGTGTGAAGTCAGAACCATTATCGTCACCTACCACAATCACATCAGCGGGTGGATGCGTATTTTCATGTTCTGCAACGATGTATCCTTTGTTCTTACCTTGCATGGATTTTACGTCATAAATCGTAATTTTTTGGATTATTTCATCTGCCAATCCCGCAGCCACCAGTGACGCCAAAATATATTCTTTACGATTTTTGGAGACGATGACAATATCAGCATCAGAGAATTTTTTGAGAAATTCAATAAAATCGGGTTTTACTTGCATGAGCTTATCGAATTTTTTTATTCTTTCTACCATCTGATTAAAATCGATAAAATCTGCGGCATCATAGTCTACCTCTGAATCCGTCTGTTTTTGTAATCGTTGATAGTCAATACTACAAACAACCGGGCCTCCAGCGAGTGAAGTCGCTGTACCATCAAAATCTAAATAGCATCTTAATTTTTTCATTTTATTCCTCGTCGTTATTTTTTTTCATTATTCCACTGTCACTGACTTTGCCAAATTGCGCGGCTGATCAACATCCGTGCCTTTCAATACCGCCACATGATACGCGAGTAACTGCATCGGAATCGTATACACAATCGGTGCCAATATCGGATCAACCGCAGGCATCTCAATCATGTGAATGGTTTTATCTGATTTATCCAACTCAATTTTACTATCGGTAAACACAAACAATTCCCCACCACGCGCGCGCACTTCATGCAAATTTGATTTAATTTTTTCGAGCAATTCATTATTGGAAACCACAGCGATTACTGGCATATTTCGATCGACTAACGCAAGCGGTCCATGTTTAAGTTCGCCGGCGGGGTAACCTTCCGCGTGAATATAGGAAATTTCTTTTAGTTTAAGCGCACCCTCCAGTGCAATCGGGTAAAGCATGCCGCGACCTAAAAATAACGCGTGATTTTTTTCAATAAATTGGCGTGCTAGCAATGCTATTGGCTCATTAATTTGTAATGCTTTTGTCACGACATCTGATAAATGATGTAATTCACTCACTAATTTATTTTCGGTAGTCACTTTCAATTGATGTTCGCGCCCGACCGCAATCGTCAACAATAAAAGCGCAGTCAATTGCGTGGTAAATGCTTTTGTCGATGCCACACCAATCTCAACACCCGCGCGTGTCATAAAATGAAAATCAGATTCACGTACCAATGAACTTTCCGGTACATTACAAATCGCCAACGTGCTTAAAAAGCCTGATTTTTTTGCTAAACGTAATGCAGCAAGTGTGTCAGCAGTTTCACCGGATTGTGAGATTGAAACAAATAAACTATTTTGTGGAACAACGGCTTTGCGATAACGATATTCGCTACCAATTTCAACCGAACAGGGAATGCCGCTCAACGCTTCTAACCAATAACGCGCAACCATGGCCGCATGATAACTGGTGCCACACGCCACCAGTTGAATGTGTTGCACGCGTTTAAATAATTCTTTCGTATGCATGCCAAATGCGGTATCCAGCACGGTGTTTTTTGTAATACGTCCTTCCAGATTGGCGTTAATGGCGCTCGGTTGTTCGAAAATTTCTTTCATCATGTAATGACGATAGTCACCGCGTTGCACCGAATCAAATTCAAATTCTAAATTATGTAATTTGCGCTCAACAGATTTCATATTTTCTGCATATATATCAATATTATTTTGCGTGACATCCGCCATGTCACCTTCATCCAAATAAATAATTTGTTTTGTCAGTGATGATAAAGCTAAGGCATCGGACGCAAAAAAATTCTCACCGATCCCTTGTCCGATGACAAGTGGACAACCATGACGTACGGCGATTAAATGTCCGGGATGTTTTGAGGAAATAATCCCGAGAGCATAAGCACCTTCTAATTCAGCGACCGTTTTTTGAATCGCTTTTAAAAAATCATTAGTCTTTTGAAAATGAAAATGCAACAAATGCACGACGGTTTCAGTGTCGGTTTCAGAGCTAAATTGATAATCGAGTTTCAATAATTTTTTCCGCAATACGTCATGATTTTCAATGATGCCATTGTGCACTAACGCAAATTGATTATGCGACAAAAGTGGATGTGCATTTTGTTCTGACGGCGCGCCATGAGTTGCCCAACGCGTATGTGCAATACCCGTTGTGCCATGCACATGAGATTTTTCCAGTAACGCATTGAGTTCGCGAACTTTTCCTTGTGTGCGTAAACGTTGCAACTGTTTTTTGTCATCGAGCACGGCAAGGCCTGCTGAATCGTAGCCGCGATATTCTAAACTTTGTAATCCTTTAATTAAAATTTTCTCGATGTTGCGTTCTGAAACTGCACCGACGATGCCGCACATAATTAAGATTCCTTTTCTTTTTTCTGGGGTCTTTGCCAATGTTCAATGGTATGTTGCTCAACACGCGCGAGCGTGAGGTGATGTGCAGGCGCATCACGTGTAATCGTTGATCCTGCACCAATCGTTGCGCGTTCACCGATGGTGACGGGTGCTACCAATTCGGTGTTTGAACCAATAAATGCATGATCACCAATCGTGGTTTTATGTTTATTCACACCATCATAATTGCAAGTAATGGTGCCGGCACCAATGTTAACGTGTTTGCCAATGTCACTGTCACCAATATAACTCAAATGATTTATTTTCGATTCCACACCGACATAACTATTTTTAATTTCCACAAAATTACCGACATGTGATTTTTCCGATAAAATGGTGCCGGGGCGAAGGCGAGCAAAAGGTCCGATGACACAACCATTGGAAATTTCTGCGCCATCAATGATGGAATGTGCTTTGATTTCCACGTCATCGCCTATCAGCACATTGCGTAATATTGTATTCGCTCCAATTGTGCAACGATGACCAATTTTGATTTGACCTTCTAAAATGACATTGATATCAATGTCGACATCACGTCCGATGGTCACATCCCCGCGCACATCAAAACGATGTGGATCGCGCAAGGTGACACCTTGTAACATGAATTTTTCAGCCACTTGTTCTTGATAAAAACGTTCCAAACACGCCAATTGCAAGCGATCATTCACGCCTAAAATTTCTTCGTAATACTGTGGCTCAATACTGTGAATAGAAATTTTATCTTTTACGGCGAGTGAAATAATATCGGTTAAATAAAATTCTTTTTGCGCATTGTGGTTGGATAATTTAGGTAACCATTTGTGTAAGTAACTCACGGGAATCAAATAAATGCCTGAGTTAATTTCTTGAATCTTGCGTTGTTTTTCAGTCGTCTCTTTTTCTTCAACGATCGCAGTAATTTTATTTTGTTTGTTACGAATAATGCGCCCAAATCCGGTTGGATCAGGCAATTCTGCTGTCACGATGCCGAGCGCGTATTCGGGTGTATCAATAATAAATCTTTTCAATGTCTCGACGCGAATCAGAGGAACATCACCATACAGCACCAACACGCGTCCAGTTTGCGGAAGCTGTGGTAAAACTTGTTGGAGCGCATGACCCGTGCCCAGTTGTTCTGTTTGCTCAATCCACGTCACTGGTAAATCGGCAAGCGTGCGTCGCACACGCACACCTTCATGACCGAATACCACAAATGGTTTAATTTTCGGGTCTAATTTTGTCGCGGTGTGGACGACATGTTCCAGCAACGGTTTTCCGGCCAACGTATGCAATACTTTGGGAAGTTCGGAATGCATCCGTTTACCTTGCCCAGCCGCTAAAATCACAATACTTAATGTCATAAAAATCTACTCATTACTCTAATGGAACGAATTATATACTGTCTGTTCAGTTAATTCATGGACAAATGCAACCACATCGGGGTGGGTTGCGATTTCATGATCGATACACAAAAAGGCGGTGTGCTCTGATTTATCGGAAATGGCGTTGATCATCAGCGACAATTGATTGAGCGGGGTCACTTTACCTTGTGCATTGGCAATTAAAATCGGATCGGCATCCACCGAATAGGCTTGATGCGGTGTTTTGATTAAAGCAAATTGCCAGGTGGCGATTTTATTTGCCTGCGTTTTTTTGAATTCAGTAATCATTTTTTCCGCGATAATAATATCAATCGAATCAAGGCGAATGATTTTGGGCATGCGACGATAATGCAAGCGTTTGGCAATTTCTGACGCCTCATGAGTATCATTCGATTCCGCCAACATTTTTATCATGGCAATCACATCATAATCACACAGCTCTTTATAATTTTGATAATTTTCTTCGAGAAAATGTTGTATCAATGCGTCTTGTTGCGTCGCTGAAAGAATGTCTTGGTTAAATCGATTCGCGGCTTGTAAAAATTTTCCGAGACGTGTGGATTTAATGGGCGCGTAAGGCGCATATGTCGCAAGATTTTTTGCGAGACTACGCAATAATTGAATGAGAAAAAATTCCAAGGCTAATTTTTTGGGATGATGATAAATGTTGCGTGTCATCAAACGGCGCGCCATCAGATAATGTTCCACGACGCCGATCCCTTTGTGTGTGAGACCGAGGCGCTCACCTTCGTCTGAGTGGACAATCGTCATTGAATTCACCATCCAACGAAAATCATATTCGCCATACGCCACGCCACAAAAATGACTGTCACGTAATAAATAATCTAAACGATCGGCATCAAGTTGCGATGACACAATATCCGCTAACACGCGTTTCACTGGCGATTGATGCATAATCATTTTTTCAATCAGCATAAATTTTTCTTCCGTCAAATGATGTCGCGGATTACGATCATTGTAAGCTTTAAAAAAATTATCGCGCCGATAATCGGCCAGAAAAAAAGGTGTCCATGCTTCATGACGAATGAGTTTGTTGTGAAACACATCTTCAAAGGTATGAGAAAAAGGGCCGTGACCAATGTCATGTAACAAGCAGGCGATCATCACCAGTTGTCGCTCTTCCTCCACCAATCCCACTTGATGCGCAATTTGTCTGGCCGTAAAACAACACCCCAAACAATGATTGAAACGCGTGTGGACGCTGCCCGGAAAAATCAAATCGCCCATGCCGAGTTGTTTAATGTGACGCAAGCGTTGAAAATGCGGACTATCGATAAACGGTTTAATCCAATTATCTTCGTGCGTGCTAAATTGCATCGTACTGTGTACCGGATCTTTGATAACGTGATAAGTCTCGTAATTAGTCATGATGAATTTTATCTAATGGTTGGTTGTACGAAAGAATCCCTGATTTTACGCGCAATTGATTGGAATCTCTAGCCTAAGCTTAATTGTCCCAACGGTTGATAAACGGGGGTGGTTTTGCTTTGGAACAGGGTAATTTCGGTGACAAAAAAAGGTTTAATCGGCGGTAACTGAATATTGTCTAAGGATATTTTTTTCTTATCGATAAAACGTCCCAACGTTAAATGACCACGAAAAGGCCTTGTTTCGATGGGGTAATTGGTTTCCAAAATGCCTTGTCCAATGCAATGCGCTAGCGAATTTAATGTTTCATGAGGACCGACTTTTATAGAAATCAGTTTAGGATGTGTGGACGTCGGAAATAACTCAAGCGCCCCCCATTCAAGATAAAATGGCTTAATCGAGTCAAGTTGATCACGCACGGCCGCCAATATTTTTTCTTGATCGGAAAGCTTCACTTCTTTCAAAAATTGCAAGGTGACATGTAAATTTTGTGCTGGCGTGAAGCGCACGTGTTGCTGGAAATTCTCTTCCAAGACTTGTATGGCATGATGAATTTCATTCTGCACAGACAGAGGAAAGGCGATCGCGAAGAAAGCACGGATGGTCGACATAGCAAAAAGGCTCTAGCGCTTGTTGTTATGATTCATTAATATGATATCACGTTAATCATAGCATAGCAGGATGAGACCATGGCGAAGAAACGCGGTTTAGGAAAATCACTTGATGCTTTATTGGTAGGTTCCAATGCATACAGTGACACGAATGAATATTCCAGGGAAAAATTAAGCCTGTTAGCCGTTAATGTGATACAACGCGGCAAATATCAACCGCGCCGTGATATGAATCCCGATACATTAGAAGACTTAGCCAATTCCATTCGCGCTCAAGGTGTGATCCAACCAATTGTGGTGCGTCATTTGTTGGGTGGTCGTTATGAAATTGTGGCGGGTGAGCGACGTTGGCGTGCCGCGCAAATGGCAGGGTTAACTGAAATTCCTGCGATCATCAAAGATATTCCGGATGAAGCGGCGGTGGCAATTGCATTGATTGAAAATATTCAGCGCGAAAGTTTAACCCCGATTGAAGAAGCTGCCGCATTACAACGTTTATTGAATGAATTTTCGATGACACATCAGCAAGTGGCGGATGCAGTCGGAAAATCACGCGCCAGTGTCACGAATTTATTGCGCTTATTATCCTTGCCCGATGAAATCAGAACTTTGCTCGAGCATGGCGATCTTGAAATGGGTCATGCACGTGCCTTGTTAACCTTGCCTGAAACCTCGCAACTCGATGCAGCACAAATGATTGTGGAAAAAGGCATGTCGGTGCGTGACGCAGAAGATTTAGTGCGCCGCATGCAAATCCCAAATTTACCCGCCCTTCCTCGATCAATTGATCCTGATATCCAACGTCTTCAACAAGATTTATCGACACGACTTAAATTAACCGTGGGAATTAGTTGCAATGCCAAAGGAAAAGGCAAAGTGGTGATCCGCTATGGCAATTTAAGCGAGTTGGATGCGATTTTGGAGTTTTTTCAATAAAAAAATAGGCACGCTAAGCTTTTCCTATTCTTCGTTTATCAAAATATTCAGCAGTTATAGCTGATCAAATGCTAATCAGTTTTCATTCTGAAAACGATCTTTTCTAGAACGGTTAAATGGTACCTTGTACTACTGGTGCTATGTGCTATAATAATAGAAGGAAATTAATGATGGTTAAGGTTAAAGCCACTCCTAAATTTATGCGTCTAGCTCAAAAACTCATGACGCAAGAACAATTACAAAACTTAATTGATACGCTAGCGCTTTATCCTGAAAAAGGGGCGGTGATCACAGGTACAGGAGGAATTAGAAAAATACGTTGGATCACAGGAAAGGGAGGCGGTAAACGCGGTGGTCTTCGTGTGCTCTATTATTATGATGGTGAATACATTGTTTTATTAATAACTCTATTTAAAAAAGCAGATAAAGAAAATATTGATGATGGTGAAAAAAAAGAGCTACGTAAATTAATTGACGAGCTATTCGGGAGCAATGATGAGTAATCTAGGTAAAGATTTAATTAAAGCGCTTAAAGAAGCAAAAAAGAAAGGTTTTGTGACACTTGAAACCTCACCTGATGTAGGAAAATTGCGAAAAAAACTCAAACTTTCACAGAAAGAATTTTCTGCTATTTATCACATCAACATAGAAACACTACGGAAATGGGAGCAACATAAAAGAAAACCCGATACGATCAGTCGTGCTTATCTAAAATGTATTCAGAATAATCCTGATTTAATTTGCGCCTTGGTTAATGAATAGCAAGTTATTGCTGGAATCAAGTGGTGATCCGCTATGGCAATTTAAGCGAGTTGGATGCGATTTTGGAGTTTTTTCAATAGAGTCGCAATTACATCATCGTCTCTCCTGAGAATTTTGGTCAATCTAAATTTTCCCGTTCGTCCTGAGGAGGCCGCGTAGTGGCCGTCTCGAAGGACATAAAAATTTTTATTAAGATGCCCTTCGAGATGGCGCTTCGCGCCTCCTCAGGGCGAGCGGTTAAAATAAGCTTATTACACATACAAAGCGTCCACCATTGGCCGAATAGTATTACATTGCACAACCCATAAAAACTCATTATACTCGGCCGAATTCTCGGAACCGGGAAATCAAGCAGGACGAGCGTTGTGGCGGGATTATCAAGTAAAAAGGAAGCGTATCAAATTATTTTTTGGCAATTGCTTATGATAATTTGTCTGGCTTTCGTGCTCTTTTTGTTTGGCGGGTTGAAAAGTGGGTTATCAACCTTGCTCGGAGGGCTGGCTTATTGGTTTCCGACACTGCTATTTGTTTGGCGAGTGTTTAACCGAGAAGGTGCTCGGGCGGCAAGACGATTCCTCTTATTATTTGTCGCAGGTGAGAGCATCAAATTATTGCTGAGTGGCATATTATTTGTGTTGATCTTGAAATATTTGCCAGTTAATTTGTTGTCGGTGTTGATTGGTTTTGTGGGTGCAGTGATTGCATTTTGGATTGCATCAATGATTATGCTGGCTGAGGGAGTAAACGAGTGAGTGCAAAAGTAATGACATCAGGTGAATATATTGAACATCACCTTGAACATTTCACTATAAACTTAAATCCACAAGTGGGTGGAAGTACTTTTTGGTCATTCAATCTCGACACGTTATTTGTTTCTTTGCTAATTGGTATTTCGCTGGCTGTGTTGTTACGTTATATCGCCGTTAAAATGACGTCGGACGTGCCCGGCAAATTACAAAATTTTGTGGAAATTGTCGTTGGCTTTGTGCAAGACACCGTGCATGAATCGTATCATGGTAAAAGTCAATTGATCGCTCCTCTTTCACTCGTGGTGTTTCTCTGGATTTTTTGCATGAATGCGATGGATTTGTTGCCCGTCGATTTATTGCCGCGCCTTTTAGAATTATTAGGATTTACGCATTTCAAAAATGTGCCCACGGCCGATCCGAATGCCACATTTGCCATGTCGGTCGGCGTGTTTGTATTAATTATTTTTTATAATGTCACGATCAAAGGATTCGCGCTGGGGAAAGAAATTTTAACCAAACCATTTGGTCCTTATCTTTTTTTCTTGAATGTTCCATTTCGCGTGATTGAGGAAGTGGCCAAACCATTTACGTTAGCACTGCGACTTTTCGGCAATATGTTTGCAGGCGAATTAATATTTATCTTAATTGCATTACTGCCCTGGTGGTTGCAATGGTTACCCGGTGGCATATGGGCGATTTTCCATATTTTAATTATTACTATTCAAGCATTCATTTTCATGATGCTCACAATAGTGTATTTAAGCATGGCGCATGAATCGCATTAACAAATTTTTAAAATAATTGGGAGGTCTCATGGAAATTGCAAGCATAATTGGTCAAGTCCAAGGGTATACGGCAGTCGCTGTTGGTTTGTTACTTGGATTGTCATCACTCGGTACTGCAATTGGTTTCGGTGTATTGGGTGGAAAATTTTTAGAAGGGGTTGCACGTCAACCTGAATTATCACCAATGTTGATGGTGCGTATGTTCATTGTAGCAGGATTGGTTGACGCATTCGCGGTTATCTCGATTGCGATGGGTTTGTTTTTGTTGTTCGCCTCCAAAAATCCATTAGCCAATGCCGTGCTTGCGGCAGCGCAACAACAAGTGAGTCCATAAGCGAGGATAAAGCATGGAGATTAATGCAACTTTACTAGGCCAGCTCATCACATTTGTGGTGTTGGTTTGGTTCACGATGAAATATGTGTGGCCGCCCATCACCAAAGCAATGCTCGAGCGCGAAAAGAAAATTGCGGCGGGACTTGAAGCCGCAGAACGCAGCAAACGTGAACTTGCCGAGGCTGAACATAAAGCATTAACCATCATTCGTACGGCAAAACAGGAATCATCGCAAATTATCGATCAAGCACACAAACGCTCCGCGCAATTAGTTGAAGAAGCAAAACAAGATGCGCGTGTTGAAGCAAAGCGTATACTCGAACGTGCGCAAGATGAAATTGCGCTCGAAGTGAGCCAAGCGAAACAAGCATTGCGTAAACAATTTGCCGATGTTGCCATTGCAGGTGCGACAAAAATTATTCGACGCAATTTAGATAACTCGACCAATGTCGCCTTATTAGATGAGTTTGCAGCTGAATTATGATGACTGGAAAAATGACAAGCTTAGCCCGCCCGTATGCGATAGCCGCGTTTGAATTTGCGAGCGACAAAAAAGCGATCTCTGCTTGGGAAATTTTTTTGGACGCAGCCGCACTCGTGTCGAATGATGCAGCCGTGCAAGGATTATTGAGAAATCCGCGTGTGACGTCAGCGCAAATTATCGATTTATATTGTCGCGTATTGGCGCAGTACATGAATCAAGAGATGACTAATTTTATTCATTTACTCACGCAAAATCATCGCTTGAATACATTGCCGGGGATTGCTGAATTATTTCGCGCATATCGTTTAGAACAAGAAAAAACATTGACGGTGAAAGTGGTGTCCGCGATCGATCTCGATCAAAAATATCAGCAAAAATTAATCGCAGCGCTCACCAAACGATTACAGCGCCAAATTTCATTGGAATGCCGCACAGATCCCAAGTTGTTGGGAGGTGCCGTGATTACGGCGGGCGATACCGTGATTGATGGTTCTGTGCAAAGTAAATTGAATCGAATGCTGGAATTTATTTCTGGAACTATTTTAAGGTAACGATATATGCAACAAACGCAATTAAATCCATCGGAAATTAGTGAGTTAATCAAACAGCGAATAAAACAATTTAATATCGCCGCCGAAATTCGCACCGAAGGCACCATTGTCAGTTTGAAAGATGGCATTGTGCGTATTTACGGACTGCAAGATGTGATGCAAGGTGAAATGATTGAGTTTGATGCCAATACATTTGGTTTGGCAATGAATCTTGAACGTGATTATGTGGGTGCGGTGGTGTTAGGTCGTGCCGATCATCTGGCGGAAGGACAAATTGCCAAAT
Source organism: uncultured Coxiellaceae bacterium (assembly GCA_964578975.1). Taxonomy (GTDB): domain Bacteria; phylum Pseudomonadota; class Gammaproteobacteria; order DSM-16500; family DSM-16500; genus CAYRUP01. Next base: position 15,016 of record CAZOFA010000026.1, read on the forward strand.
GCACGGGACGAATTCTTGAAGTGCCTGTGGGCGAAGCATTATTAGGTCGTGTGGTGAATGCGTTAGGTCACCCGATTGATGGCAAAGGCCCAATCGAAACAACGATGACATCACCGGTGGAAAAAGTGGCACCCGGAGTGATTGCACGTCAACCAGTTTCACAACCATTACAAACCGGATTGAAATCCATTGACTCGATGGTGCCCATTGGCCGTGGACAACGTGAATTAATCATCGGCGATCGTCAAACGGGTAAAACTGCAGTGGCGATTGATACGATCATCAATCAACGTGGAACCGGCGTGAAATGTATTTATGTGGCGATCGGCCAAAAAGCCTCATCCGTTGCATCGGTGGTGCGTAAATTAGAAGAACATGGCGCATTGGAACATACCATTGTGGTGGTCGCCTCTGCCGCGGAAGCCGCTGCATTGCAATTCATTGCACCGTATGCAGGCTGTGCGATGGGCGAATATTTTCGTGATAAAGGTGAAGACGCACTGATTATTTACGATGATTTAACCAAACAAGCCTGGGCGTATCGACAAATTTCTTTATTGTTGCGTCGACCACCGGGACGCGAAGCGTATCCTGGCGATATTTTTTATTTACATTCACGATTATTAGAACGTGCTTCACGCGTCAATGCAGAATACGTCGAAAAAATCACAAAAGGAAAAGTGAAAGGAAAAACCGGTTCACTGACAGCATTGCCGATCATTGAAACACAAGCGGGTGACGTTTCAGCCTTCGTATCAACCAACGTGATTTCGATTACTGACGGACAAATTTTCTTAGAGACAGATTTATTTAATGCAGGCATCCGTCCTGCCATTAATGCTGGATTATCCGTGTCACGCGTAGGCGGCGCCGCACAAACAAAAATCATGAAAAAAATTGTCGGTGGCATTCGTATTGCGCAAGCGCAATATCGAGAACTCGCTGCATTCGCACAATTTGCCTCTGATTTAGATGAAGCCACGCGTAAACAACTCGAACGCGGTAAGCGCATCACTGAAGTGATGAAACAAAAACAATATCATCCGTTATCAGTGGCAGAAATGGCGTTAGTGTTGTTTGCTGTCGATCAAGGTTATATGGATGATGTGCCGGCGAATGAGGTGACTGACTTCGAACACGCTCTACTGAATGAGTTACGTCATAATCATGCAGAGCTGATGGAAAAAATAAATAAATCGGGCGATTACAATGATGAAATTGTGAAAGCACTTCGTCACTTAATTGAGTCTTTCAAAAAAACGTACTAAGGTGATGCATGGCAGTTGGGAAAGAGGTACGCAATAAAATTCGCAGCATCAAGAACACGCAAAAAATTACGCGTGCGATGGAAATGGTGGCTGCCAGTAAAATGCGTAAAGCGCAAGAGCGTATGCAACATGCTATTCCTTATGCGAAAAAAATTCTGCAAGTGATCGGGCATTTGGCAAAAGGTCACCCGGAATATCGTCATCCTTTTCTGCATGAGCGAGAAATAAAACGCGTCGGTTTTATTATCGTCACTACCGATCGTGGATTATGCGGTGGGTTGAATACCAATTTATTACGCAGTGCGATCCAACAAATTAAACAATGGAAAGAAAAATCGGCGGAAATTAGTTTGTGTTTGATTGGTAGTAAAGGCGAAGCATTTTTTCGTCGCATTGGTGGTAATGTGCTGGCACATACCAATCATTTAGGCGATGCGCCGAGCGTAATGAATTTGATTGGTGTGGTCAAAGTCATGTTGGATGCGTATTTGGAACAAAAAATTGATGCACTTTATCTTTGTTCGAATGAATTTATGAATACCATGAACCAAGTGCCGCACATTCAACGTATTTTGCCAGTGGTTCCATCCAGTAATGAAAAATTACAACATTATTGGGATTATATTTACGAACCGGATAATGCGCGTGTGTTACTCGATCGATTGTTGAGACGTTACATTGAGTCACAAGTGTATCGGGGTGTCATTGAAAATATTGCCTGTGAACAAGCTGCTCGCATGGTGGCAATGAAAAATGCGACAGAAAACGCATCCGAATTAATTGATGATTTGGGAAGAGTGTTTCACAAAGCGCGTCAAGCTGCGATTACGCGTGAGCTGACGGAAATTGTTGCGGGTGCATCTGTTTTATAAAAGAGAGGTTGAATCATGAGTGTTGGTCATGTCGCTGAAATTATTGGTGCTGTTGTTGACGTTGAATTTCCACGTGATGCAGTGCCCAAAGTGTATGATGCACTAAAAGTCGAAGAAAAAAATATTGTGCTGGAAGTACAGCAGCAATTAGGCGACGGTGTCGTGCGCACGATTGCGATGGGTGTGACAGATGGTTTACGTCGTGGTTTGAATGTGAAAAATACCGGCGGACCGATTGAAATTCCGGTGGGAAAACCAACCTTGGGTCGCATCATGGATGTGTTAGGGAATGCAATTGATGAAGCAGGCCCGATCGAATCAGAACACTATTTACCGATTCATCGTGAAGCACCGAGTTTTGCTGAGCAAGCTGCATCAGAAGAATTATTAGAAACCGGGATTAAAGTCATTGATCTGGTTTGCCCATTTGCGAAAGGTGGTAAGGTCGGATTGTTCGGGGGTGCTGGGGTCGGCAAAACCGTCAACATGATGGAATTAATTCGTAACATCGCGATCGAGCACAGTGGTTATTCCGTTTTCGCGGGTGTGGGTGAACGCACACGTGAAGGAAATGATTTTTATCTCGAAATGAAAGAATCAAAAGTGTTAGACAAAGTATCTTTAGTCTATGGCCAAATGAATGAACCACCCGGCAATCGTTTACGTGTTGCTTTAACGGGATTGACGCTGGCTGAAAGTTTTCGTGATGAAGGACGCGATGTGTTGTTGTTCATCGATAATATTTATCGTTACACACTCGCGGGTGTTGAAGTGTCTGCATTGTTGGGACGTATTCCATCGGCGGTCGGCTATCAACCGACGTTGGCGGAAGAAATGGGCACGTTGCAAGAACGGATTACCTCCACCAAAAAAGGTTCGATCACTTCCGTGCAAGCGGTTTACGTGCCTGCCGACGATTTAACCGATCCGTCACCCGCCACGACATTCGCACACTTGGATGCAACCGTGGTGTTATCACGTCAAATTGCAGAATTAGGCATTTATCCGGCGATTGATCCGCTGGATTCAACCAGTCGACAGTTAGATCCATTAATTGTCGGACAAGAGCATTATGATGTTGCGCTTTCCGTACAAAAAACATTGCAACGTTACAAAGAATTAAAAGATATCATTGCCATTTTAGGGATGGATGAATTATCAGAAGATGACAAACTCACGGTGACGCGTGCGCGCAAAATTATGCGCTTCTTGTCACAACCGTTTTTCGTCGCCGAAGTTTTTACGGGCACACCCGGTCGTTATGTTCCGATCAAAGAAACGATTCGTGGTTTTAAAGGCATTGTTGCAGGTGAATACGATCATTTACCCGAACAAGCATTTTATATGGTTGGCACGATTGAAGAAGCGGTAGAAAAAGCGAAAACGCTTTAAGGTGTAAGTATGAGCGTGACATTGCGATTAGATATTGCGAGTGCAGAGAAAGAAATTTTCTCGGGTGTCGCAAAAATGATTTTTGTAACCGGCGAGCTCGGTGAATTAGGTATTGCACCAGGTCATGCACCCTTGATTACTTCGCTCAAGCCAGGTAACGTGCGTGCTATATTACCCGATGACAAAGAAGAAGTGTTTTACATCTCAAGTGGGATGTTAGAAGTTCAACCCTTTGTGGTGACTGTGTTAGCGGATACTGCATTACGTGCAACCGATATTGATGAGGCGCAAGCCATCAAAGCAAAAGAACATGCAGAGAAATTATTAGCAGAGAAAACATCTGAAATGGATCTTGCGAAAGCGACTGCAGAACTGGCTGAAGCAGTCGCACAAATTCGTGCGATAAGGAAGTTAAAAAAACAAGGAAAATAATTTTTTAGTGGGGATACTATGGAATGTGTAAGAGAACCAGTAAGGAAGGTTGCAATGAAGCAGATGACGTTTAATCATAAAATTCATCACACCGCCTTAGACGGACTTTTCCGTTATGCCGATTTTCTAAATTTCGGCGAAGTGCATATTAAATTCGATCATGAAACCGGTCTCAAAGCGATTGTTGCCTTACATAATTTAAAACGTGGACCCGCCATTGGCGGATGTCGTTTGGTGCACTACGATAGCACCGATGCTGCATTAGAAGATGCACTGCGTTTGGGTTATATGATGAGTATCAAAGCCGCGATCAGTAATCTCAATCACGGTGGTGGAAAAGCTGTGATTCTTAAACCCAAAAAAATTAAAGATCGAAAATTATTTTTTGAAAGATTCGGCGATTTTGTCAATGATTTAGGTGGACGTTATATCACAGCGGTTGATAGTGGTACGACGGGTGAAGACATGGATGTGATTTGCACGCGCACACCGTACGTCACCTCGGGCTCGACAAAATCAGGCATTGATGGTGATCCTTCTCCACAAACCGCATTCGGTGTGCGACGTGCAATTGAAGCGGCGATCAAATTTAAATATCGTCGTAATGATATTCAGGGTGTGCATGTCGCCATTCAAGGCGCAGGCCATGTCGGATATTTTTTAGCAAAAGAATTACATGCTTTAGGCGCACGTTTGACGATGTCTGATATTAATCAAAACGCGTTAGATCGATGCGTCGCTGAATTTGGCGCGAGTGTCGTTCCACCTGATATGATTTACGATATTGAAGCGGATGTATTTGCACCTTGCGCATTGGGTTCAATTTTAAATTTAAACACCATCAAACGTTTACGCGTGCCTATTGTCGCCGGTTCTGCAAATAATCAACTGGCTCATCAACATCATGGGGTATTGTTGCAAGAGCGCGGAATTTTATATGCGCCTGATTTTTTAATTAATGCAGGCGGATTAATTCATGTTGCGGCGATTTATGATCAATGCAGTGTGAAAATGGCGGTTGAGCAAGTCAGTAATATTTATTATACCGTGATGGATGTGTTTGAACGCGCTGCAAAAGAAAATCGTGCGACGAATGAAATTGCAGAGAAAATTGCGATTGATAAATTGCGCTAGATGATTTTTCGTGTGACGTACCCGAGCCCTTTTTTTTGGCGCAGAAAAGACGGGCTCGGGCACGCACGCGGACACGTTTACGAAAATCAGTGGGAGTAGGAAAATTTATTTCATTCCCTTTTTATATAATTTCCCCCACTCATTAATTTTTTCAAACGCCGTTTCTAATTTCCGACCGATCTCCGTCAATGAATATTCCACCCGCGCCGGCACTTCCGCATAAACTTTGCGAGAAATAATATTATCTTTCTCTAGCTCACGCAGCTGTAACGTTAACATGCGTTGCGTGATCTGCGGCATCATCCGTTTCAATTCGAGAAAGCGTTTACTACCGCTAAAAAGATGATGAACAATAATCCCTTTCCATTTGCCGCCAATGATGTCCATCGTCAGCTCAAAATCACAGTAATTTCTTAATTCAGCATTTCTTTTTGGCATGCATTTCTCCGTGATAGTTAAGCTTTATTTTTGATTTCTTCCATTATCCGCAACGCTTCTGCGTTAGTAATCGGTGGCGCAAACATCACTAATGCTCTTGTCGTTTCCGTCGCAACAAAACTATGTGGTTCATTCGACGGAATTAAAATCGCATCACCGTTTTTCAATTCATAATGCTGACCGCCAAATTCTGCTTTTAAATGCCCATCAATGACATACAAAAATTCTTCATTCGTATGTCTAATATTAATATGCTCCCAGCCTTCTTCATAGAGGCAATAAACCGCCCCTAACTTCTCTCCGATGATCCGATAGGTGTATACCTTATCTTCTAACTTAATGAGATCAGTGGATGTTAATGCAGCTAATTCGAAATAATTTGTATTCATGGTATTATTCTCCTCCAGGTTACAGTCGAGAAGATAACCTATATTGGAAAGTGACCTCTACCTTCAAAGCTGTGCCTAAGTATCAATTTGTATACCAGGGACGAGGATACTATGACAAAAAGAAAAAGATCAGAATCAGAAGATCCCAATAAATTATCAAATTTATTTGGCAGTTTTTTAGTATCGCCATTACAACGACAAAAAACAGACTTATATGCAGAAGAAGAACCAGCGGCTGAAGAAAAAACCATAGTGGTATGGAATAATCCCTCTTCACCACGTCCTTCAGTAAATGGATTGAATGGCAGCCAAAATCAAGTTTGTTCTGGCGAAAATACCTTACCAGTTTCCGCGACTCTACCACTTAAACCAACCCCGTCATCCTGAACGAAGTGCACAACTGTCCGGTTAATCGGTTCTACGTCGTCCCGCGACGATCACAGCCTAAATTCCGTTTTATTCTCATCCATACGCGTCATTCCACCACCGCCAGTGTTCGGTGTAGTTTTTAAAAAAGTTTCTTTACTTACTCGTGGACCCAGTTGTTCGCGCAGCAAATACCGGTCAAAGCGATGCACATATTGTCTCGTGTCATCCAGATCTTCATGCGTGAGAAGATTGTTTTTAATTAAGCTCTGACATATTTTCATCGCGAATGGATTATAAGGAGGAGGAAATAAACTTAATATTTTGATTAATTCGTTCCTATTCTTAATGATGTCGCACCATTTATCTGGATTTAAATTGACAACACCAAATAGCACAAGTAATTTTTTTTCAAGCGTAAGCGCTTGGTTTACTTTTAAAAACGCTTCGCATGAACTAATAAGAGCGTAAAAATGATCGCACCATAATTCTCTAATTTGTACCGATTTCAAATAAAATAACGTATTAATTAAATCATCTGTCGTGCTAACAAAAGCTGGATCTTTTAATTTTCGAATGAGTTCAGTATTTTTAAAAAATTCGACACGTTGCTCTTTTGACAGTTGTTGCATTACTTCACGAAAATCAATGGGGCTGTTAATTTTCGCAACGAGGCTTGGGAAATTTTTCTTATCTACATAACCTCGAACGAATAAAGGCGGCAGATTGAACTGCGTGCGCAGTGCTAGGGTTAATCTTTCACGTTGATCTGCCGATAAATAAAAAATTTTTCTGACAAAGTCTATTTGGGTTTCTGCTGAAGCGGTGAAAGTGTGAAGATGACTTAATGCGTCAATTCTCGGGCTGCAAAATTCTATCCCATTGGGAGCGTTGCCCTGGTGGACGAGGTCACTATAAAGTTTATTCGTTTCATTATCCGAAAAAACTTCCTGTAGATTTCGCGCATCTTCTGGTTCTAGTTTTGGGATCGCTGCCATCACTTTGCCAAAAGTGATCGCTCTTTCTTTCTCAATCGAATACTCATCCTGCGGCATTGTTTAATTCCTTTTGGTTGAAGGCACCCAGCATATAAGAATTTATTTATGTTTCGCATAAGCCAATTGCCATTATGGGTGTAAGCCAATGATTATTAAATGGTGACAGTGTTTGACCAATATTTAGGATAACCTACTAAATAATAAAGAATTTTTAATGCAAGATGGTTAGCGATTTTCTTTTACAATTGTTTTTTACTAGAGCAAAACTAGCACTTTCTTTTGTTATGATTAAAAACGTTCACGGACGAATTTTTTAGGAATCGCTTTTAGGAGCGGTGCTTATCAAAAGGATAATCTGCCAAGGATTTGGTAGATGGGCAGGATGCCCGGGGTAGGTAATGGAGGGGTAATCGCAAGATTACCCCTTTCTTTTTCTAATTCAAATTTCCCATTTCCATTCCGAATTTTATCTGCGAATTTGGTTGAAACGTTGGCTGCCATGACATTTGATTTCGACCAAACAACACAACGACTGTCGATCCCATTTTAAAAAAACCGAGTTCATCTCCACGTGTCAGCTCAATCTGATTGGAATAAGCGATTCTTGAGATTTTTCGAGTCGCTCGCTGCATCGGCCAGACCGTTTGTATATTACCAACTAACATCGCACCCACCAGAATCACCGCCATCGTCCCAGCGGACGTATCAAATAAACAAACCAAGCGCTCATTACGCGTAAATAAATTAGGAACATTTGCCACGGTTTCCGGATTCACCGAAAACAAATCACCCGGAATGTAAATTGTTTCACGCAATTTTCCCGCTAAAGGAATATGCACACGATGATAATCTTTCGGCGCAAGATACATCGTGACAAAATTTCCATCGATAAATTCACGCGCAAGATCACTAAAACCACCCAGTAATGCAGTCAGGCTATAATCAATACCTTTCGCTTGAAACAATGTATCGTTATTAATGGCGCCCACTTGACTCACGATACCATCCACTGGACACGCGATTTGTTTATCGCCCTGCACAATTGGGCGCGCTTCTGGTTTCAAATGACGGGTAAAAAAACTATTAAAATTGGGATAATCTTCAAGATTGGTCGATAACACTTCTTCCATATTCACATGATATTTTCTGATGAGACGTTTGATCGCCCAGTTTTTAAACCACTTCCAGCGACACTCAGCCAACCAGCCAGTGAAATAAGTTAACAGATGTTGTGGATACAAGTATTGCAGCCATACGCTTGATAATTTTACCATATGAAATTTATTCGCCCACCAAAAAAGTGTCGATTATAAAGCTAAATTTAAAGCCTGGCTATGCAATGCGATGAATGTTGATGAATAAAAAAATCACGATCGCGAGAAAAGCTAATATAAACCATTGTCGCGCCAGTGCGATGTCTTTATTGGGCGCAAAATTATTCGTGAGCCAAGCCCACTCCCGCGTAAAGCCATACGGGCTACTGGGGCCTAACAAAATAAGATAAGGATACAAGTCCGTCTTGAGCACATTGGATAATTTGGCGATATTAGCGCGCTTAGCATAAAGCGGCCAAGTCACATTGTTTTCATTAAAATCCGCGCCAATCATGTAATGATCCAAAGGCTTGAATAAAATACCCGTGATTGAAACGGTGTCTGTGACGGGCTGAATTGCAGGCGGGGTGTTTGCATTCGTCAGTGGAATCCATCCGCGGTTCACTAAAATTTCGGTGGAGGAATCAGTGGTTTTAAACGGCGTTAGAACTTCATAACCACGTGTTCCTTTGAAATATCGGTTCGTCAATAAAATCGAGTGATCATTATCAAATGTCCCTTGCAGTTGAATCGGGTAAAAACGCAAGTCAGCCGTTTGATCCAATGCATTCTGGTTAACCGGGTCGAGCGCCAATCGGCTATTAATTAATTGGATAGTACTCATATTCGATTTTGCTTGCTGTAATTGCCAAAAGCCCAAACCAAGTAGCAATGCAATAATTAAAATTGAAATGAGGGTATATTTAGGCGTGAAAAAATAACGTTTTCCGAATACACTAAAAGCCAAAGTGAATTGAGACATCCAATGTCGTCCAAAAGTTGAAGATAGTTAATTCTATGAGGGTTTGACAGGTTAGTCAAATAGAAGGACTCAAGCCAAATGGTGTTTGATACATGAGAAATAAATTGCAAAAAAACATTAAACATTATTTTCGCAAATTGAATCAACTGCAACAATGCATATTGATTTGTTATATTCAGCGCGATTATTTGGAGCAACGCGATCGATATGAAGCAAAAATTCATTCGGTACGCAAAAAATTATTTGATGTGATGAAAAAAATTCGTCGGTGCATCGAAAATCAATCGTATCTTTTAAATCTACTCGAAGATCTTTATGAAATTATTTTTTCGTTAAATACATTAAAACTTCATGTGGATGATTTTTCCACGTTTGAAGTCGCAAAAAATGAATTTAAATTATTGTCGCAAGAAATTGAAAAAATTTTTGCAACCAATTTTTTTAAAACCAATGGTAGTATCAAGCTCGACGAGTTCACCGCTGTGATTGAGAGTTTCGAAGAATTGTATCGCAGTACATTGCAAATTGTTTCGCAAGAGCCGATGGTTTTTTTATTTTTCATCCAAGATCTTTTGGCGTTGCGCGATGTGTTGCAAAATTTGTTTCAGGAATTAACGCGTCATGAAGCTATTTAACAATAATAAATTTCGTTATGGATTAAGCCTGTGTTGCGCGTTTTTTTGTGCGCTGCTGGCTAATCACTATTATGCCATGACGACAGGATTTTTGCTCCCGATAACCACAGTTTATGTGATGCAAACCCAAATTGGGAATGCATTTCTGCAAGGAATAAAACGATTTATTTTGGTGGCTGTTTTAGTGTTGATTGCATCCATGTGTGTTTTTTCCATGAGATTTTTTTATTGGGCGATGCACGATGTTTTGCTCGGTGCGCTAATTGGAATCGTTGCTAACGTGATCATTTTTCCACGTCGTGCGGATATTGAATTTCGTCAGACGGTGTTGCCGCTCGCGCTCTGCTATAAAGCGTATTTCAGAGACACAATTGAGTTATTATTTGATAATAATCGCAATACGGGGAATGCGAATATGGAAAGACATTTTCAGTCATTGCCGGAGTGGGTTTATGAGTTGGGTTTTGATAGTGGTTTGCAAAAAGGGTACCGATTTTTTTTGATGAAGTTTGAGCAAATCGGCGAGGTGTTATTCGCGCTGCATCATCTTGCGCGTTATGAATATGATCAGGAGTTGTTGGATGATTTGCAGTTGCCACTCATGACATGTAAAGAAAGTATTGATGAGTATTTGTCAGCGATTATCAGTGTGCTGCAATTGAAAAAATTAACGAATACAAAAAATAATTTAGAAAAAGATATCGATGAACTTGAGAAAAAATTTCATCTATTGGTGCCGTTAAGTTTAGAGTTGCTGGATATGAAACGTGATTATGTTTGTCTGGCGCAGTTGATTTATTATTTTAAGGATTTGCGGAAGCTGTTGCTTAAGTTGGGCGAGACGTTGCGTTAAACTCGTCATTGCGAGCGTAGCGAAGCAATCCAGGTTTTAGTGACCTAGAAACAAAACTGGATTTGGTTGGGAAGGGCGGCATGGCCCGGAGGGTGGGGCGCGCGAAGTGGGGGAGGGGGACGCGGGGGAAGG
>CAZOFA010000027.1:0-21086 GCA_964578975.1 uncultured Coxiellaceae bacterium
ACCCCTTTATATCGGTGTTGCGTTCTATTCGTGCTGGGGCTCTTATTAAATTACCCCTCCCCCGTTCTGCTGTCAGAAGCGCATCTCGAAGGGCCGGCACCGTTTTATTCGGCCATATCAACAAAACTTCCTGACTCCGATCCAATCGAGCACTGGGTTCGATGATGATTGTCATAAACTGCAACCCCGGATCTTTTGTCACCGAAGTCACTTGCCCAACCGGATAACCTTCTGGGTAATGTCCACCTAATCCTGACGTAATCAGCACATCGCCTTTTTTAATATCCGCTGTTTGCGACACATACGCTAAACGCAATTTACCCGTGTACGCATCACCCACCGCAATCGAGCGCATGCCATTGCGCGTGACTTGCACGGGAATTCCACTATGCGGATCGTTAATCAATAACACACGACTCGTCAGCGGCCCGATTTGAATCACTTTTCCCATCACACCATTGGCATCTAACACCGGTTGGCCGATAAACAAACCATCGCGCGAACCTTTATCTAGGGTGATTTGATTGACAAACGGATCCGTATCAATCGACATGACTGCAGCAACTAACACTTTGCCTTGCACTTCAGTGGATGAACGTAGTAATGCTTTCAACTGATTATTTTCAGATTCGAGCGCCAGCACGCGTTGCATTTGCGCCTTCAGTAACAATTGCTCTGCTTTCAGATCCAAATTTTCTTTGATTAAACGATCGTGCGAACTCAAAATCGTTGTAACATTATTAATCATTTTTATCGGCCAACTCACCATGTATTGCAGCGGCGCAATCGGCATTGATAACGCGGTACGCACTTCCATAAATGCATCGACGCGTTTATCCAATACCATTAAAACAATGGAAAGCGCCGTCAAAACAAACATGCGCAATCCGGGTTGGGATTCTTTGGCAAATAAAAATTTAATGGCGTGTTCCTCCTAATTATTCTTTAGAAAGAAAATCCATACCCACCGTATCCACCATTTCAAGTGCTTTACCACCACCGCGTGCAACGCAGGTTAACGGTTCATCCGCAATAATCACCGGCAAACCCGTTTCTTCCATAAATAAACGATCGATGTTACGCAGTAATGCACCCCCACCGGTCAAGATCATGCCGCGCTCTGCAATGTCGGAGGCGAGTTCAGGTGGTGCTTGTTCGAGCGCTGCGCGCACGGCACCTAAAATTCCAGATAAAGGTTCTTGTAAGGCTTCCAAAATTTCATTGCTATTGAGCGTGAAACTACGCGGAATGCCTTCTGCTAAGTTACGTCCACGCACTTCCATTTCACGAATTTCATTCGCCGGATATGCTGAACCAATTTCATGTTTAATGCGTTCGGCGGTTGATTCACCAATCAAGATGCCATAATTACGTCGGACATAACCCACGATCGATTCATCAAAACGATCACCCCCAATACGCACCGAAGCTGAATACACAATACCACTCAAGGAAATAATGGCGACTTCGGTTGTACCACCACCAATATCCACTACCATCGAACCACGCGGTTCATCCACCGGCATCCCCGCACCCATGGCAGCTGCCATCGGTTCTTCAAGTAAGAAAACTTCGCGCGCGCCGGCACTGATCGCTGATTCGCGAATCGCACGTCGTTCCACTTGTGTTGAACCACAGGGCACACAAACTAATACACGCGGACTTGGACGCAAGAAACGATTTTCATGCACTTTGTGAATGAAATGTTGCAACATTTTTTCTGTCACATAAAAATCTGCAATGACGCCATCTTTCATTGGACGAATGGCTGTGATGTTGCCAGGCGTGCGTCCTAACATGAGCTTCGCTTCACTACCCACCGCGGCCACATGTTTATGTCCATTGCTCGTGCCAGGTGTCTGACGAATCGCCACCACCGAAGGTTCGTTTAACACGATTCCTTTGCCGCGCACATAAATCAGCGTATTCGCTGTCCCCAAGTCAATCGATAGATCGTTCGAAAAATAACCACGCAACTTTTTCAGCATGAGAGCAATTCTCCCTAAATAATCCCAGTAATGAATGAATTCTAATAGATTAAAAATAAACTGGCCATAAAAAAGAAACAAATCGCTCTTAATTCTTTCTTAATGTTAAAGCATTAAAATTTTGTGCTTAAATTAAATTGGCTAGGTATTACCCATGATGCGTTTTTTTCGGCACAAAGGTCCAACGACGATTGCCATTTCTGACAATTGGAATATAGGCACCGACCTGACCAACACTCGGTCTATTGAGGTTTTTTTTGAAGATTTATTCAAGGAAGCCGAGACATTGGATGATCATATCCATGATTTCGAACTTGCTTGTGTGAAAATGGATGATACAAAAAAACAGTATAAGGTTTTACTCACAGAAGAAAATCCACTGGGCGATGTTTTTAGGTTACAAATTCCTCGCAAAGTTGATCAGCAAAAAACATTCGAAAGCAACCCTCTGATCAGCACTGAGGACATTCTTCAATTAAGCCGAATGAGCGCGGATCTCAATGCAAATCAATTCCCAATATTTTCTTTCATTCGAGAACAATTACAAGAAAAGATTAATGCATTTGATAATATTAAATTGCAAGCAGTTAAAAACTTGAACCGAGCTCAGTTTGAAAGAATGCAACGATGGTTTGACGAGGATCGCATCGTTCAAGGTGTCATTAAAAAAATGAGAAGAAAAATCTCGACGATGAATGCAAAACTCCAATATAGATCAGAACAATTGGATACTTTACTATTGCGTGTCAATAACATCGCCTATGAACTTACCCGGGCATCACCTGAAGCACAACAAACATTTACGTCCTGTTATACTCAACTATTCAAGCAGGAAAATATTGAACTCGAAAAATTGCTGCTCCTCTGCAAGAAAAAATTTAAATATTTAAATAAGTTAATTCCTGCTTTTGCGGAATACGTCGAGGATCAAAAACCAACTGTCATATTAATGCCAAATAACAAAGACAATGCTGAAAAATCCCAGTATAATCGCACGTTTTGATAATGGAGTGATGACACCATGTCACTGACATCTGATGATATAAGAAAAATAGCGCATCTGGCGAGACTGAATCTCTCTGACACCGACACTGCGCTTTATACTAAACAACTTTCCAACATTTTGAATTTTGTCGAGCAGATGAATCAAGCCGACACCACTCACGTGGATGCGGTGCTGCATTCACTGGATTTTAATCAGCGCGAGCGTCAAGACATCGTGAGCGAAACAAATCAACGCGATGCTTTTCAAGCGATTGCACCTGCCGTTGAAGCCGGTCTTTATTTAGTGCCTAAAGTCATTGAAGATGAATAGGAATCCCCATGCATTACAAAACCATTACCGAATTAGCGCGTGACCTTGCCGCGAAAAAAATTTCCAGTGTAGAGCTCACCGAGTATTTTCTCGGGCGTATCAAACAGTTCGACAAAAATTTAAATAGCTTCATCACTGTGACCGAAGAGCACGCATTACAAGATGCAAAACGCGCCGATGCAGCGCGTGAAAAAAATCAAGCAGGACCGTTAACCGGCATTCCGATCGCACAAAAAGATATTTTTTGCACCGAGGGGATTAAAACCAGTTGCGGTTCAAAAATGTTAGATAATTTTATTTCGCCCTATGACGCAACCGTGGCAAAAAAATTTAAAGCGGCCGGTACAGTTTTAATAGGCAAAACGAACATGGATGAATTCGCGATGGGTTCATCCAATGAAAATAGTTATTACGGCATCGTCAAAAATCCCTGGGATTTAACCCGTGTACCGGGTGGATCCTCAGGTGGCTCAGCGGCTGCTGTTGCCGCAAATTTAGTTCCGGGTGCCACTGGCACAGACACGGGCGGCTCCATTCGACAACCAGCGGCCCTTTGCAATCTGAGTGGTTTAAAACCAACGTATGGTCGTGTTTCACGCTATGGGATGATTGCTTTTGCCTCGAGTTTAGATCAAGGCGGGCTTTTTGCTCGCAGTGCTGAAGACATCGCGATGTTGTTAAATGCGATGGCGGGTTTTGATGAATATGATTCAACAAGCGCCGATCAACCTGTGCCCGATTATACAAAAACATTAAACGAATCCATGGCGGGTTTACGTATTGGTTTACCCAAAGAATTTTTTGGCGAAGGATTAGATCCCGCGATCGCAAAATTGATTGAAGCCGCTGTCAACGAATATAAAAAAATGGGCGCCACCATTCATGAGATTCATTTACCGAATACATCGTTATCGATTCCTGCTTACTATGTCATTGCACCGGCCGAATGTTCGTCGAATCTGGCACGCTATGACGGCGTACGTTATGGCTATCGTTGCAAAGATCCGATCGATCTGGAAGATTTATACAAACGCACGCGCAGTGAAGGATTTGGCAATGAAGTTAAACGTCGTATCATGATTGGCACCTATGCATTATCCGCCGGTTATTACGATGCGTATTATTTAAAAGCGCAAAAAATTCGGGGTTTGATTCGTCGCGATTTTCATGAAGCATTTAAAAAAGTGGATGTCATTTTAGGTCCCACCACGCCCACCGCCGCCTTTAAAATTGGCGAAAAAACTGATGATCCGGTCAGCATGTATTTATCTGACATTTACACCATCGCAGTGAATTTAGCCGGTTTACCTGGAATTTCCATTCCAGCGGGCTTCACCCAACAGTTACCCGTCGGCATGCAATTGATTAGCAATTATTTTGCGGAAGCAAAATTATTAAATATCGCGCATCAATATCAACAAGTCACCGATTGGCATACACGCACACCGGAGGGATTTTAAGATGGAATGGGAAACAGTTATTGGGCTTGAAGTGCATGCCCAACTCGCAACAAAAAGTAAAATTTTTTCCGGCGCATCCACGGCATTCGGTGCAGAACCGAATACCCAAGCTTGTGCGATTGATCTCGGATTTCCTGGTGTTTTACCCGTATTAAATCAAGACGCCGTTAATATGGCGATTAAACTCGGTTTAGGTGTTAACGCCAATATTGCACCCCGCTCCGTCTTCGCACGTAAAAATTATTTTTATCCGGATTTGCCGAAAGGTTATCAAATCAGTCAATTTGAATTACCCGTGGTGTTAAAAGGTTATCTGGATATCATGTTGGAAGATGGTTCGAGTAAACGCATTAATATTACGCGTGCGCACTTAGAAGAAGATGCGGGAAAATCGTTGCATGAAGATTTTCACGGACAATCCGGCATCGATTTAAATCGTGCCGGCACGCCGTTATTAGAAATTGTGTCTGAGCCGGATTTGCGTTCTGCCAAAGAAGCCGTCGCGTATCTGAAAGCATTACATTCGTTAGTGCGTTATTTGGAAATTTGCGATGGTAATATGCAAGAAGGTTCATTTCGTTGCGATGCGAATGTGTCGGTACGACGCAAAGGTGATGCCAAACTCGGCACACGCTGCGAATTAAAAAATATAAATTCATTTCGTTTTGTTGAGCGTGCAATTAATTATGAAATTGAACGACAAATTGCCTTGATTGAACAAGGTGGCAAAGTAGTTCAAGAAACGCGTTTATATGATCCGAATAAAAATGAAACGCGTCCGATGCGCAGCAAAGAAGAAGCGAATGACTATCGTTATTTCCCTGATCCTGATTTATTAACCTTGGTGATCTCGGAAGAACAAATTGCACGCGTTAAAACACAATTACCTGAATTACCACAACAAAAACGTCAACGTTTTATGGAGCAATATGCGTTAAATCAATATGACGCCACCGTGATGGTGAGCAGTCGTGCCCTCGCTGATTATTTTGAAACAGTCGTGAAAGAATCCGGCAATCATCCAAAACTCGCCGCGAACTGGGTAATGGGTGAATTATCTGCCGCATTAAATAAAGCGAACAGTGAAATTACGGAAAGCCCCGTGAGCGCAACACAACTCGGTAAATTAGTGCAACGCATTGCCGACAATACCATTTCCGGCAAAATTGCAAAAACCATTTTTGAAGCGTTATGGAATCAAGAAGGCGATGTCGATGACATCATTGAAAAACAAGGGTTAAAACAAGTCACCGATTCGCATGCGATTGAATCATTGATTGATAAAATTATTCATGCGCATCCTGAACAAGTGGCAGCGTATCGTGGCGGAAAAGATAAATTATTTGGTTTTTTTGTCGGACAGGCGATGAAAGAATCGGGTGGCAAAATGAATCCGCAACAGTTGAATGAATTGTTGAAAAAGAAATTAACTGAAACTTAAAACAAGATACTGTCATTCCCGCGCAGACGCACTGCTGAGATACGTCGTCCCGCGGACAAGCCCCGGGACGACGCTCTAACGACGCGGCGCTATTGGTACTAATGCCGGCTGCAGCTGACCATTCGGTTGAAATGCAGGCGCTTCATTTTGCGAGGCATCCAATAAAGATCTTGCTGTTTTAGATGCATCATCCTCTAACCTAGGATTTGGATTCTTTGCTTCACGAATCAGCGCATCCAAAACTCCCTGTAAAAAATCCAAACCAATGGCATTATGTTCGGCTACTAAAGTTTGCGTTATGGTAAGCGTACTCGTTACCGAGCCTTCATTATTATTTATTGCCGGGAAAACTCGGCTGAACGCGAGCCTTGCCTCACCATTAATTACAACAAGAAGCGCAGCCATATGATCTGTTTCACTTCCTATTCGTTCTATTCGTACTATATTTCTATTATTCATATTTTTCTTATTATTTTATAAAAATAGTTGATTTGATTTTTTTATTGCACAGCGCAGCAACATCTTGCCCTTTTAGATTGTTGTTCTTCATCAGAATCATAATCCATGATTATTGTAAAGTTCGTCGTCTTTGGCGACTTTTCTTTCTTAAATGTAACATCCCTACTTGTTGATAAATATTGTTGTTTGGGAGAGATCGATACTGACAGCAGCTTTTGTTTAGGGTCATATTTATCTGTCATACAATTTTCTCTGCATTTACAAAAATGCAGTATAAATAACCCCACCCTCTCAAACAATTATTATTTTATTTTTCGCGCCAGCACTAACCCGACACCCGCAAATAACACAATTGGGAATAATGCGGCAAAAAACGGGGGTAATTGATACACCACACTTAACTGCCCCAACAACGAATCTAAAATATAAAACACAAAACCCGCGACAATGCCTAACACCATTTGCCAACCTAAATTGACCGAACGCGGTGCGGTAAAAACAAAGGGAATCGCAAGAAATAACATCACTAAAATTGTCAACGGCTGCAACACGCGTTTCCAAAATGAAAATTGAAATTCAGCGGCTTGCAATCCATTATTGACTAAGTGACGCGTCACACTGACTAATTTTGTCAACGGAATTTCCTCAGGCTCAATCATGCCAACATTCAACACATTCGGATTCAGCACCAGATCCCAAGTCGTTTTGCTTATTTGCTGACTTCGCGCGCTATTCGCGGCAAACGTCGTTTTCGCTAAATTCGATAATTCCCAATGTCCATCAATATAATCCATCGCTTTGGCATAATACGCCGCCAGCAAACGATGATTCCGATCAAACTCATAACGCGTAATACCTTCTAAATGTTTATGCGCCATGACGCGCTGAATGTGCACGAAATTATTTCCTTCATGCACCCAAACACCGCTGGCGGTCACGACAGTCTGGCCGCCACTCTGCTCTGTGGATTTATGCAGATCGGCGAGATAATGCGCGCGTGGCGCAATCACTTCACCAATCACCGTGCCAATCACAATTAAAATCAGCGCTGCACTAAAAACCGCGAGCATAATTTTTCGCACCGATACACCGGAGACGCGCATGATAATTAATTCGTGATGTGCGCCTAAAATGCTTAATCCCAACAAACCACCTAACAAGACCAACATGGGAAAAAATGTGTAAACCGTATAGGGCAGTTCAAGCAACGCATGCATGGCTGCTTGCCAAAAACCATAATCGCCCACACCAATATCTCTTAATTCGCCCAACAAATTAATAAAATACGTGAGACCCATCACCACGACCATCACAAGTAACGTGGCTAAAATCACAGTTTTTGCAATATATCGGTGTAAAATCGAAATCATGTGCGTATCCGTGCAGTCATGAGTAAAGTCACCACTAACAGCAATGCGGAAAGATGGACCCACCACAAACCAAAATAAATTGACACCATTTTTTGTTCGATTAAATTGCGCCCGGCAAATAATAAATTCATGTACACCACATAAATTAAAATCGCGGGTAACAACGCTGCGTAACGACTTTGACGCGGCTTCACTTGACTTAAAGGAATCGCCATTAACGCTAAAATCAACGCCGAAAGTGGAATCCCCACACGCCATTGCAATTCAGAGGCGCTGACGGGATCGTGATATTGTGCGAATAATTTTGTTGTCGGAATCGCTTCTTCAATTTGTCGTTGTGTGTTGAGTGAGACATCTGACAAATGAATGGCATAACGTTTAAATTGAATAATGCTGTAATTGTTTTGCCCCGGCACGCCTGAATAGCGATAACCATCATCGGCAATCACAAAACTTTGTTCCGTAGCGGGATCAACCACTTGACGTCCGCTGGTCGCAGACAGCACGACCCAGGGTGTGGTCATTTCGTCGGACGCACTTTTTCCTTGTTGCGCGACAAAAATATTATTTGCTTCTTTGTGATTACGGGAAATTTTTTCGACGTATACCACTCGTTTACCATCACTACTCACTTGAAAACGACCCGGCATGATCGTCCCCAACAAATTGTCGACTGAACCACTGGCCATCATTTTTTGTTTATTGAGTGCAATCGCCGGATTAATCCAAAACACAAACAATGTAACGACAACCGTGACACCCACCGCCAGCACTGAGGTAATGCCCATGAGATGTTGCATGCTCAAGCCTGAGCTATGTAACACCCGTAATTCATTATCCGCATACAAGCGCCCATAGGTCAAAATAATCCCCAAAAACAATCCCAGCGGCAACAGCAAGGCTAACAAATTGGGAATTTCGAATCCGATAATTTGTAATAAAATCGTCGGCGCAATTTTACCGGATGCGGCATAACTTAAATAACGCACCAATTGCTGACTCATGAAAACCAGCAATAATAAAAACGTCACCGCCAACAGTGTGTTAAAAACTTCTTTTGTCAAATACCGAGAAATAATCATTAATGCTTTCGCAGGAAGTCACATTCTTATAAAATCGCTTCTTATTATACTGAATAAGACGCGAAGGAGCTAATATGAAATTTAGCATCGAAACCACTCTACCAGAAAAATCACCCAGTGATTGCCTGGTGGTGGGCATTTATGAAAATGGTGATTTTACCCCAACTGCTAAAAGACTCGACAAACTCACGCGGGGGTATTTAACCAACATCTTAAAAAAAGGTGAAATACAGGGAAAAATCAGCCAAACGTTGATGCTTTATCATTTACCAAATTTATCCATTGAACGCGTTTTATTAGTAGGTCTCGGCAAAACAACTGAGCTTTCGCCGAGTAGTTTTCGTAAAATTGTTTATAGCAGTATTAAAACATTAGCCCAGGGCAAGGTCACAAAAGCGATTCTTTCGTTGGCAGAGCTTACGGTCGAACAACAAGACACTGCCTGGAAAGTAAAACAAATGGTTGAAATCACCTTCGATGCGCTGTATCGCTTTGATCGTTTTAAAACGCATAAAGAGCCTCAGTCCGCTTTGTCACAGCTCACATTTTACGTTGATGATAAAAAAGCACTAAAATCAGCCGAAAAAGCCATTACGCAAGGATTGGCGATTGCTCAAGGTGTCGCGCTCAGCAAAAATTTGGGGAATTTGCCCAGCAATATTTGCAATCCAACTTATTTAGCCCGCGAAGCAAAATCGCTGGCGAAGGAATATTCCTCGATTAGCACAAAAGTATTTGAAGAACGCGACCTGGAAAAATTAGGCATGGGCGCATTTCTCGCGGTCGCAAAAGGCAGTGCGCAAGATGCGAAATTAATTTGCGTTGAATACAAAGGCAGCACAAAAAAGAAAGCGCCGATTGTGTTAGTCGGTAAAGGCATCACGTTTGATACCGGCGGCATTTCACTCAAACCCGCCGATGGCATGATCGGTATGAAATACGATATGTGTGGTGCGGCAACAGTGCTGGGGACACTCAAAACAGTGGCTGAATTAAAGTTGCCGATTCATTTGATCGGAATTCTCGCCACGGCAGAAAATATGCCGAGTGGGGAGGCGACCAAACCCGAAGACATCGTGACCACGTTATCGGGTCAAACCGTTGAAATCATGAATACCGATGCAGAGGGTCGTTTAGTGTTATGTGATGCGTTAACCTTTGCTGAACGTTATAAACCCGATACGGTGATTGATATTGCCACGTTAACCGGTGCAGTCGTGATTGCCTTGGGTCAGCATGCAACCGGTTTGATTAGCAATCATCAACCGCTGGCCGATGAATTGTTGCGTGCCGGTCTACAAAGTCATGATCGCGCCTGGCAAATGCCGCTCTGGGAAGAATATCAGGAACAATTAAAAAGTCCTTTCGCAGACATGTCAAATGTCGGTGGACGTGCAGCGGGTATGATTACGGCGGGTTGTTTTTTATCGCGCTTCGCGAAAAAGTTTCATTGGGCGCATTTAGATATTGCCGGAACCGGTGCGATGATGATGGGTGGTAATGATCGTTATGCAACCGGTCGACCTGTGCCATTACTCACACAATTTTTATTAACACGATGTAAGATATAACTCATGGCAAAAATTGATTTTTACATTCTCAACGAATCGAGTCCCCTGGCACGTTTGCATTTCGCTTGTCGTCTGATTGAGAAAGCTTACAAAATGCAGCATCGCATTTATGTGCACACTGAAAATCAAACCGACGCACACCAATTAGATGAAATGCTCTGGACGTATCGTGACGATAGTTTTTTACCGCATAATTTATTTGGCGAAGGCCCTGAACCTTCTCCACCGATTCAAATTGGTATTCATGCCACACCAACCAATCATCGCGATATTTTAATGAATTTAGGTCTCGAGGTTCCCGCGTGTCACACGCAATTTTCACGTATCATCGAACTGATTCCGTCAGATACCGAGCAACAAGAAAAAGGACGCGCGCGCTATCGTTATTATCGCGCGCAAGGTTTTGAAATTAATACTCACAAATTACAAACAATAGAAAATTAAATCATGGAAAAAACATATCATCCACACGACATCGAACAACGCTGGTATGACACCTGGGAAAAAAATCATTATTTCCAACCCCGCCAGCCCAACCAAAAACCGTATTGCATTATGTTGCCGCCGCCCAATGTGACCGGCAGTTTGCACATGGGACATGGATTTCAAAATACTCTCATGGATGTGTTGATTCGTTATCATCGCATGCAAGGTGACAACACACTTTGGCAACCGGGCACCGATCATGCGGGAATTGCCACGCAAATGGTGGTGGAACGCAAACTATTACTCGAAGGTAAAACCCGTCACGATTTGGGGCGTGAAGCATTTGTGAAAAAAGTGTGGGAATGGAAAGAAAAATCCGGCGGCACGATTACGCGTCAAGCGCGTCGCTTAGGCACCTCGATGGATTGGTCGCGCGAACGTTTTACGTTAGATGAACAATTAACGCGTGCGGTGCGTGAAGTATTTATTCGTCTGTATGAGGAAGGTTTAATTTATCGCGGCACGCGACTTGTAAATTGGGATCCAAAATTATTAACCGCGATTTCTGATCTTGAAGTGATAAATCACGAAGAAGAAGGAAAGTTATGGCATATTCGTTATCCGCTCGTTGACGATAGCGGACATGTCACCGTCGCCACCACCCGTCCTGAAACCATGTTGGGTGATGTCGCGATCGCCGTACATCCTGATGATACACGTTATCAACATTTAATTGGCAAACACGTGCAATTGCCACTCACTAGTCGCACGATTCCGATCATTGCCGATGATTATGTCGAAAAAGAATTTGGTAGCGGATGTGTGAAAATCACACCCGCACATGATTTTAATGATTATGCGATCGGTCAACGCCACGCACTTCCATTAATAAATATTTTCACACCGGATGCGCACATCAACGAAAACGCGCCGAGTGCGTATCACGGATTAGATCGTTTTGTTGCACGCGAACAAATTTTAAAAGAGTTAGAATTTTTAGGCTTGATTGAAAAAGTTGAGCGTCACATTTTAAAAGTACCGCGCGGTGAAAAATCGGATGTCATTATCGAACCGTATCTCACGCAACAATGGTTTCTAAAAATGAAATCATTAGCAGAACCCGCCATTCGCGCGGTTGAAAACGGTGACATTCAATTTATTCCAGATAATTGGTCGAAAACATATTTTCAGTGGCTGAATAATATTGAAGATTGGTGTATCAGCCGACAATTATGGTGGGGACATCGCATTCCCGTTTGGTATGACGCAGAAAATAATATTTATGTCGGTCATGATGAGTCAGAAGTGCGTCAACGCCATCAATTGGATGCTCATATTCACTTACATCAAGAGACCGATGTGTTAGACACCTGGTTTTCCTCTGCATTATGGCCATTTTCAACGTTAGGCTGGCCTGAAAACACAAAAGATTTCACAACTTTTTATCCGACCAATGTGCTTGTCACGGGTTTTGATATTATTTTCTTTTGGGTCGCACGCATGATCATGATGGGACTGAAATTTACTGGGCAAGTTCCCTTCAAGCAAGTTTTTATTACCGGATTAATCCGTGACGCGCACGGACAAAAAATGTCGAAATCGAAAGGCAATGTATTAGATCCGTTAGATTTAATTGACGGCGTTTCATTAGATGAACTGATTCAAAAACGCACGTACGGATTAATGCAACCGGCAATGGCGCAAAAAATTGAGAAAGCCACGCGTAAAGAATTTCCGGAAGGCATTGCAGCCTACGGCACTGACGCATTGCGTTTTACCTTTTGTGCGTTGGCCTCTTACGGTCGTGAAATTCGTTTCGATTTGGGACGTTTAGAAGGTTACCGCAATTTTTGTAATAAATTATGGAATGCAGCGCGTTATGTGTTGATGAATACGGAAGGAAAAGAAATTCAGTCCGATGGCGTTCAAT
The DNA here is from genome assembly GCA_964578975.1 of uncultured Coxiellaceae bacterium. Taxonomy (GTDB): domain Bacteria; phylum Pseudomonadota; class Gammaproteobacteria; order DSM-16500; family DSM-16500; genus CAYRUP01. Next base: position 13,043 of record CAZOFA010000027.1, read on the forward strand.
CATTACCAGATCGTTGGATTCTTTCGCGCTTACAAATGACCATTCAAGCCGCGCATGATGCACTCGCTGATTATCGGTTTGATTTATTTGCGCAAGCAATTTATGAATTCACTTGGAATGAATTTTGCGATTGGTATTTAGAATTATCGAAACCGATTTTAACCTCGGCTGAAAGTACCCCCGCTGAATTAAATGGGACACGTGCAACATTGATCACAGTATTGGAAACAATTTTACGTTTATTGCATCCGATCATGCCATTTATCACGGAGGAAATTTGGCAACGTGTGGCTCCACTCGCAGGTATTCATGACAAAACAATTATGCTGCAACCGTATCCGCAATTTACAGCGGCATTAAAAAATGCTGCGTCTGAAGCCGAATTAGAATGGTTAAAATCGGTGATCGTCACAATTCGCACCTTGCGCAGCGAAATGAATATTGCACCCGGAAAATTATTTCCCGTTTTATTGGCGAAGGGAACCGCACAAGATAAAACGTACATTACTCAGAATCAACATTTGTTAATGACGCTGGCAAAATTAGCGAGTATTACATGGCTGTCCTCCTCAGATTCACCTCCCGAATCGATCACTGCTTGGGTGGGTGAATTAGAAATTTTAATTCCACTGGCTGATTTGATTGATAAAAAAGAAGAATCAGAACGACTCGCACGTGAAATCACAAAACTTGAGAAAGAAATTAAAAGCGTGCTGGGTAAATTAGATAATCCCAATTTTGTGGATCGTGCGCCTGCGGATGTAGTTACAAAAGAACGCGCGCGCTTGGAAGAGATTCAATCCAGTTTGACAAAATTAAAAAATCAATTAGAAAAAATTGCAGCGTTATAAATGATTCATCTGTCGTCATGCTGGCATGTAAGGAATTTCCACATTAATATGTTTTGATTGAGTGGCCGCGCGTTTAGGGGTCTGACCCTGGGGGATCCCCATTTCTTTCCTAATTGCCTCTTTTCATAAAAGCACCAAAAATTTTTATCTTAGGAACAATTGATGACATTAAATAACCTTGTCGGCATCAGCCTCGAAAAAATCCCGATTAACCTTGATGCAATAAAACGCTTGGCTACTGCAGCAAAACGAAATATTTCAGATGCAAAGATTACCGCTATCAGCGCAGAAAATCGTTTCGATGCGGCTTACAAAGCCATTATGCAAATAGCTAACGCTTAATATTTTTTTCCCGTGCGCCCTGAGGCGGCGCGCGGCGCGCCTCCTCAGGGCGAACGGAGTAAAAAATTTTCAGATTAACCGGACACTGGACAGTAGTGATATTAATGCTAGCATGACAGAATTCTTAAGACTTTTTTAAGGATAATTTTGTACGATACTGCCACTTTATAAAAATTAATATTCGAGAAATTTCATGCATGCTCATGGCACAAAAGAAGAAAAGCATCACGAGGCCGACGTTTTTAGAACAACTATTCTCGATGCATTACAGCACATAAAAACAATTCAGACAAAATATCATGCGCCACAAGATCATTCACCAGAATACATCCATAGCCTTAACACGATTAATGCCGTTGAGGTTGTTTTTCAAACTGTGCTGGATATTTATGCGCTTTTAGATAAGAAGAATGAATTGTCGATCAAAGATACGGGCTTTCTTGTTTATCATTTCAAAAAGTTCTATTCCGAGATAATTAAGCTTTACCATCACCACACTCATGTATTCATGGCCATCAAAGCAGACAAAAAAAACATTATTCAATCCGTATTAAAACAGGGTATTTTGCCGACAGATCGACAAGCGTTTTTAGCGACGATCATCGAAACAGTCGAAGCGAATAAAATAAAATACCTCCAGGCGGCTGAAAATTATCTCGATCACTTCACCTCTGCAGCACAGAGTTTCAATCGTATTAAAACAGCGATTTTCCAGATCGCATATGATTTTTCACAAGTAGAAGATCATGACAAAATTGCCGGTCACTTTATAGCGTTACTCTATAAAAATTTATTTTCTTCTTGGCACAGGACATTAAATTTTTCCATCCATCATCCGATGATGTTTGATTTTTATGAAGCAATTACCCCGATCATACAAAAAGCGCCACGCGAACTCGCAACGCTACTCCCCACTTTAAATCCAGGCATTTTATCTTTTGATTGTCAAAACAGCCCCCTTATGTTGTTATTAGGCAACTTTTTTGGTGGCGTCACATTTTCGTTTCTAAATAAAGAAAAGACAAATAATCGCTCTTATTTATACGAATTTACAACCTACAAAGGCAAGAGAATTACCTTTAGTGAGCAGTATAATTGTTCCCAAGGTTATAATGATTCTATCACTCAATTGCCTGAAATATTTGGAGAGGAGAAACAAGCTTACTGTTTAAAATACGCTAATTCGCCGCACGTAAAAACCATTACTATTCGCTCGCATCTGTTTTATCTTTTGAATACTCACTTTAGAGAGTTTCTCAAACAACATCTTCATCGCCACAAAAAGAATTGTATTGACTCTATCAATGCGCCAGAGGTAAATCCAAACAATTCAGTGACAACACGACTGCCAAGATACGATGTTGATTTTATCGATCGTGAACTCAGCGGCATAAAATCTCTAATCGAGGAAAATCAAAAACTCAGTTCGATGCTTAACGAGCTGAACACTTGCTTAGATATTTCAAACCCAAAATCAATTATTACTTTTAGAAGCAAATTTCTATTCCCATTCCTTTCAGGATTAAATATCACAAATGATACGTTCGAAGCGGATCTTTCTTGTTTTTCTGCTGAAGAAATCCTAACTGAAATACAATTTCTAAAAAATCTTTTGACTGATGAAATACTCGAACTTGCAAAGTACCCAACTATCCTTCAGTCTGAACAAGTCAGGATGCAAAATGAATTTGCAACCCTGAAAACCTTTCCTGAAGCGCTAAAACAGAATTTTATTGATAACTACCCCAGATTTAACAACTTGCAACCATCGGGTTTTGCAGAGCTTTCAGAATGGACTGAGGACCTGTCCAGTCCTCGGTACGATAAAAACCAATATATTCAAGAATTGGAAGAAAAAATTGAGCTCGGGCAAACGATGCTAGCCGCCTTTAAAGCGACAGAAAATTCCTTTCAAACAGATTTACCGAATGAATTTATTCAGAGCGCAGTAAAGTGTTTTATTGAAATCTGTGATTTAGTTAATAAAGAAACAGATCGGTTATCGAACCTTCTTCAAAAGGAACGCGCACCCGCAGAAAAAAGTCCGACTTCTGTGAGCGAACAACTGTCGCGTTATGGAAAATTTGCCGTCACCATTCCGAGCCCCGTTGCAAAAACGGAAAATGATTCTTCCCAATATTCCTTCCCACGCAGGGGGAAGGTGGCCGAAGGTCGGATGGGGGAATAGAATTAATATTTTCTACTATTAAAAATATATATTCCCCCATCCGCCCTTCGGGCACCTTCCCTCGCCGGGAAGGCGTACTAATCGCTTTAGATGGTTTTTCTATTTTTATTCTCCTCCACAGTGGTTTTTTTAGTTCTTTGCACCAAACTCATAAAACCTTTTGCAAAAAGTGATGCAACTCTATATAAACCAACTGTCGAAAAATTCGCTTTTCCAAAAAGCACCGATGCTCCAATATTTTCCGAAGGAGAATTTGAATGAAAAAATGAATTTGAATTTGATTTTGATTCATAGCGCATTTCAGACTTCTTATCGCTTTGCTGTACTGGTTTTTTTGATTCTCTTAAAAGAGTCATTACCGATGGTACATTTTCTTTTTGTTCTGCAGGCATTATAACTGCACGATGTCTCTCTGCTTCCTCCGCTGCTTTTAATACTTTTTCGAGCATCGGAATAAAGACTGCAGCTTTCATTGGTTGCCCAAAATATATATTCGATGTGAACTCTAGATATTCACTTGCTTTATTAATCGCAGATAAGAGATGTAAATAACTTATGACCCATTGATTTGTGTCAGTTTTATTTTTTTGATTTAATAGAGCTATATGCTTTTGTACCCACGTTTCAGTCCCACTCAAGAAAATAATATTTCCATACGTTACATGTTTTTGATAATGAGTTTCTCTTTCGTTAGGGTTTCTAGAAGCATAGCCTAAACTTGATGCTTCTTCTTGAGTTAAGGGAACAGATGTATGTAGGATTCCCATTCCACTAACCGCTTCCACTCCAAGTTTACGACTTTGCACTAAAAAATTGACTATCTTGACGTCTAGTTGCGCGTCTTTATGAGGGACATATGTCTCAAGATCAGATTGAAATTCTCTATATAAATCAAGTAATGACTGTAAAGTTACAGCTTCATTGCGTAATGCCATATACCACCTCGATTAACTAAATATTTTTATATATTATAAGGGGAGATAGATTAATAAATACTTAAGAGAATAGCAAAACCCTAAAAAGTTTCCACAAACCCGAATCGTTTCACTGTTTGATCAAGCTCTTGCAAACAAACTAACAATTCTTCCAATTTATTCAGGGGCCACATATTAGGACCATCCGATGGCGCATGTTCAGGATCAGGATGCGTTTCCATAAAGATTCCTGCGACACCGACTGCAATCGCAGCACGCGCTAAGACCGGCACAAATTCGCGTTGGCCGCCGGTTTTACCACCCAATCCACCCGGTAATTGCACCGAGTGCGTGACATCAAACACGACGGGGCAACCTGTTTGCCGCATCACCGCCAACGAACGCATATCTGACACCAAATTGTTATAACCAAAACTCACCCCACGTTCACACACCATAATTTTTTCATTGCCGGTGCTACGTGCTTTATCCACCACGTGTTGCATATCCCACGGCGAAAGAAACTGCCCTTTTTTAATATTCACCGGTAATTCTTGACGCGCGACACGTTCAATAAAATTTGTTTGTCGACATAAAAACGCCGGCGTTTGTAAAACATCGACGACATCCGCCACTTCTTCCACCGGTGTATCTTCATGCACATCGGTGATCACCGGCACTTGCAATGATTTTTTAACTTGTGACAAAATTCGCAACCCTTCTTCAATGCCCGGTCCTCGATAACTTTTAGATGAGGAACGATTCGCTTTATCAAAAGAAGATTTATAAATAAATGGAATATTTAAGCGTTGGGTTAATTCTTTTAATTCACCCGCTGTATCCAAAGCAAATTGTTCGCCTTCGATCACGCATGGACCTGCGATCAGAAAAAATGGTTTATCTAAACCCACGTCAAAATGACAAAGCTGCATTATTTTTTCTCCCGATATTTTTTCGCGGCTTCAATAAATCCAGTAAATAGCGGATGTCCATCGCGCGGTGATGACGTAAATTCAGGATGAAATTGACAACCGATAAACCAAGGATGATCCGGTAACTCAATCATTTCCACCAATCCACCTTGATCTGAACGACCTGACACTTTTAATCCCGCGGCTTCAATGGTTGGAAGTAAATTATTATTAACTTCATAACGATGACGATGACGTTCCACGATCGATGCATTTCCATAGACTTTGCGTGCTAATGAATTTTCGACTAAATGACACACTTGCGCGCCTAATCGCATCGTGCCACCCTTGTCGGATTTTTCCGAACGAACTTCAATTGTGCCAGAATGATCAACCCATTCCGTGACTAATGCAATGACAGGATGCGGTGTTTCTGCATCAAATTCCGTGCTATTTGCATTGGTTAAGTTTGCTTTGTTACGTGCGAATTCAATCATCGCAATTTGCAACCCAAGACAAATGCCAAGATAAGGAACATTATTTTCACGTGCAAAACGCACCGCAGCAATTTTGCCTTCCACCCCGCGCGCACCAAATCCACCGGGAACAATAATCCCATCCATGTCTTGTAAAATATCCACACCTTTTTGCTCAATTTCTTCTGCATGAATATAGTTGATATGAACGCGTGTACGCGTTTTAATGCCTGCATGCAACAATGCTTCGATAAGCGATTTATAGGATTCGGTCAAATCCATGTATTTTCCTACCATCGCAATCATGACTTCACCCGTGGGATTACGATACGCATCGACCACTTGTTCCCACTCGCTTAAATTAGCTTGTTCGGTTTGGATGCCCAGCAGTTCTATGACAATTTCATCGAGCGCTTGGTTGTGTAACTCCAACGGAATTTGATAAACAAAATCGACATCTTGTAACGGAATCACCGCACGTTTTTCCACATTGGTAAATAATGCGATTTTTGAACGTGCATGATCAGACAGCGGGCGATCACAACGACATAACAAAATATCCGGTTGAATACCAATCGAACGTAATTCTTTGACCGAATGTTGCGTGGGTTTTGTTTTGATTTCACCAGCCGTTTTAATATAAGGCACCAGTGTTAGATGAATAAATAACGCATTATGTCGTCCCAACTCCACACGCATTTGTCGAATTGCTTCTAGAAAGGGTAACGATTCAATGTCACCGACCGTGCCACCAATTTCGACTAACGCCACATCAAAACCGGAGGCGGCTTTTTCAATACAATGTTTAATTTCATCGGTGATATGCGGAATAACTTGCACCGTGCCACCGAGATAATCCCCGCGCCGTTCTTTGCGTAACACATTGGCATACACACGACCGCTGGTGAAGTTATTCGCCTTGCTGGTTTTAATCCGTACATAACGTTCGTAGTGCCCCAGATCAAGATCCGTTTCACCCCCATCATGCGTCACAAAAACTTCACCGTGTTGTGACGGATTCATGGTGCCAGGATCCACGTTAATGTAGGGATCCAATTTTAATAGAGTGACGTTCAGACCACGCGCTTCTAGGATGGCGCCTAATGAGGCGGAAGCAATGCCTTTTCCCAATGAGGAAACCACACCGCCAGTGATAAAAATATATCGAGTCATAGTGATTCTTTAATTAAGAGTAGTTTGAATTTATTTGGCCGACTCTATCAAAATCAGCAAGCGGCTGCAATTGGATGAGTAACTGACTGATTAATTGGAATAAATACTAACGAAAACGAGAGCTGATGATGACAAATGCGGCATTGTCATTTATGATCATTTATTGTACAATATGACCCTTGGTATTAATTGGTAAAAAATATGCAACCTCGATATGCCGAATTGGATGAAGACCAGCAAAAAAGCTTTGTTTTAAAATTTTATATTTCATCAGACAATGACGCTTATCGCATGATAGCGAATCAAAGCACAGATGATCTCTATGCTATGTTTATAACACTCAGGGAGTATGAACAAGAAACTCCTGTTCGATTAGCAAAATTATCGATGATATTAGAAAAGATCGAATTGGATACGCTTAACTTAATCATGACGCTCTGTAAAAAATATGACGATAACAGCACTGAAGAAGAAAAAACACTAGGACGCATTTATAATACCATCAACAATTATTTCGTGGTGACGGCGCTACAAAAAACGAGTCTTTACCAATTACTCACCTCAATTCAAGCCGATGCAACAACTGCTATTACACGACTTTATCAAGCCCAAAAATCTTTCCTGCAAGACAATACAAACAAAGCTGATTTTTTTCAGGATGAGCGACGTAAACTTTTACTCGCTATCGGCAAAAAAAAAGACGAAGACTATAATCCCTATGTTTTATTCCAACGATTAACTCCGTTTAAAAACGAACTCGATTCACAACTGAAAAAATGTCAGTGCCCGCGCGCAACACGCTACTCCCGTACATAACATCCAATTCAATGACATCCTAGTGGTTGACTGATTTTATGTCTGCCTTTATTCTGTGATTGAATTTTTGCTAAACAAAATAGGAGATAATCTGCATGATGTTACGAATTTTTCTTGCGTTGGTGATGATCGTTGCCGTAGTCGTCGGTGCAATGGCAGTTACCTGGCATGAGCAAGTGGTGCGTATTATTGTCTTTCGTGACTTTTTTGATGTTGCGCTACCAATATTGGCGTTTGGAGCTTTGATAAAATATTTATGCAGTTGTTCGTGTGGAAGTTGTTGTTGCAAAAAATAATTACTCGTCATTGCGAGCGAAGCCCTCGTCATTGCGAGCGAAGCCCCTCGTCATTGCGAGCGAAGCCCCTCGTCATT
>CAZOFA010000027.1:21186-25913 GCA_964578975.1 uncultured Coxiellaceae bacterium
GCGAGCGAAGCCCCTCGTCATTGCGAGCGAAGCCCCTCGTCATTGCGAGCGAAGCCCCTCGTCATTGCGAGCGAAGCGAAGCAATCCAGGTTTTTAGTGTCAGTCAAAACCCGGATTGCTTCGCTCCGCTCGCAATGACGAAAGTTGCAACTGCCAACCTATTTCATCCTGAAACGTATCCGCAATACAAAAACCAACAACGGCTGCCAACGTGTTTTCAACATAAATTAATGGCACACGATCACGTAGCCACGTCGGAACACCCCATTGCTGAAATAATTTTTTTAAATCGTGATGATGTTTTCTGCCCGGTAAACGTAATGTTTCACCACCTTGGCGAAAACGTACCGTCACCGTTGGAATATCGCGACGAAAACCCTGCTGTGCTTGCACTGCACGTAATTGACCAACACCCGGTAACAACAAATTTTCTGCAAAATTCCATTCAATGACTTGATGTTTAAAATTTTTCTCAAGACCGCATAATAAAAACAAATCGTCACGATAACGTCTAATTTCTACATCGCCCCAAGCAACATGCGGAATTCTATCCGCACGCGCGTGCAAAATGGTTTGCAAAATTTGTTGCATTTTAGCAGAGGATGGCAACGGAAAATTCGCGCGTAAAATCCATGCGCGCAACACATGATTTTGTTGGTAAGATGGAAGTTGTAAAAATTTTTTAACTGAAATTGTTTCTGCTTGCGTGCCCATTACTTCGAGCAACAGTTGCTGCGTGGTGTTGTCAATAAATTCTTGTGTCGTTGCACAGTGTTCTGCGCTGCGCGCGATGGTGTGCGTCACACTCGGCCAGCGATTGATTAACAGCGGCATAATTTGATGACGCAAAAAATTTCGTGTAAATGTTTCATCACCATTCGATTCATCTTCAATCCATTGCAATTGATGCGCGCGCGCATAATTGATTAAATCCGCACGGGTAAAATCGAGCAATGGTCTGACATGCAATCCAGCCGCAAATGGTTTTACGCGTGGCATCGCAGCTAAACCTTTCGGGCCTGCACCACGCACTAATTGCAATAACACAGTTTCAGCTTGATCATTTTGTTGATGCGCTGTCAGCAAAATATCATGCGGCTGCAAAAGTTTCGCAATTACTTGATAACGCGATTGACGCAATTGATCTTCAGGACTGTGTGCAGGATTGACGTTCTGGTTCGTCAATGTATGTTGCACTAAATTCACATTGAGCGCCTGACAAACACGCGCGCAATGTTCCGCCCACTGCACGGCATGAGGACTCACCCCATGATTAATATGCACTGCTTGTAAACGCACCGGCATGCGCGCCATGAGATGCAACAACACATGCGAATCAAGACCACCGCTGTAAGCAATCCAATACGTGCGATCGAGACCGTAGTTGTGCAGCAATTCGTGAATAGTGTTATTGAATAAGTCCATACGACATCAAACGTTGATAGCGCATTTCTAAGAGTTGATTGATCGAATAACCTTGCAGCTCAGCTAATTGATCGGCGAGTGTTTCTTTGAGCATCATTGCCATTTCATCAATATTTCGATGCGCACCGCCCAACGGTTCTTGAATAATTTTATCGATCAACCCCAGTTGATAATTTTTTTGTGCCGACACACCCATTGCTTCAGCCGCTTGGGACGCTTTATCCGCACTTTTCCATAAAATGGATGCACAACCTTCCGGTGAAATCACCGAATAAATCGAATATTGCAGCATTAACACACGATCGCCCACACCAATCGCGAGAGCGCCACCTGAGCCACCCTCACCAATCACCGTACAAATAATGGGAGTTTTTAATTGTGACAACACGAATAAATTACGCGCAATGGCTTCACTCTGATTACGTTCTTCCGCCCCAATGCCGGGATATGCACCCGGTGTATCAATGAACGTAAAAATCGGTAATTTGAATTTTTCCGCCATTCGCATCAAACGCAGTGCTTTGCGATAATCTTCTGGATTGGGCATACCAAAATTACGTTCGATTTTTTCCTGGGTTTTACGCCCTTTTTCATGTCCCATGACCATCACCGGTTGACCATTAAAACGTGCAATGCCACAAATAATCGAAGGGCCTGAGGACAGCACGCGATCGCCATGCAATTCATCAAATTCAGTAAAAATTCGTTCGATATAATCCTGCGTATGCGGGCGAAGTGGATGACGTGCCAATTGAGTGACTTGCCACAGCGATAAACGCGCAAAAACATCTTTGGTTAATTGTTTGCTTTTCATTTCGAGGCGCGCAATTTCATCGGTAATATTAATATCCGAATCTTTACCCACCATGCGTAATTCTTGAATTTTTGCCTCAAGTTCAGCAATAGGTTGTTCAAAATCAAGAAAGTTTAAGTTCATAGTATTTCCCGCATTCTTCTCTGCAAACCAAGTGCACAATCATATCTGATATTGTAACAATTTGCCTAGCAAAATAGGCTCAAGATAAAGTACTATAGAAAGCGTATATGTCAAAAATTTAATCAAGGTTATCATGAATCCAGGATTTATTCATTTACGTATTCACACGGAATATTCGCTCTGCGATGGTTTAGTACAAATACAACCACTCATCGAAAAAACAGTGAATGATCGCATGCCAGCGCTCGCGATCACCGACCAAAGCAATTTATTTGCGACCATTAAATTCTACAAAGAAGCGCTGCAGATGGGCGTAAAACCGTTGATTGGGGCCGATATTTGGTTGGAAAATGACGCTCAGCCGGAGGCACCCTTTCGCATTACCTTGCTCTGTCAAAATGATCAAGGTTATAAAAATTTACTGCAAATCATTTCGCTCAGTTTTATCAAAGGTCAAGCGCATGATAAAGCGATTGTGCAACGCGCTTGGTTAAAAGAATTTTCCGCCGGCTTGATCGTGCTCTCGGGCGCACAACACGGCGATGTGGGAGGCGCATTACTTTCTCATGATGAAAAACGCACAACGCAATCCATCGCCTTTTGGCAACAATATTTTCCCAATCGTTATTATCTTGAATTACGCCGCACGGGTCAGCCGCAAGATGAAGCGCACATTCAAGCTGCCCTTAAACTCGCCGAGCAATATGCATTGCCCGTGGTTGCGACCAATGATGTGTGTTTTCTGGAAGCCGATGATTTTGAAGCGCATGAAGCACGTGTCTGTATTCATCAGGGTTATGTGTTAACTGATCCCGCACGACCAAAAAATTACACGGCCAAACAATATTTGCGTACGCAACAAGAAATGTTAGATCTTTTTAAAGATATTCCCGCAGCCTTACAAAATTCAGTCGAAATTGCGAAACGTTGTAACGTCACATTGGTGTTAGGCAAAAATTTTTTACCGCGTTACAAAGTGCCAACAGGATTTACCACTGAAAGTTATTTGATTGATGTTGCAAAACAAGGTCTGGAACAACGCTTAAATATTTCACTGAATGCGGATACCCCAGAAAAAAAACAAGCCTATGATGCACGTTTGCAAACAGAACTCGATGTCATTAACAACATGGGTTTCGCCGGATATTTTTTAATTGTGGCCGACTTCACACGCTGGGCACGTAACCATGGTGTGCCCGTCGGTCCTGGACGCGGCTCAGGCCCAGGTTCGTTAGTGGCTTATGCATTAAACATTACTGACCTTGATCCACTCATACATGATTTACTCTTCGAACGTTTTTTAAATCCTGAGCGTGTTTCCATGCCAGATTTTGATATCGATTTTTGTATGGAAGGTCGTGATCGCGTGATTGATTATGTGATGCAAACACACGGGCGAGAAAGCGTATCGCAAATTATCACCTATGGCACGATGGCCGCACGCGCCGTCGTGCGTGATGTGGGACGTGTGTTGGGCATGAGTTATGGACACGTCGACAAACTGGCAAAATTAATTCCGTTTGAAATTGGCATGACGCTGGATAAAGCGCTGGAACAAGAAGACTTGTTACGCGAACGGTATGAGAAAGAAGATGATGTGCGCACGTTAATTGATTTAGCGCGTAAACTGGAAGGCACCACACGCAATGTGGGCAAACATGCCGGTGGCGTGGTGATCGCCCCGGAAAAATTAACCGAATTCACCCCACTCTATTGCGAGCCTGACGAAACACATCATCTGGTCACGCAATTTGATAAAGATGATGTGGAAGCGGTTGGACTCGTCAAATTCGATTTTTTAGGTTTGCGTACGCTGACCATCATTGACTGGGCGCTCAAATACATTAAAACGTTACATCCGAGCCTTCCGCTCGATATTCAACGCATTCCCATGCAAGATGAAGCGACATTTAATTTATTAAAATCTTGCAAAACGACTGCTGTCTTCCAGCTCGAATCACGCGGCATGAAAGATTTGATTAAACGGTTGCAACCGGATTGTTTCGAAGAAATTGTCGCACTCGTGGCGCTGTTTCGTCCGGGCCCATTGCAATCCGGAATGGTGGATGATTTTATCAACCGTAAACACGGTCGCGCAAAAGTCAGTTATCCGCATCCGAAGCTTGAATCGATTTTACGTTCAACATACGGTGTTATTGTTTATCAAGAACAAGTGATGCAAATCGCACAAGTATTAGCCGGTTATTCCCTCGGGGCCGCAGATATTTTGCGTCGCGCGATGGGAAAGAAAAAGCCGGAAGAAATGGCGATTCAACGTGAAATTTTTTGTCAAGGCGCGGTGCAACATGGTGTCAGTCTCACGGTGGCCACGCATATTTTCGATTTAATGGAAAAATTTGCCGGT
>CAZOFA010000028.1:0-17137 GCA_964578975.1 uncultured Coxiellaceae bacterium
GCATGTCGGTCAAAAACCTGGATTGCTTCGCTGCGCTCGCAATGACAACTCTTAGTTCAGGATGACAGATTCCAACGCCTGCCGTGCAGGAAAATTTGTTAACACCGCTCTATTTTTTCCTTGATAAACGACCATACTTCCCAATGCTGCGGCTGTCGCACCTGCTTTAATCGCGTGAGCAATGTCTTGTAAGGTTCCGGCTCCACCACACGCAATCACAGGAATGGTGACTGCATGAGTGATTTGACTAATCAACTCTAAATCATAACCGGCAAATGTCCCATCTTGATAAGTTGCAGTTAAGAGGATTTCTCCGGCACCTTTATCTTGAATATCACGTGCATAGGTGACTGGATCAAGTGAAAGTATTTTTTGTTTGCTATGACTAAATATAACTTTTTGGCCAAACATTTTTTTAGTGATGTCAATGGAGACCACAATGCTTTGACTACCAAACCGATGAGCGAGTTCGGTAATTAAATGTGGGTTATTCAATGCAGAAGAATTGATCGCGATCTTTTCAACCCCCAGCGAAAATAATTTTTTTGCATCTTCAATATTTTTAATGCCACCACCATAGGTCAGAGGCATAAAACATTCTGATACCACTTGCGCGACGACATCGAAGGCGGGTGGTTTATTCAGGCTCGTCGCAGTAATGTCTAACAAAATTAATTCATCCACCTCTTTTTCATTAAAAATGCGAATGGTGTTAATTGGATCACCGACATAATGCGGTTGTTTGAAACGGATGGTTTTTACCAACGCATTACCACGTAACAATAAACAGGGTATGACTCGTGCGATCAACATTTAAGTTTGTTCCACAAAGTTTTTTAATAACGTCATCCCAAAACGATGACTTTTTTCCGGATGAAATTGAACACCAAATACATTTTCTCGATTGACGGCGGAGGTAAAAGGCAAACCGTGCGTCGTGGTACTTAAAACATCGCTCTTATCAGCGCAGAGAGCATGATAAGAATGGACAAAATAAAACCTTGCCGTTGATTCGAGAGTTTTAAACAAGGAGTGATAATGACACGGGTTCGTCATATTCCATCCCATATGAGGTATTTTAAGTTTTGGATCCGTTAAAGAAAATTTAACACAATGACCCTTGAGCCATCCTAAACCAGGCTCACGACCTTCTTCACTTTTTTCAAACAATAATTGCATACCTAGACAAATACCTAACAGAGGTGTTTTATCTTGATAGATTTTTTTTTCGAGTGCGGGGATGAGATGAGAGTTTTGCAAATGTTGCATGCCTGTATCAAATGAACCGACGCCGGGGAGTATTAATTTATCCGCTTGCTCTATGTCGGAAATATGCGCTGAATAAATTGCATTGACGCCAATTCTTTTTAGCATATTGACAATAGAACCAATGTTTCCTAAACCATAGTTAACAATAACCAGTTTCATTTTTATGCTCATCTGAAAATTTATAAAGTATATACTTCTTGTTTCTTAAGATGAAGTTGAATCCCAATTTGATTTCATGCACAATCGCAACTTATTTTGATAAAAGGAACTTAGTATGGCTCATATATCAGAAAAGGATAATAGTGATTCCACCAAAAAACGCTTTGAACGCACAGCTGCGGCATTTAATGCGATATATGATGATAAAAGTGAATTTTCAGGATGGTTTAATAAAACATTCAGAAAACCGATTTTTGAACGTTACGATATCACGTTTGAATCGATGGGTGATTTAAAAAATCAATCCGTATTAGATGTAGGGTGTGGTTCCGGTGTTTATGCAGTTCAATGCGCACGAGATGGGGCGTCATTGGTGAAAGGAATCGATTTTTCTGATCCCATGCTTCAAATAGCCAAAAACAGAGCACAAACTCATCAAGTCGCGCATATTTGTCAATTTCAAGACATCGATTTTTTATATTTAGATGTAAAAGACCAATATAATTTCTCCATTGCCATGGGTGTTTTTGATTATTTAACAGATCCGTTGACGTTTTTAAGAAAACTTAAAAAAGTGACTAAAAATAGGATCATTGCGTCATTTCCAGGCCACTCATTGATTCGTGCACCTTTGCGTAAAATACGCTACTTACTCACGTCTAAAACGCATGTGTATTTTTATTCGCGTCAAGATATTCAAAAATTAATTGATGAGGTCAAGTTTCGGCAGACAGAAATTCGTCCTCTTAAAACGGGTAGCGGATTTATCTTAATTGCGGATATATAATTTATGACGGCATCGCAATGGATAAAAAGATATTGTGATATTGTCGTTTCGTTAATCGCCATTGTTATTTTGTCGCCATTTTGGCTGATCATCAGTCTTTGTATTATTTTGGAAGATCCGGGACCGGTGTTTTATCGGCAAGAACGCGTCGGTAAAAATGAAAAAATATTTAACATTTACAAATTTCGCAGTATGCGCCAAAACAATATTCCTCCATTGGAGTTGGGAGCGGTTAAACACAATCATCCATTAGTCACTAAAATTGGTTACATCATTCGACGTTTTAAACTCGATGAAACGCCGCAATTTTTACAGGTGTTGCGTGGAGAGATGAGTTTAGTCGGGCCGCGCCCTTGTTTACCCGGTCGTATTCAGACAATGTCAACCATGGAAAAAGTTCGTTTCTCTTGTGTACCAGGATTAACTGGCTGGGCTGAAGTGAATGGCAATGTGGAATTGACTTGGGAAGAACAAGTTTTATTGGATCTTTGGTATGTTCATCACCAGTCATTTTGGTTAGACTTAAAAATCATATTAAGTACTTTTGTTGTGGTGTTGTGGGGTTCACACAAAAACGAAAAGGCATTAGCAAACGCTAGGAAAATCCAATGCGAATATTAATCATAGCGCCTCACCCCGATGATGAAGTGTTAGGTTGTGGAGGCACGATTGCTAAATTTTCAGCTGAAAAACATGAGGTTTTTGTGACGATTGTCACAAAAGGTCGTCCACCGTTATTTAGCGAAGAATTTGTTGCACAAGGTCGTAAAGAGTCATTGCGTGCCCATCAGGTATTGGGTGTGAAAGACACTATTTTTTGTGATTTACCTGCCGCTGCTTTAGATGTGACAGAGCATAGCCAAGTGAATCAAGTGATTGGCAAAGTGGTGACCGAGTTAAAACCTGATTTATTATTCATTCCCTTTTTAGGCGATATTCATCTCGATCACCAACATGTATTTCTTTCATCGCTCGTGGCATCAAGACCCAATCATGCAAGTTATCCGAAAAAAATACTGGGCTATGAGACGTTATCCGAAACAAATTGGAATGCAGCTTATTTAACACCGGGATTTCATCCGAATGTTTTTTTTGATATTACGGATCATCTCGAAACGAAAATGCGTGCATTTTCTTGTTATCAGTCACAGATTAAAGAATTTCCTCATGAACGATCATTAGTGGCATTGGATGCGTTAGCGAAAGTAAGAGGAGCAAGTGTTTTTTGTAAAGCAGCGGAAGCATTTGTCATGATTCGCGAAGTGATTGCGTAAACGAAATAAGGACATACCATGGTTAGCTCGATTTTAAAATGGCGTAATCGTTTGATCGCGTTTTTTTATGATATTGCTGTGATTCCTGTTGCTTGGTTTGGTTCTTATTGGCTGATTTTTGATTTGCATTCCATACCAACACCCGTCATTCACGCTGCAAACATATTAATTTTACCCATTATCTTATATCAGGCCATTATCTTTTGGTTATTTGGCTTGTATCGCGGTGTTTGGCGTTTTGCATCAATTCCTGATTTAACCCGCATTGTGAAAGCGGTATTAGTGGGTACGTTAAACATTGCATTGATACTTTATTTAATCAAAAATTCTGCGATCCCGCGCATCATTCCTATTCTGTATGGATTATTGCTGGGCGTTGGTTTAGCGGGTGCGCGCTCACTGTTTCGTTGGCTGAAAGATTATCGACATTTATTTCCGGATGGGAAACGCGTGTTGATTGTTGGCGCGGGATATGCCGGTGAAGGATTGGTGCGCGATTTGTTACGCCATGATAATCGTTTATATCAACCGATTATTCTGGTGGATGATCATTCCGCAAAATTAGGCCGAGACATTCATGGCGTGAGGGTCGCGGGCAAAATTGATGATATTCCTGAGCTTACGGTACGTTTTAATATTGATTTAATTTTTATTGCAATTCCGTCTGCCACGTCAGCGCAAATGCGTCGCGTGGTGAATATATGTGAAGAAACCAAAATTGCGTTTCGTACGTTACCGGGCTTAAGTGATTTAGCCTCTGGACGCGTGGATATTGAATTATTGCGTGATATTTCATTAGAAGATTTGTTAGGCCGCGATCAAGTACAAATTGATCGATCGACAGTCGGCCGTGAATTTAAAAATAAAGTGATTTTAGTGAGTGGTGGAGGCGGGTCGATTGGATCTGAATTATGTTGGCAGATTGCATTGCTCGAACCAAAACAATTAATCATTGTAGAAAATTGCGAATTTAACCTCTACACCATTGAAATGCGATTAAGAAAAAGATTTCCGCATTTATGTTTTCAAAGTTTACTGGTGGATGTGACAGATGACGTTGGCATACAACAAGTCTTAGATGCCTATTTACCGAATATTATTTTTCACGCAGCCGCCTATAAACATGTGCCATTATTAGAAAAACAAGCACGCGTGGCGATTTATAATAATTTATTGGGAACGCATTTCATTGCCAATGCCGCGGTCAAATATGGCGTTGAAAAGTTTGTATTAATTTCCACCGATAAAGCGGTCAACCCATCAAATTTAATGGGTGCCACCAAACGTGCTGCGGAAATCATTTGCCAGAATTTATATAAAAATTCTAACACGCAATTTATTACCGTCCGTTTTGGCAATGTGCTGGATTCGGCCGGTAGTGTCGTTCCATTATTTCGCAAACAAATTCAAGAAGGCGGTCCTTTGACCGTGACTCATCCCGACATCACACGATATTTTATGTCTATACCCGAAGCCTCTCAGTTAATCATGCAAGCTGCCTTATTAGGGCAGGGCGGTGAAATTTTTGTGTTAGATATGGGTGAGCCGATTAAAATTCGTTATTTAGCCGAGCAAATGATTAAACTCGCCGGGAAAGCCGTCGGAAAAGATATTGATATTGTTTACACGGGATTGCGTCCGGGTGAAAAACTGTATGAAGAATTATTTTATGGCAATGAAAAATTACAACCGACTAGTATTAATAAAATTATGTTAGGCAATGCTTGTGCTGTCGAGGCAGATTTTTTAAAGAATATATTATCTAAAATTAAAAATGCATATGAACAATGTGATCAACATGAACTCTATATTTTATTGAATCAATTGGTGCCAGAATATAAAAATGATTTTAATAAACCTGGCGTCGTTGTCAGCATGAACGAGGTGGTGAGTTGATCAGTGATTTGAGTGGTTTTTTGGTAATAGTGATCATTTATTTTCTTGTTTTATGGAGTCATAAACACTTTCAAGATAAAAAAATTCTGTTTGCATTGTTATTTGTTGTGACTTTGCACCAGTGTGTTGCTTTTATTAATGCCTATGGGATCCAAACAATAGGCGCATCGGTTGACGCCGCCACTTTTTATCGCATTGCAGTTAAAATTTCAAATCACCAGGAAGCTTGGCGTTTGGCCTCAGGGGCGCATTTATATCAAGCTTGTTTAGGACTTTTGTTCCGCTTAGTGGGCCCGTCTAAATTATTAGCAGAAGAGCTTTCTATTTTGGCATTTTTATTATCGTGTTTTGTGTTGATCCATATCTATAAAATGCTGGGCTACACCAAACATGTTGCCTTGTTAGTGTTGCTATTTGGCAGCTTGCCGACGATGGTTCTTTTTGGCTCGATTATTATGCGTGAATCGTGGCAAATTTTGTTTTTACTACTCACGCTTTATTTTTGTTTGCGCAATGTTTTTTATAATAGTTTTGTATCCTGGTTTGGAATTTTATTGTGCGCTTTTATTCTCTCGCTGCTGCATGAAGGATTCGTGATTTTTGTTTTTATGTTGGCTTTATTGATGGTGTTTTTTCAAGTATCTGCTTTATCCAATCAATTTAATCACAAACGCATTCTTTCAATCGTATTGACCTGCATGACGAGCATAGGTGCTTTTATTTTTATAAGAATGCATTTAAATCAGTTGCCTGAACTTGAATCTTTTCGTGCGCTATCTCAAGGGAGTGCATTAAAATTCATGACGCGCTATCATACCCATGCGATGTCATTCAACCCGCGCACCAGTTTTGGCATTATTTTGGATGCAAATTCATATTTTAATTTTATTTCGACAGCCATATTAAGTTTTCTTTACTATATGTTTGCACCTTTTCCTTGGGAAATTTCTAATTGGATGGATTTATATGCTTGTCTAGAAGCAATAGGGCGTTTGTTGCTGTTGAGTGTTGCAATCATTGGATTTTACAAGGTTGATGAAAATCGTCGCCAACTTTGTTTTCTTTTTATGGTGTATTTTTTAATTAGCTTGTTATGGTCTTTAGGAACCATCAGTTACGGAACCAGTATTCGGCATCATTTACTGGATTATGGAATTCTTATTTTATTGTTTGGAGCTGCATTGGATCGATTTCAATTTTACAAAAGGCCGTTTTTTATAACGACTGAAAATAAGAAAATGGTATGTTAAAAAAACTTTTTAAAGATACGGCGGTTTATGCAGTTGCGTCAGCAATTACCGGTGCAATTAGTTTTCTTCTGCTTCCATTTTTAGCGCGCAAATTATCGTTACAAGAATACGGTGTCATGGATTTATTGTTGTCCACTTTTTTTCTCATCAATATTGTTGTTACGTTAGAAATTAGCCAATCACTTGCGCGCTATTACACAACCGCACCAGCAGAGGAACGCTATAAATATGCGTCTACCGGATTATGGTTTATATTTTTAATGTATGGTTTATTTTTATTAATCGCACTACTCAATATAAAACCACTCACACGGTGGCTAACGAACAGCGTCAATGCGACCCATCAAGTCGAAATGGCAATTTTTTCCATGTTTGCCTATGGAATTTTTTGTTATTTGCAAATTCAATTACGCTGGATGTTTAAGCCTTACTCGTATGCCATTGCGAGTGTCATTTTTATTGGCATGAGTATCAGTTTAACTTATTTATTTATCCATCATTTTCACATGCGCATGGAAGGATTTTTCACGGCGCGATTTCTTGGCGCAATGGTTGCAGGTCTTCTCTGTTGGTATTTTTCTAAAGGCGCCTACAAACTTTTTTTTGATGTGAAAATCCTCAAAATTATGTTGATTTTTTCTATTCCATTAGTTTTTTCCAGCATAGGTGTTTTTTTTAGCGTATACATGGATAGGCTGGTGATCAAAACAACATTGTCTCTCTCTGATTTAGGATTATATAGTGTTTGCGCGCGAATCGCATCGGTGGCAGGGAGTGCAATGACGATCGTCAATTTCGCATTAACACCCGTCATTTATTCCACCTACAAAGATCCTGCAACCACAAAGCAATTGGCCGCGTTATTTAAATATTTTGTGAACATCATTCTGTGCGTGGCATTATTTTTATTATTATTTTCGAAAAAAATATTAATTATTTTAGCGGGGGAACGATACAGTCAAGCGCACTATCTGTTACCTTTATTAGTGACAAGTTTTATGATCAATGGATTATATAACTGTGCTCCAGGTCTTTGGATTGCGAATAAAACGAAAGTCATTGCTATCATTAATCTTGGCGCCGCATTATTGAATCTGATACTTTGTTTGACACTTCTTCCCATGTTTGGTTATATGGGTGCAGGTATCGCAACGCTGATTTCTTCGATCAGCATGCTCGCCTTATCCACGTTTTATGCGCAAGGTTATTATTATATTTCGTATGATTGGCCTAAAATAATTTCTGCGATTGGTTTGACATCGGTGCTGGCGTATTTGATTGTGATTAAATGATTAAAAAAGGTACCAAACCTTTGGTTCTGGAGGAGCTAGTTAAAAATAAACAATAAATAATTATCTTCACGTATAACTTGATTACTTGGCATATCTATTAAACATTGCGGCGTTAATAATCCTTCCATCGTTAACAAATAGCGAACTTGATATTGTTTAATGACGATATTGATCGGCAAAAGCAAGCGCGGGAAAGTGGATAATAAATTTTTAAAACCATAACCATGTGCGCCCCATAATACGGGATGCGATGTTTTATAGGCGACCGGTTCATGCCAGCCGGAAGGAATACACCAAACTGTTCCTAACGGTAATGTTTTTAATGTTTGCAATATTTGATTGAAACCTCGATCGATGCGCGAACGTTTATTATTAAAAAATTTAATATAGAAAAAAATAATACTTAAACAATTAAAAAATAATGCCGCACTATACACCCAATAGGGAAATGAAAACGTGGGCGTTTTGCTATAACAAAAAGCCATGGCTAATAATAAACTGGTGATGATCGACGTATTATATAAATATAAATAACCTGCACCAATGCATCTTAAATAAGGAATAAAAGTCGTAAGCAGCGCCAGTAAACAAGGAATTAACAACCAAACAATCAACCACGTTGAATAAATTAAAACATGTGGTTCGATAAATATTCGCTCAAATACTAATAAGCAAGCAATCCATGCCGCAGGATTAAAGCCAAATAATAAAAAAAAGTACCACACAAAACCTTTCAATCCCTTTTTGTGAAGCTTGACTGAGCGTTGATAATTTTCCGTGCCGTAAATAGGTGATTCTCGGATCGCATCCGCACCAATCCAGCGCCAATTTGCCCACCAAAATTTGACAATATCCCAGTGTGCAATTAAAACCTTGATATAAAATCCGCGGCTCAACAAAATGGCGCCGACGATTGAGATAGGGATTAAAAATAAAAAATACCAATGATAAATCACAGCACAACAGAGACAAATAAACCAAAACAGTTGGGTTGTCATTTTGTGGGTTAATAAAATTAACGCCGATAACAAAATGACAATCACCCAGACCCACCAAGGACCTGCGTAACTGTAATACCATAATAATGAAATTAAAATTCCATCTAAAAATAAAGCAGCGAGCACGCGTGGATTGAGTTGAAAATTGTAAGAAATTAAAATGGGAGTGGTTGCATAAATGAGTCCCGACAAAGTGACGACACTGAGATTACCCGCAGTGAGCCAATACGCAATCGATAATAGAAATATCATGCGCGCAAGATCAATGCTAATGGCTAACAAATAATTCCATCTGTCAAATATAGCTTCTGGTACTTTGCTCATCAAAATAGGAAACAGCGGTGGATACCATTGATATTGATCTAATTTGTATTGCGGTATCACAGGCGGAAATTGCCGATTGTGGCGATATATTTCAATATATTTTTTCCAAAACCAATGATCGATGCCGGAGCCACCGGGTGAAAATAGATGTGGGACAATTCTTAAAATGACAGCAAATGCCAGTAATAATAAAAAAATATTAATTATATTCATGTAGCTTTGTTTTGCTAAATAAGAGTTGTATTAAATAACCGATTCCAGTCAATTTTTTTGTGAAAAAATTTGTTATCAATGTAGGTTGGATAGTATCAATCATCCTGATTGTCATCGTTAATAAAAATAAAGAAAATAGGCTATATATTATTCTAGTCCACCATTGAATGTCTATAAAACATTGACCCATTCCAATAAAAAGCACGACAACAAATAATACGCCAATTTTATTGATGGGAATCTTCAAATAATAATGCTGGTCGATAACGTAGAGCATATGGCCAACTAAGTAAGATATACAAGTCCCAATCGCAGCACCAATCATGCCTAATTTTGGAATCAATAAAAATGATAACAATAAGTTTATGATCACCATGATGAAATTATAAAGTAATGCGATGTTTAAACGTTTTTCGACGTTAAATAATAAACCATATAAATTCGAGAAGGCGTTGGTTAAAATAGAAATTCCTAAAATTAACACGATATTTTTTGCAGCATTGAATTGAGCACCCATAATCAAAAAGTATAAATTAGGGAAAAAGCAAACCATAGATACAACCAACACTAACCATAAGCTAATGATCGTCGGCAAAACATTTTTTGTAAACGACTTTGCTGTTTCTAGATAGGCGGCGTTTTTTGATAAATGGGGTAATAGAATAGTAGTTAATACACTGTTGATTGAAATAATACCCAACATCATTTGATAAGCGGTACTCCAAAGCCCGACAGCATTCTTGTTGGAAAAAAATCCCAATAAAATATGATCCCCCCAATCAGAAAGATAACCAAGTAACAAGGTCGGAATAAGCGGGAAACTAAAGAGCAATGCATGTTTGAAAAATTGTGCAGAGGGAAGTTGCCAGTGGAAACGAATTCTTTTTAGTCCCATCAAACAGTACGTGCCCCAGAATAAACTTTTCAGCACTCCGACACCTAATCCAATGAGCAACACATTATTCATGTCTTTACAGAATAAAAAAAACAAAAGCAATCCAATGGAAATACACGTGGCCAGTGGCATTAATATCGCTTGGTGAATCAATAAATTGGTTGTTTGCATATACGTCTGAGCTTCTAATGCAAGCCACAAACTTAATAGATTAAAAAAAACTAACCATTTCAAAGACGGCGTGACGGAGAATGCCCTAGCGGACCAATCAAAAGGCTGAAATAAAATAAGATAGAGACTGAGCAATATTCCAAATAATACGATAGGAATCCGCAGACTCAGCGTCCGATTTAAATTGTGTTTTACATCCCATTCTTCGCAACCAAATCTGAGTGTAATTGCATTTGACCAATTTAAGAAAACATTATTGAGTAGAGCGGCGGAGGCAATGATTAAAGACCACTTACCAAATCCAATCGGACCTAAAATTCTTGCCATCAACGTTGATTCGACTAACAGTAATAAAGTATTAGAACCTTTACCCAATACGAGCGCTATAAAATCATAAACTGCTTTCATGAGATTACCTCTGCCAAGCCATGTTGGCTTTTTGAAAGACATGAGAAAGAGGTAATATTTCAATATTTCTTTCTTTTAAAATATCTAATACCGCTAAAAAATGAGAAAAAGAACCTTTTTGATAAAAGGTCGATTGACTCGCGTGCGCGGGATGAAAAATTAAATTAAACATCGTTTGGGAAATATGTTTAATTTTATAATCTAATAATTGCGTCAGAAGATGAGGTTCTACTTCCATCAATGCTGTCATTTCCCATCCCTGCAAAATTTTTCCTTGTTTGCCAACATGCGCTAATTTAAACGGATACCAAAATGGAAATTGAGCATCAGGCCAATCCGTTAAATATCCGTGATTTCCATCTACGTGATCCATTCCCCACTTTAATACTTGGCCTCTAAATAATGAACTGCTGCCCAATACATTCAAATTGCTTTCAAAAACTGTATCCATCGCATCTATCCATTCAGGATAAATTAAATAACTAATATGCCGGTGGATCGTTTGCACAGGAATCCCTTGTTTCTTCGCCCATTGAAGTTGTTTTAACAATCCTTTTCTTGCGATTTGTTGCATCGCGGGCGCAAAAGCAGCTTGATTTTTTTTATTGACCACCCGTTGATAAATCGATTTTAACGTCCGTTTTCCTGTATTGTAGTGAAATGCAATTTCATGGTTATTACTTTCACTTAATTGCTTCAACCAAAAACGTGTGTTGCGATCTTTGAGAACTGCGTACGTTGCAGATATTTTCCTTTGATTTTCGGTGGATAAAAAGAGCGTATCTCTGGAGTAATCTAGATCATGTCTTAACACCACGGTGGTGTGATTTAATTCTTTTATGCCTGGCCGTGAAATTTCTTTCGATATGATTTGATAGTTTGCCAGCATCTCAAAACAAAATGACACCCATTCATCCAACCAAAATAACCGATGACGCCACAACAGCCATGGGGATAAATTTTCTTGTCCTTGCAGCCAGGCTTGAAAAGCGGCAAACGGTTGCGCGTTCAAATAGTAAAATAAATGGTGATGAATGATGGCCGGCGCGTTGGGATAACACTCAAGCTGTGCGCGTGCCGGCGTTTGCCGTTCACCTTGAACGGCGGCGAGATTCCCTAAGTAATGCGCTTTGGTTTTTGCAGACCCATCGTATTGTATGAAACTCCATCGAGGGGGTGTAATTAATTGTGGAACATCATCACCAAAAATATAGGCAGTTGCAGCATAAGGATTTTCAAATGAGGCCGTATGCCATTCTTCTTTGGTTAAAAATGAGCGCCACGCATTTAATTCGCCCGTTGCAATTATTTTTCCGCCTTGTTGCATCCATTGCTGCAAGGCAGATTGCATGGCATGATGCATCGCACTTATTTTATCAACAAAAAGAACTTCTCCTGGTTTGGGGGTGGTGAGTTGATCAAAATGAAGTTCTTTGGGATGAAAACCCAGTCGCCACAAAAAATTTAACATGCCACAGCGGCCTAATCCTGCGCCGGCATTTTTGGGCCAACGGCACAAACCATTATTACCTTTAAAAGGATAAGCATCTTGAGTTTGACCGAAATTTTCATCATGATAAAACAACACTATGGGTTGCATTTTCGATCCAGATTAATACAAATTTTTTCATTTTAGCTCAATTTCTATAGAGAGTATATTCTTGATGAATGTTAATTATTGGCAAAATTTAATAGCCTGTCCGCATTGTGGAAATGAAAATGTCGAAATAGAAGAGCCTACAGCGGATCATGGTCAATGTCATGCCTGTGATTGTCGTTGGAACCAATCAGCAAATCATTTTAGCTGGGACGATACAAAAAAAATATCGATAAACAAATTTCATGTCCTCCTTAAAAAAATCAAAAATCAATTTAATTTGACTTCAAGCTGGCTATTGCCTTTTAGACATCTGTCGCATGTCAGAGAAAAAAAATACTATCAAAGAACGATCGATGATAAAAACTTAGCGGTGAAATGGGCTAAACAATATTTGAAAAACATTTACCTGAAGCCAGATGAGCTGGTATTAGATCATGGATGTGGTCGGGGACGAATTTCGGCGCTGTGCGCACAGCTGAATTTACAGGTTTTAGGACAGGATATTCAAAAAAATGCATGGTGGGAGAAAATCCAACGGGTAAATTTTCAAGTGGTACCGGCCAGATTTACTAAATTTCCGTGGAAAAATGAACTTTTCTCCCTGGTGTTAAGTTTTGAGATGATTCATTATGTGGATGAGACTTTTCTAACGAGTTTGATTCAAGAATATTTTAGAGTATTAAAACCAGGTGGGTTTTGTATTATTTTAGCGGCTAATCATCAATCTTATTCGTCGGATATGTTTATTAAACAAATGAATCATCTTCATCCGCTCGATAAAGTTCAAACGTTGGTTCGAAATGCCGGTTTTCAAACGATGTCGCTTACCTATGAAGGTTTCTACGCACCTTTCTGTCCTTTATTTATCAATTTTCTGCGCAAGCAATTTTCACCGAATTTTGATATTTCAGATTTCGGGAGTTATCTTGAAACTTGCATTACCCCAACTCGACGCGCCAGGTGGTTAATGACACTGCAAAAACCAATCTAAAGTTGAAATCCAGACGTACTTTGTTACAATAAATTTCTCATTTGAGTTTAACGCATGGATCATTCAGGATGGTTAGACGATTTAAGGATAAGCTTCGCACTCTCGCCAGCACTAATGATTTTTTTGCGAGTGTCATAGGATTTTTGTATGGTTTTCGTGGGCTATTATCCAAACGTCGCGGTAGCCTAGATCATTTGAAATCAACCATTTCATTGCTGCAAAAATCAACTTTTGTCAGAGGGCGGCCAATGAATTTGACCATTGAGCCGACCAATCTCTGCAATTTAGAATGTCCCGTTTGTGAAACCGGAGCCGGTGTGCTCGGCCGCACGCAAGGCCATATGTCGTTTGATATATTTAAAACGATTATTGACAAAGTGGCTGTGCACACCAATTCACTCATGTTTTATTTCATGGGCGAACCCTTCTTAAATAAAAGTGCCTATCAAATGATTCGTTATGCCAAAGACCAAGGTATTCCTTTCATTGATACGTGTACCAATGGCGATGCGGTGAATGCAAAAAAATTAATTGAATCGGGCATCGATCGAGTCAGTTTTCAAATTGGCGGCATGACCCAAGAAACACATCAAATTTATCGAATCAATAGCAATATCGAACGCGTTTTTAAAAATTTACGCGAAACACTGCAGTTGAAAAAACAATATAACTCACCCATTAAAGTGCATTGTGGTTTTATTTTGATGAAGCATAATGAGCATGAGGTTGATCTATTTAAAAAGACCATGAGCGAATATGGCGTGGATCAGGCACAAATCGTTGATCCTTGCATTCGTACGTTAAAACAAACGCATATGCTGCCGACCGACAGAAAACATTGGATTTATGATGAGGCGAGTTTAAATCAAGGAATTCTTAAACCGAAGGACAGCCCAAATAATCTCTGTCCATGGATTTATTATTCACTGGTTATTCATGTGAATGGCGATGTTGTTCCCTGTTGCCGTGATCCAAAAGGAATCGAAATTATGGGAAATATCATTACCCAATCATTAGACGACATATGGAATGGCGCTAAATTCAAAGATTTTCGCGAAAGAATCAATACCAACCAAAAAAAGGTGAGTATTTGTCGTTTATGTTCCAGTTATCCCGCGAGCGCCATTCATTGATAAAAAATCCCAGAATTTTATTTTTAGTCCCGGAAAGTTATGCCGCTCTGAAGCAAAAAGGCGTTTCCGACATGATTTTAGATCGAGATGAAAATGGTTTTTTTGAAAAAGTTTTCACTATTCATCCGCTTTCCTATAAAAATCAACAATGGCAAATGAATGAGCGTCACGTGATTCAAGAGTTTGATTTGAGAAATTGTTTTTATCCGAATAAAAAGGGTTTTTTATTATTTCTTTTCCCCATCAAATTTATTTTAATGATTATACAATTGGTTAAATTAATCAAAACAGAAAAAATTGATTTAATTAGGGCGACAGATCCATATTTAATGGGATTTATTGCCTGGCTGCTTGCGGTACTCACCTCGATTCCATTTTGTGTTTCAATTCATGCTGATCATCAAAAATTATTTGCGCTCAATCCACAAAAAGGATTTAAAAATTTTTTAAGAATTATTTCAAAATGGATGCCGCGCTTCGTGTTGCCAAAAGCACATCTGGTGATGCCGATTAGTTATCATTTAAAGGAAGCGATTAACAAATTTGTCACAGAGAAAAAAATTAGAGTCATTTTACATGGGATTGATTTTAATTTTACTCCCGATCTTTTGGTGAAAGAAAAATTTGATATTCCTCATGAAAAAAAAATGATTTGTATTGTGGGGCGTCTTTCTAAAGAAAATTATATTGAAGACATTCTTCAAGTCATGGAAAAATTACTGTTGATGAGAGATGATTGCGTTTTAGTCATGGTGGGTGGCGGGGAGATGAGCGCTTTGGTGCATGATTGGAGAAATCGTATCCCACAAGCTAAAACAGCTGTTTATTTATTAGGATTCCAATCCAATGAAATAACAAGATCTTTGACTTCTGCTTCAGATGTTTGTCTTCCTTTAAATGGGGGATTTACGTTAATTGAAGCGGCAGCTGCAGCAGTTCCGGTGATTGCCTACGATGTAGAGTGGCAACGAGAATTGGTCAAAAATACGCAAACCGGGTTTCTGTTGCAAGAACATGACATCGATGGAATATTAAACGCGATATGTTATTTATTAGATAATCCAGTGGAAGCAAAAATAATGGGGAAAAATGCAAAACAGCTTGCATTTGATCGTCACGATAAAGTATACACTTCTCAATTAAAGCAGGCTTATTACTTGGAATTGATAAAGTAATTTTTTTGTCAGGGAATGACATGAGTAGAGAAATCTTTACAGATGAGGCCGCATGGGAAGAAGAGTGGCGACGCAGACAAAATCATACCTTACAAAAATGCTCGCGCTGTATTTATAGTGAAAGAACCCCCAGAATTATTTTTGATGCAAAAGGTGTCTGCAATTATTGTCATACCCATGACCAATTAATGGAGCAGTATCAAATTAATTTAGGTGAAAAAGAGTTAGAAAAGATTATTCATCGAATTAAACAAGAAGGCAAAAATAAGAAATATGATGTGATTGTTGGCGTAAGTGGTGGCGCCGATTCATCGTATATGCTTTACCTTGCGAAAGAATATGGGTTAAGACCGTTGGCGGCGCATTATGACAACACATGGAATTCAAAAATTGCCGTTGAAAATATTCAAAAATTACTCTCTGCTCTGCACGTCGATTTAAGCACGTATATTGTCGATAATGAAGAATATGACGATTTATATCGTGCAATATTGAGAGCCGGTGTTCCCGATTTAGAAATTCCGACCGACTTGGCATTGGCAGTGACACTTAACGTCGCGGCGATTCAGCAGGGCATCCAATATATTTTTGAAGGTCATTCTTTCATGACAGAAGGAATTGCACCCTTAGGCTGGCCTTATATGGATGCGAAGTATCTCTTCAATATTCATCGAAGTTATGGTGAATTAAAAAATTTATCAACGTATCCCTATATGTGGCTTTCAAAGCAATTAAAATGGATGTTATGGAATCGGTTAAAAAAGATTCGACCATTTTGGTATATTAATTATCATAAAGAACAAGCGAAAAAAATATTGAAAGACAAATTTGATTGGGAGTGGTACGGCGGGCATCATTTAGAAAATCGCATGACAAACTTTTATCAAACTTATTTTATCGCACGTCGTTTCAATCGGGATAGCCGCGTGAATGGCTTTGCGGCGATGGTACGCTCTGGACAAATGGACCGCGCCGATGCATTAGAAACAATTATGACCGCACCAAAATGCGATCTGCAACTGATAGAATTAGTAAAAAAACGCCTTAAATTAAATGAAGAAGATTTTATTCAATTAATGACCCAAGAAAAGCGTACTTATAAAGATTTTAAAACCTATAAACCGACGTTTGAAAAAATGCGCCCGTTTTTTTATCTCATGGCAAAACTTAACTTAATCCCGATGAGTTTTTATCTGAAATATACTAAAAAAGACAATTGGATTGCTTCGTGGGGGGGAAAAAAAAAACCCAAAAACGCCGGCGAGAGAGGGGGCGGGGGGGGGGGGTGGTTTTTTGGGGCTG
>CAZOFA010000028.1:17147-25735 GCA_964578975.1 uncultured Coxiellaceae bacterium
CGCTTCTGGTTTTTGTTTTTACCACGACGGTTGTTAAAAGCGCCGTCATTGCGAGGAGTGTTTTTTACGACGAAGCAATCCAGGTTTTTGTTTTCGTTTACTTTTTATAACCCACAGCACACCAATAAGGCACGCGATCACTAAATGAAATGTTTTCTAATCCAGCCGATGCCATCATTTCATTAATTTGCGCTTTACTATAACGATGTTCTAATCGGGTGCCAAATCTATCCAACGAATCGGTACGCATGACGTATAAACTTCTTTTCCTGTAAGCAGATAAAGGAAAATTATTCACGTTGATGCCTAACTTTTCGAATAACAGGGCAAGCCTGGCTAACGGGAAGTAACACAATAAAGCCATGCATTGTGAAAAACTATATTTTATAAAAAAAGGGGAATGAGAAATGATTTTTCTTAAGCTATCAGAAAATTTCCATAATGCGCGATACCAAAATGGTTTATTATCCAGCGCATAGTAAAGATATACTAAAAAAGGAGCGCCTGGTTTTAATTTTTTTACGCAGGATTTAATTCCAGCGAACGTGTCCGGTATATGATGTAGCACGCCTAACGAATAAGCAAAATCTAAAGAATCATCCGCAAGCGGAATAGCGTCAACGGATGTACTGATGAATTCAAGATTCGTGAAAGATTTTAAATTTTTTTTGGCGATATTTAAAGCTTCTGAACTGGCATCGATACAGTATAATTTCCCCACGTTGGTTGCAACAAGCGAAGCCCAACGTCCGCTTCCACAACCGACATCCATGCCATTCGCATCAGGTGTTAATTTATCCCAGGGAAAAATGTGAAAATAATCGTTAAAAATAGTGGTTAATTCTTTATTTTTTAATGCAGATTGATTGAAACGCGTCCATTCTTTGCCGAACCCACGTACAGTATCCAAGTCCAGATTTTGCATGATCCATAATTCCACCACTAAGATGGACTTGTATTATACCTGTAACATTTTAAGATGCGAGCTTTATCCTGAATTTCTTGACAGCGATGAATATACATATTACTCGATAAAGTTTATGATGTTTCTCTCAGTATAATGAGGCTTGGGGATAAAGGTGAATCTCAACAGTAAAAATAAAAAAAATCGTGTATTTCTTGGGACGACAGAAATTGCAGGATATTACCGAAATCTTGCCAAAGGATTTGATGCCATCGGCGTAAATTATAAATATGTACAATTATCCCCAAATACCTCGGGTTTTGGTTCTCAAAGTAAACTCCCTTTTTTAATTAAATTGCCTTATTTGTTGGCGAAATATCGTTTAAAAATTTCAGTAGAGCCTGGTTTATATAGCGTACATAAAACCAAAAAAGGATTTCGCAGCTTGTTACGCTATTTTTTATATTTTTTTGAATACTTTTTTCGTGTGACTGCAGTCCTTCCTTGGGCAATCGTCAATTTTGATATCTTTTGTTTTGGGTGTAGAAGCAATATCATCGGCATAAAAGCAGGTTTTTGGGATATTGCTTTATTAAAGTTATTGGGAAAAAGGATTATCTATATCTACCACGGTTCAGATAGTCGTCCGCCGTATATCAATGGAAGTATTTTGCAGGATTTATTAACAAATTATCCTGACTGGGAAAAAATTTTAAAGAAAAAAATAAACGCCACCAAGAAAGCGGTGGATCAAATTAGTCAGCTGGCTGATGTGGTGATTGATAATCCGTATTCAGCGCATTTCCAAACAAAACCGTTCATTAATTGGTTTAATATCGGCATGCCGTTTGTTGGCGAAAATCACGCGTTTTCATCGAAAACATCTGAAACTGCAAATCCTGTGTTAAGAATATTGCATGCTCCAACGCATCGCATAGCGAAAGGGAGTTCGCTGATTGAAGCATGTATCACTCAATTACAACAAGAAGGCTATGCTCTCGAACTTATTCTGGTGCATGGTCGTCCGCATCAAGAAGTGATGGAAGAAATTCAAAAATGTGACTTTGTGATAGATGAGCTTTATAGTGATGTTCTCATGGCAGGATTTGCAGCGGAAGCGTCTTTCTATGCAAAGCCAGTGATTGTTTGTGGCTACATTGAAGATGAACATACTAAACAAATGATCCCCACTTATTATTGTAAACCGGAAAAATTAAAATCTGCCGTTTTAAAATTTATTGATGAGCCTCAGTTTAGACAAGCTTTAGGCAATAGGGCGAGAGACTTTGTTAAAAATGAATGGTCTTATATTTACATTGCTGAGAAATTTAAAAAAATATTTTTAAATCAAATTCCAAACGATTGGTATTTTGATCCAAAAAAAATATCTTATCTTC
Organism: uncultured Coxiellaceae bacterium; assembly: GCA_964578975.1. Classification (GTDB taxonomy): domain Bacteria; phylum Pseudomonadota; class Gammaproteobacteria; order DSM-16500; family DSM-16500; genus CAYRUP01. The sequence continues at coordinate 19,449 of CAZOFA010000028.1, forward strand.
ATGGGTTTGGTATGCCAGAGGGATTATTAAAACAAACACTGCTGAATTTATTAAATAAAGAAGGGGTTGTTGCGTTACAGCTCAATGATAAGCCTCATTTAATCGACTCATTTTTAAATTTTGCTGAGCTGAATGCCAAATGAAAAAAATAGCTATCTTGATTAATTCCATGAATGGCGGGGGCGCGGAGCGTGTCGTTTCCATTTTGCTTGAAAAGTTAGTCAAAAAATATGAAATCCACTTGGTTTTATTAAATTCAGGAATTGCCTATCAAATTCCTAAACAAGTGAAAGTGACTAATCTTATCCAAAAAAATTTACATAATAATTATTTAAAAATTTTTGCGTTACCCCTATTAGCGTATCGATATTATAAATATTGTCAGCAAAATAAAATCAATATTAGTTTTTCGCTGCTTAATAGAGCGAACTATATCAATATCGGTTCTAAACTGATGGGGGCAAAATATCGAACCATCATCAGTGAGAGAGCAGCTACTCGACAAGCTTATCCGCTTCATTCACTCAAAGGGATTATTTCTAGAATGATGGTGCGACTGCTGTATCCGAAGGCAGATGCTGTTATCGCGATATCAAAAGGTGTCGCTTTTGATTTAGTTAAATTTTTCCGGGTTGATGAGACGATCGTGCATACCATTTATAATCCGATTAATGCTGCTCATTATGCGTCTGAAATTGATTCGGGCATTAAAAAAAATTTTACTTTCATTACCATGGCTCGTTTTGATCCGCAAAAAAATTTACCTTTATTGTTAGAAGCGTTTTCTCAATTAAAGAATGAGCCAGTAAAACTAATATTGCTGGGCGAAGGCCCGCTTAAAGCGCAACTCACTGACATGGTGCATACGCTTAAGATTGAAGACAGGGTAGAAATGCCTGGGTTTGTTAATAATATTCATACCTATCTGAATAATGCAGATTGCTTTGTGCTGTCGTCCGATTACGAGGGATTTGGTAATGTCATTATTGAAGCGTTAGCGGCCGGAAAAGCAGTTATTGCGACGGATTGTCCACATGGTCCGAGTGAAATTCTTGCGGATAAATTAACGTTTCTGCAACAAAACCATCCAACACCTGAATTCGAAAAATATGGCATTTTGGTTCCTAAAAATAATGCCGCTGTTCTGGCTCGCGCAATGAAAGAAATGATGCTCAATGAAAACAAACGTAAAGAGTATGAAACGTTGGGTCCCGCTCGTGCGCGAGAATTTAATCTGGAACAGATTTATGCTCAGTATGAAAAAGTATTGGATAACTAGGGTGCTCACCTGGATACCGCGCTTTATGCGCGGTATCCAGAGCGCTATGACATGGCTAGACGACGGGCCTTAAAAACTGTGTCGGCAATTCGTTTTGTTGATAATAATTCAGCGCTAATATTCTTCTATACGCAAAGGTTAAAAACATACAAATCAACAGCGCAGGTACATACATCATTTTTTCACGCATAGCGAGACCCAGATTACTGTTCATCATACTGAGACACGACATACCAAAAAAGAAATAAATAATTAAAAAATTAGCGACTCTTAATTTTTGTTTTAAGTCACTCCATATCGCTCTATTTTTTATAAAAGAAATAATCCACCAAAGCAAATAAGCATTTTCAATTGAACTGATGATGCCAATAAAATTATTGGCCCCAATCCCTAATGGCAATATTAAGTTGGCTAAAAATAAATAGGGTAAAAATAAAAACGTTAACTGGGGGTTGTCGGTTGGCAGTGGAATACTCGAACCTGTGTTCATGTATTGCTGTTGGCGCACGGCATATTCGCCAATGTTGCTGAGTGTAGAACCTGAAAAATGCACGACCAAGCCATAGCTGTCGAATAAAGGCAGTAATAAAATTGTTGCGATTGTTAACAATGAAATCAGCGATATTTTCAAAAACATATTCCACTTACTGTTTAATAAGAGATAAATAAAGGTTGAAACGAAGAATATAATAAACAAATAAGCTCTCACCATAAATCCTAAAAATGCTGCAATGGCGAAGAGAATAATGTTTGATACGGATAATTTATTACGTGCGACAATAAATAAAATTAAACCAATCGATAAAAATGAAAAATTATCTTTAACCAGTCCAGCACTCCAAAAAAAATAAGAAGGCCAGCATAACAATAAAAATGCAGGATAGGTTAATTGTCGGGAATCAAAACGATAAAATGGATATGAGCCAGAAATTTTGTCCAATAAAATTTTATAAGTGAGTAGATAAAACACGGAAGCAATAAAAGCAATCGCGCTCGATAATAAGAAAGCTCCTAAAAAAGATTCACCGAGCAAATACGCTTTCGCATATCCTAAGATTAAAAATGCAAAATGATATCCTAGGCCCTGATAATGTAAATTCGCATTTTTAAAATAAAAAAGAGAATCTCCGCCATTACTCATCGCGTATTCATATAAAGCAACTGCGCCGACAGCATGTCCCACGGCGCTCAAAAGTGTAATCGTTAAAATAGATTTTTGATTTAAACCAAATTTATGCAATAAATAAAACACCAAAGAAAATGCGAAGATATAAGATAAAACTCCGACAGAGAGACTAAACAAATCAATTCCACTACTCGGTTCCACACGCGATCCTTTTTTTATAAATTCTTGCGGGTACGCCTTTGGCAAACACGTTCGCATCAATATTTTTGACTACGACACTTCCGGCACCAATGGTTGACCAGGCACCGACGGACTGAGTGGGTATCACGCAACTATTCATTCCCAGAAAACACCCTTCACCAAGCGTCACGTGACCCGCTAAATGCACGCCCGGAGCCAGATGAGTAAAATTTTCAATACGACAATCATGATCAATCGAAACGGCAGTGTTAATAATCGTATGCTCGCCAATCATACTATCCGGCTGAATAATCGCGCCGGCAAAAACGACGGAACCTTGACCAATCGTGACGGATTCATGTACGTAAGCGGTCGGATGAATGGCAGTTTGCCAATTTAAATGAGGATACATGGCGGCAAATTTTTTGCGAATTTGATTATCGCCAATCGTCAAAATGGCGGCTTGGTTTTTTTCAATTAATAAAGAACGATTTCCCAACACTGGGTAACCTAAAATTTTTGTGTGAAGTAAATTCGGATTATCATCCACAAACCCACGCACTTTTTTTCCCATCGAAAGCAAGGTGCTCAACACCACTTTGCCATGACCACCGGCACCAATGATAATAATCTCATTTTTATCACTCATAAACGCTCGCAAAATAAAATCATTCCATGATAATGTTGCCGATCATACCTCTTATTTAATAAGACAGGAAGTTTCATGACACAAACACATTTTCCCACCTGGCCCACTTATGCGCCCGATGAAATCTCAACCGCAACTGCAGTTTTACAATCTGGAAAAGTGAATTACTGGACCGGCGAACAATGCCGTTTGTTTGAACAAGAATATGCGAATTTTGTTGGAACAAAATATGCGGTTGCATTAATGAATGGGACGGTTGCGTTAGAGGCGGCATTGGTTGCGTTAAATATTGGTCCAGGTGATGAAGTCATTACCACCAGTCGTACATTCATTGCATCCGCGAGTGCCGCCATTATGCGTGGTGCGACGCCAGTTTTTGCGGATGTCGATCCTGAATCGCAAAATATTACGGTTGAATCAATTGCGGCGGTTTTAACGCCGCGTACCAAAGCGATCATTGTTGTGCATTTGGCGGGATGGCCTTGTGAAATGGATCGTATTATGGAGTTTGCGAAAAAAAATAATTTAAAAGTCATTGAAGATTGTGCGCAAGCACACGGAGCCACTTATCGCGATCGCGCCATTGGATCGTGGGGTGATGTGGGTGCTTTTTCATTTTGCCAAGATAAAATTTTAACGACCGGTGGAGAAGGTGGCATGATTACGACGAATGATCATGCCGTGTGGGATTTCATTTGGTCGTTCAAAGATCATGGGCGCTCGTATGATTTAGTGTATCACCGCGTTCATCCGCCTGGATTTCGTTGGGTGACGGAATCATTCGGGACTAATTGGCGCATGACAGAAATGCAAGCGGCGATCGGTCGGATTCAATTAAAAAAATTACCGGAGTGGACGCGTATACGCACACGCAATGCGAAAATTCTTAACGATGCATTATCGCGGTTTGATGCCATTCGTTTAACGCCGCCACCGAAACATCTTCAGCATGCTTATTATAAGTATTATGCGTTTGTGCGACCGGAACGATTGAAGCCAGGTTGGGATCGTGATCGTGTGCTGCATGCGATTAATGAGGCGGGTGTGTTTGCGCAGGTGGGAAGTTGTAGTGAAATTTATCGGGAACAAGCGTTTATTAAGCAAGGGTTAGCGCCAGAAGCGCGGTTACCGGTTGCTAAATTATTAGGTGAAACCAGTTTGCTTTTTTTGGTGCATCCGACGTTGACGGAAGAAAATATGCATGAAATGGCGGGGATTATTTCGCAAGTGATGGCTGAGGCTAATGCCTAACCACGTCATTGCGAGCGCAGCGAAGCAATCCAGGTTTTTGTTCCAACAAACGATAAGACGGTAACGGGCACGCACACGGGCACGTTCACGAAAAAGAATAAAAGTTGGTGGGCGATACTGGGATCGAACCAGTGGCCCCTGCCGTGTGAAGGCAGTGCTCTCCCGCTGAGCTAATCGCCCGGGAATATTAAAGTGATGAATTCTATTTGGCATTTGCTACTAGGTCAATCTATACTTCCAAGATTTCGTTGATTTCGTTTTTAAATAGAATAGGGATCGATTTTTTATGACAGTCGTGACTCGATTTGCACCAAGTCCCACCGGTTATTTGCACGTAGGGGGCGCTCGTACCGCGCTTTATTGTTGGTTATATGCGCATAAAAAACGGGGCAATTTTATCTTGCGTATTGAAGACACTGATCGTGAGCGCTCAACGCGTGAATCCGTGCAAGGCATTTTGGATGGCATGAAATGGTTGAATCTTTATTATGATGAAGGTCCTTATTATCAATCACAGCGCTCTGATCGTTATGCCGAAGTATTAAAAAAACTGTTGAAAGAAGGCCATGCTTATGTGTGTACGTGCACCAAAGAACGCTTAGAAAATTTGCGTGAGAGCCAAATGGCAAAAAAAGAAAAGCCGCGTTACGATGGTTTTTGTCGTAATTTAGAAAGACCGGTGATGGAAGAAAATTGTGTGATTCGCTTTAAAAATCCGCTCACGGGTGTGGTCGAGTTTGAAGATTTGATTCGTGGGAAGTTAAGTTTTAATAATTCAGAATTAGATGATTTGGTACTGGTGCGCAGTGATGGAACGCCGACCTATAATTTTTGTGTGGTGGTCGATGATTGGGATATGCATGTTTCGCATGTGATTCGTGGCGATGATCATATCAATAATACACCGCGACAAATTAATATTTTTAAAGCATTAGAAGTTAAACCTCCGTATTACGCGCATGTTCCCATGATTTTAGGCAGCGACGGCAAACGTCTTTCAAAACGCCATGGTGCCGTGAATGTGATGCAATATCGCGAAGAAGGATTTTTGCCGCAAGCTTTATTAAATTATTTAGTGCGCTTGGGATGGTCGCATGGCGATCAAGAAGTTTTTTCGGTTCCGGAAATGATTGAACATTTTGAGATTGAAGATATTAACCGATCTCCTGCTGCTTTTAATCTCGAAAAATTAATTTGGTTGAATCAATACTATCTCAAATACACAGAAGCGCAGGATCTCGAAGGCGAGCTTGCATGGCATATGAAACAGCTCGGCATTAATATTCATTCTGGACCTTCGTTGATAAAAATAATCGAAGCACAACGTGATCGCGTGAAAACATTGCGCGAAATGGCCGAAAAAAGTCGCTGCTTTTTCACCGATGAAATTTCTTATAATCAAGAATCGGTTGCAAAACATATTACACCGGATACGAAGCGCGCCATGATTGTGATTCGTGATGGCTTGTCTGACATTCCCTGGAGCAAGGAAGAAATTCATCGACTGTTTGTCACGGTCGCGGAAAAAATGATGCTAAAACTCGGGCAAATTGCGCAACCCGTGCGAGTGGCCGTGATGGGCGATACAATTTCTCCGCCGATTGATGTCACCATCGCATTAATGGGAAAAGAGCGCGTCATCAAGCGTTTGGATCACGCATTAAATTTTTTTTACGACAATACTAAAAATGAAGATTGACAAAGCCACTCGAGCTGCCTAGAATCGCTGCTCTATTGTGATCGCGCAAGCGGGGCTATAGCTCAGCTGGGAGAGCGCTTGCATGGCATGCAAGAGGTCGGCG
>CAZOFA010000029.1:0-25528 GCA_964578975.1 uncultured Coxiellaceae bacterium
TTTTTTTGATCACCACGAAAACCTGGATTGCTTCGCTGCGCTCGCAATGACGAGGTAGGGGGGGCGTCGCAATGACGATACGTAACAATTGTCGCCAAAAAGCTAATCCTTAAAATTTTCCATCACAAAATCCCAATTCACAATTTTCCAAAAATTATCAACATACGTCGGGCGCGCATTGCGATAATCAATGTAATAAGCATGTTCCCAAACATCACAGGTCAATAACGCTTTTTTATCTTGCGTCATCGGCGTGCCTGCATTGCTCGTGCTAATAATTTCAAGTTCACCTTGCGCATTTTTAGCAAGCCATCCCCAACCCGAGCCAAATGTCGTCACCGACGCTTGCGTAAATGCTTTTTTAAATTCTTCAAATGAACCAAATTTTTTCTTGATTGCATCCGCTAATTTGCCACTGGGTTCATTATTATTTTGTGGCGCTAAACAATTCCAATAAAACGTATGATTCCACACTTGAGCGGCATTATTAAAAATCCCCCCACTGGATTTCTTGATAATTTGTTCGAGCGTCGCATCCGCAAATTCAGTATCCTTAATGAGGTTATTCAAATTATTCACATAGGCTTGGTGATGTTTGCCATAATGATATTCAAGGGTTTCCTTGGAAATATAGGGTTGCAAAGCATCCATTGCATACGGTAATTTGGGTAATACGTGTGTCATGTGTTTTTCTCCCAGATAAAAAACTGAAGACAAAGTGTAGGGTTGATGGAGTTTGAATGCAAGCATAGGAGAATGGAATGTTATTTCGTATCGTGATTGTATTTTTTTTAAGTCTGTCCACAGCATTTGCTGCATTAACACTTAAAAATGGCATATACCCTTATCCAGCTCCCCAGATCGAAGGCATTACCGAGTGGATAAATTCAGAGCCACTGCAATTAAATCAATTAAAAGGCAAAGTCGTGCTAATTGATTTTTGGACGTATTCTTGCATTAATTGCGTGCGTACTTTGCCGTATCTCAAAGCGTGGTATCACAAATATCATGATGCAGGATTTGTTATCATCGGTGTGCATGCGCCTGAATTTGGATTCGAAAAAAATGCCAGCAATGTACAAACCGCAGTGTTAAAACAAAATATAAAATATCCTGTGGCGTTGGATAATGATTTTAAAACATGGCGCAATTTCAATAATCATTATTGGCCGGCACATTATCTTATCGATAAAAATGGCAGAGTGGTCTATCAACATTTTGGTGAAGGGGAGTATGACACCACTGAAAATAATATTCGATTTTTGCTCGGGCTGACGACACCTGCAGTGGCACAACCCGATTTGGATGCGCAATATCCTGCACTCACACCTGAGACCTATTTAGGTTATGCGCGAGCGGAGAATTTTACCAGCCCAGAAACGCGATCAAACAATCAAGCCGCGCAATATACTTTTCCAAAAGAATTACGTGATAATGATTGGGCGCTGAGTGGAAATTGGATCATCAATGCAGATCGTATTGTGTCAGCGCAACCGTATGCGAAATTAAAAATTCATTGTAACGCACAAAAAGTATTTATGGTGATGGGAAACGCGAGCATCAAACCCATTCAGCTACAAATATTATTTAATGGAGAAAATGTAACGAAGTCACTCGAAGTCGATAAACATACGTTATATGAAGTGCTTTCTTTACCCCAGCTTGATAATGGAATTTTAGAAGTGATCGCATCGTCGCCAGGGTTGGAAATATATACATTCACTTTTGGATGATTTTAAGTGCGATTGTCATCGTCATTGCGAGCGCAGCGAAGCGAAGCAATCCAGGTTTTGCCTGCTCGGTCAAAAACCTGGATTGCTTCGCTGCGCTCGCAATGACGATGACGATGACGATGACAAGTCACACGAAAAAATCAACCAGCCACAGGCCCCGCAACAATTACATCAATCACCGGTTCACCGCAATGTTTTGCAATTTCCGCACGCGTGCGCGTATGGATGCGAATAATTTCATCCCAATCTTTTCGTTTGGGATAGATCAATTCTCCAATGGTGACTTTAATCGAACCCCATTTAAATAATTTATTGGTGCCACGCAAAATGGTGCGTGTGCCGTAAATAGCGATGGGGCAAATGGGCGTATTGGTTTCACACGCAATCGTAAATGCACCGAGCTTGAAGGGTCTCAAGCCTGTTGCATAAGTAAATGTACCTTCGGGAAAAATGACAATCGAATTTCCAGCGGCGACCGTTTTTTCAATCAAAGATTTGTTTTCTAAATTTTTGGTTAAATCCATGCGATCAACGGTGAGATAACCCAATTTTCTGAAAAAAGTCCGAAGAAAAGGCTTGGTGACTAATTCTTTTTTTCCAATAAAAATTACACCGGGTGGCAAAATACCCACTAATAACATGGCGTCAATGTAACTTGCATGATTTGAGACATAAATAACAGGCGATTGTTTTTTTAAGTGATTTTTTCCTTTGACTGAAATGCGAATTCCGTTTAAACGAAATAAATTTCGTGCTGTGAGACGCGCAATCGCTTGGGAAGTGTGGGTGGGTAACAACATAGTGCAAATCCAAGCAAGCGCTATAATGAGACTGGAAATAATTGCGACGTACGCGGTATAAATTAATTTGGCACAATAACTCAATCCAGCAAAACATTTTTTTAATAGACTTAATAAACCTAATTTAATGATCTGAATTTTTGCGGGCAATTGTGGCTGATTAAGTTTACCCTTGGTGTAGGCTATTTTACACGCAGAGCGTTGTAATTTTCCGCTCGACGTTTTTGGAATGGTGCGTGGTGGGACTAAAACCACGACATCTGGTGGAATGCCGAGTGAAATCGCCATTTTTTCGATGATTTCTTGACGCAAACGTTGTCGATGTTCTTTACTCAATTCATACGTTTCAGCCACGACGATTAATTTTTCTGTGCCACTCGTCGGATCATTCACACCAAAAGCCACGGTGCATCCTTTGCGAATGCTCGACAGTTCACTGACAACTTCTTCCACTTCTTCAGGATATAAGTTTCGTCCCGCTTTGATAATCAAATCTTTTTTACGACCAATAATAAAAATTTCTTGATCGGCAAGATAACCAATATCACCGGATTCCCACCAACCATCACGATAAGCTTTTTGTGTGGCGGCAGGATTATTAAAATAGCCTTGCATGCTCGAGGGACCGGTAAATTGAATGTTGCCAACATGACGTTCGGGAAGTGGATTGCCATTATCATCTGTAATGCGAACAGCGTGCTCCGCGAGTGGAACACCGCAGGCCACAAATTGAAGAGTATTCTTGTCAGATGAGGATGCAGGGATTGCTTTATTCTCTTCGGCAAACGGTTCGCGTTGAATGATATCGATCCGCGGTGCGCGCTTCGTGGGCGGGAATGTTAAGGCGACGGTGGATTCAGCCAGTCCATACACGGGCGCAAATGATTCTTGTTTAAAACCATAATGTGCGAATTTTTTATGAAATCGTTCCAGTGTGCGCGGATTAATGGCTTCTGCGCCATTAAATGCAAAACGCCACGAACTTAAATCTAATCCTTCAATTTCTTTGGCAGGAATTTTTTTCGCACACAACTCATAAGCAAAATTTGGTGCGCCTGAGAGTGTTGCGCGATGATAATGAATCGCCCATAACCATTTCTCGGGGCGCGCAAGAAACGTCATCGGCGAAAGTAATGTCAGTGGAATACCAAAATAAAGGCTGGCAAGCCAACTCATCAATCCCATGTCATGATAAAGTGGCAACCAACTGACGACGACATCGGTGGGTTTAATCGGCAGTGCTTTGCCAATCGCTCGCATGTTGTTGAGCATGTTTTCATGGGTGAGCAGCACACCTTTGGGATCACCGGTACTGCCAGAAGTATATTGAATGAGTGCCGGGTCAGTTTGTTCAACGCTGACCGGTGAAAATTTATCGCCGCGGGTTTTTAGATTTTTGATGGTCACGACATGTTTTAAGCTGGGAATAAATGTACGCAACATATGACTTAAAATTTCTGCGCGCGAAAAAGTGATGAGCATACGCACTTCGGCGCTCTGCAAAATTTTTGCTTCGCGTTTTGCATATTCTTCAATTTGATCGGGCCGAAACGGCGGATAAATCGGAACAGGGATTGCGCCGGCCAGTAATATCGCACAATACGAATAAAAAAACGCATGACTCGTCGGTAGCATAATCGCGATCGTATCACCGGGTTGAATACCATGTTCAACTAAACCTTGCGCGATAGAATAAGCTTCTTGAAACAGTTTCCCGTAGGTAATGAGTTCTTCATTGCCATGTTCATCTTGTAAATAAATATGCGGTCGCTCGGGGTGTGAGTTTGCGTGTTGTTGCAATATTTCACTGACAGTTTTTATCGATGATAAATCGATGAAGGTGTCTTGCAAGGGTGAGGCAAATTTCTGGGTCGATTTCGCATGCTGGGCATTGTATGGATGAGCATGTTGAATCAAGTTGATCAGATCGTTAATCGTTTCAGCTTCAATGATAGCGCTTTCAGATAATTGGACTGCAAATTTTCTTTCGATTCGATGCAGTATTTCAACTTTTCCCAAACTATCAATACCAAGTTCCCGTTCCAGCGATGCATTTAACGTCACCGCTTGCAAAGCCCGCTCCGCTTGCAGCTCGCTCAAAAAATCACGAATAATCGCTAATACTTCCTGCTCCATTTCATTTTTATTCATGACTGTGACATTCCGTTGATGATGAACTTCAAGTATAAAACAAAGAAGGGTAAAGGATAAACTATGTCATGAATAACGAAAGATGAAAAACGAAAATGGGGCACTTGCATGCCCCATTATTTTGCGAGAGTTAAGATTTTGGCTCGTCCATGGTTCCGCCAGCTTTTTTACATTGTTTCGGGGTTTTCATTTTATAACCTTTACCTTTGCAATCATTCTTTCCTTTGCAGGAAGTGGTTGCTGATTTGCATTGGCTTTTTCCTTTGCAGGAATTAACGCCATAGCAAGGCACTTTTTTTCCGTGAGCAAGTGCTAATGTGGAGGTAATTGGGGCAGTGACAAATGCGATCGCAGCAGCGGTAGCTAAAACACCAGCAATTTTCTTTTTCATACAAAAGCTCCATTTCAAAATGTTAGTCCAGACAAACATACAAAATATAACATGGAAGTTTGATGCTAACAAAAAATTGGATGAAATAAAATCAAAATAATTCATAAGAGTTGCGAATTATCGATCAATTATTTTAAAACAATTCAAATCATAAACGAATTGTCTTTCCTTGCAACCGCGCACGTCGTTCCGCGGCGTTTTACCTACCCCGTCGTGTGCTAGAGCGTCGCACTACTTACCACGTCGTACCGCGCTTTATGCGGGTATCCAGTGACAGTATCGTGGTTCGGGCTGGGATCCCGCGGACAAGCCGCGGGACGACGTGTGCTAGAGCGTCGTAGTAGGAATGACAGTAACAGAGGAAACTAATCCAGCAGTGATCCAACCTTTTAACAAAGAAGCAGCCTGCTGAGCCGCATTTTCTTCATCGATCCATTGACATAAACCTTCACAGATGGCGCCGAAACTGGCGCCTTGCAGCATAGCATCGATGGCCCAGGCTTCTTCTTCTGATAATGAGCAAAACTGATTGAGATAATTATTGCGCCATAAAACCCAAGAGACGGGCTGTTCGCTTTCGACCGGTTCAGCAGGTGACTTTTGCTCAGAAAGCATTTGCCAAATGGGAATCATATTCCATTTGCAAGATAAACACCGAGCGGAGGGATGTGCGGTGAAACACATATTTTCCCAGGCATCCGGTGGTATGCGCGCAATATCATCCAATTGCAACAGTGGCGCATCAGCTGCATCAAATACCATCGTCATGGTCCATTCGAATTGGATTAATTCGGCGAGATAAGGATGGGCGTGATAGGTTGCATGGGTTTGAGTAAACGAGGCAAGTTGATCACCAAACCAACGGATAGAACGAAATGAAGAGGGATAGGTTGTGAGATAATCATGCGCCAACTCTTCAAAAGCATCATCACCCAAATATTGTTTTAACACCGGATAAGTTTCTGCAAGTGCATCCACCAGTCGTGCGCGATAAGCATTTTCATAAATCGCTAAACGTGTTTCCACAGACACTTTTTCTGTGCCAAGCACATGTTGCTCAATCGCGGGATCATGCTGCAATAAATAATTTTGAAATTGATTTTGTATGCCAGATAATTTATTCATACAACCAATTCCGTTGCGAGTGAATGGATAATTTTGCGCGCGTGATTTAATTCATCCAGTAATGTGGATATTGGCGGCATATTGTCATCGCGTTCAATCAATGTTGAAACTTGTCCGTATTTTTTGATGGCGATTTTATATAAATCCCAGACATTGTCGACAATGGCGTGATCATGCGTATCGATGATGTAATCACCCATATCAGAATGACCGGCTAAATGAATTTGATAGACGCGTTCGCCGGGAATGGCGTGCAAATAATCCAATGGATTAAATTCATGATTGATGGCGCTGACATAAATATTATTGATATCCAACAAAATATGGCAATCCGCGCGTTGACTAATTTCATTGATAAAATCCCATTCGTTCATCACCGATTGTTGATAGGTGATATAACTGGAAACATTTTCCAGCAAAATACGTCTTCCTAAAAATTCTTGCACTTGTTGAACGCGTTCGCTGACATGTTGAATGGTTTCTTCCGTGTAGGGCAGTGGCAATAAATCATGGGTATTTTTATGTTGAATACCCGTCCAACATAAATGATCCGAAATCCATTTAGGTTGAATGCGTTCTGCCAGTTGCTTCACTTTTTTTAGATAATCCCAATCTAATGGATCACAGCTGCCAATCGAGAGTGAAACACCGTGCATGACCATGGGATAATGTTCACGGATTTTATCGAGATAAAAAAGTGGTTTGCCACCATCCACCAAAAAATTTTCGGTGATGATTTCAAACCAATCGATAGCGGGTTTGTCATTCAAAATTGTTTCATAATAATCCGTTCTCAAACCCAAACCAAATCCCAGGAATGGTTTTTTTTCATTGCGCGACATGAGTGACTTTTTCCTGTTTTGCGATTGCTTCTGCTTCAATATGAATTGTGACTTCATCTCCCACACCCGGTAAAAATGATGTCATACCAAAATCGGAACGTTTGATGGTGGTATGCGCGGTGAAACCAGCGGTTTGTTTGTCGGTGATGGGGCTGATGCCTTGTTTATTGAGTTTAACATGCAGTGTCACGGGTTTTGATACGCCGCGCAATGTCAGTATCCCTTGTACATTTGCAGACGTTTTATCGATGAGGTCTACTTTGTTACTGACAAATGTTGCAGTCGGATATTTTTTCACATCAAAAAACATTTCACCCATGAGATGTTCATCTAGTTTTTTAATTCCGGTGATGAGATCCGCGATGTGAATCGTTGTAGAGACTTTACTGTTTTGTGGTTTTTGTGCATCAAGCACAAGTGTTCCATCCACCATCCATTTTCCTGAAGGATGAGAATAATCAAAATGGCTCACTTGCCATGCCACATAACTATGTTGATTATCGAGTTCATAGGTTTCAGCTGCCATCACATGCGAGGAAAAAAATAAAAATACAAAAAACAATGATAATTTCGAAAGAATTGATTTCATAAATATCCTTATTTATTTTTCAGGAACGGATTTTAAACTACCGCCGACGATTTTATCGCAGGTCCCTTTCGGCAATAAAATAAATGCATCTTTTTGCTTATCTTTTTTTGCTGAACCTGAACAGGAATCATGAGTAGTTTGACAATCATTTTTGCCTGCTTTGACGATGCCATAACATTTTTCAGTTTGTGGGTCAGCGAGCGCACTATTCGTGATAAAAAAACAGGTGGCGGTTGATAAGGTTAAAATGCTCGAAATGGCGGATTTGATGAGTGCATCCTTGTTCTTCATGATTAATTCCCTATGAGGTTAGAATGAATCACAAAAGTACTATTAAATGGGATTAAATGCAATAAAGTTCCGTCATTGCGAGCCCCGGCGGGCGTGTCATTCCCGCGTAGGCGGGAATCTATTTATATTTTATCGCGATGGATTCCCGCCTGCGCGGGAATGACACGTACTTTAACTAATATTTTATATAAAAAAAACATCACTAAAATTATTGCTATGAAAACACTCGGCAGCAACAATATTTTTATAGGAAAGTAGGTGAGGAATATCACAACCACCGTCGCGACACCCATGTTTAAGAAATTCAACACCGATGAGCCATGCGATTTATTACTAACTTGACTCAGTGCAATAGTCGATGCATTGGCAAGAATGAAGCATAAGCCAAAAAAACTTATCCCCATGGGAATAAATAATGAAAAAATAATTGAAACGTGATTGAGCATGGTCACTAACATTATGACGACGCTGAATGCAAGAATACCTAAACCAACACGCATCAAAAATTTGAGATCATAAATTTTTGCTAATTGTGCTGAAATAATAGATCCAGTTAATAAACCAAGCGGTGGCAGCAAACTCGCAAAACCGTATTGTGCACTACTCATGCCGGACAAATTAATTGCGAGAAAAGGTGCAAATGCCGCAAAAATATAATTAAAACAAGTTGAGCCACCCATGATTAATCCGCCCGAAACCAGTTGAATATTTTTAAATTGACAAAAATAATCGCGAAATAAATTTTTTAATTTTAGTGCGTTTTCATCTAAAATTGTCGAAGGTTCAGGTAGCTTGGTCACTAACAACAATAAAATAATTCCATACATTGCGCTCGCATAAAAACAACTGATCCAACTAAAATGCTCTGTCAATACGCCGCCCAGTGCAACACTTAATCCGGGCGTAATGGCAAATGCCATAATCAGATAAGAAATTTTTTGACTGGCGATTTTTGGTTCGTAAAATTCATTGACTAACGTGAATGCCATTTGCAATCCAACCCCTGAGCCTAAGCTCAATAAAAATCGTCCGATGACTAATGCGGGATAATAATGCAAATAGCCGGCGGCGACACAAAGCATGCTACTTAAAATTTGCAATGTAATGCCAAGATAGAGTGCGCGCTTTCGACCAAAACGATTGGCAATCGGTGCATAAAATAATTGGCCAATGGCGTAACCGACCAGGAACCAGATCATGGTTTGTTGCGCAACGTCTGAGGTTATCGAAAAATATTTTGCGATGTCAGGGAGTGCCGGTGTGAACAGTACGGCATTGACGGATGCGAAAGAAATCATAATCAATAGCGTAAAAAAGGATGGTTTGGCTTGAGTAATCATGGGTAAAATCTCGTTTTATTAGCATTCGTCACATTATAATTAGTGACGTTAAAGTAAACAATGTGCTATTATGTAAACAATAGTTAACTTTTATGCAATAATTATGAGTAAATTTGAACAAATCGAAACGTTTTTAAATGTCGTACATGAGGGCGGTTTTGCGGCTGCGGCGCGCAAACAGGGCCTTTCGACGGCGGCCATCAGTCGACAAATCAGTCGATTAGAAGCGGATCTGGGCGTGCAGTTGTTGGAAAGAACAACGCGGCAAATCAAATTAACAGAAATCGGTGCGGAATATTATCAATATGGTAAAAAAGCGTTAGCGGAATTAGATGAGGCGCAAGCGCTGATTAAAGGTAGTCAAAGTGAGCCGTCGGGTGTGCTCAATATCACGAGTAATCGATATTTCGCGATGGAATATCTCATTCCCTATTTATCCGAATTTATCGCACTTTATCCCAAGCTCATTCTCAATATTGAATTAGCGGAACGATTTCCTGATTTTAATGTAGAAAATGTGGATATTTTATTTGGCGTGTCATTGGAAGGGCCGCCGAATTTAGTCCGTAAACGCATAACGACGACGCGCTATGTATTATGTGCGGCGCCAAATTATTTTAAAAACTATGGCACACCAAAAACACCGGATGAATTAAGTCATCATAAATATATTACGCATGTGATGCGCAAACCGGATAATATCATTCACTTTCGTCACGATAAAAAAGTTTGTGTGAAGCCAACACTTTTTTTGAATGATTGCCAAATTATGCTTGAATGTGCGTTGCAAGGAATGGGGATTGTGATGTTGCATGATTATATTGTGAGAGATGTGATAAAGAAAAATTTACTGATTGAAATTTTGCAGGAATATCAAACGTCGGAAAATCCAGTTTATTTATATTATCAACATCAACGTTATTTACAGCCGAAGATTAGGCATTTTATTGATTTTTTTACGCAAAAAAATAAGAGATAAATTTCCATGAAATTAAAAGTGATTATTTTAGCGGCGGGCAAGGGAAGACGCATGGGATCTGATTTGCCTAAAGTGTTGCATTGTTTGAGTGGGAAAACGTTATTGGAGCATGTGGTTGAGAGAGCGTTGCCATTGGATGAAACGCAACAACCGATTGTGGTGTATGGTTATCAAGGTGAATTACTGCGAAAAAAAATGCAACATTTGCAGGTACGCTGGGTGGAGCAAACCGAACAGCTTGGAACGGGTCATGCTGTAAAACAAGTTATTCCTTATGTGGATGATGCAACGCACGTGCTCGTGTTGTATGGTGATATTCCGCTAACTTCTGCAGAAACGTTACAAAAATTTATTTCAACTACGCCGAGGGATGCGTTAGGAATTATTACGGCACATCTGCCTAATCCGATGGGATATGGCGGGCGAATTATTCGTGGGTCGGCGAATCAAGTGATGTGTGTTATTGAAGAAAAAGATGCGACAGAGATTCAGTTGAGGATTAAAGAAATTAATTCAGGATTTTATATTATTCCGGTGAAATATTTAAATCGTTGGTTGTCTGATATTGAAAATCATAATAGTCAGAAAGAATATTATTTAACGGATATTGTTCAGTTTGCCGTGAGAGATAAAGTGGCGATTCATACCACGCACCCAGTGTGTTATGAAGAAATTTTAGGTGTCAATGATCCGGTGCAGCTTGCGGCGTTGGAAGCATTTTATCAGCGTGTGACTCGAATGGCACTAACTTAAGGAAAGAAGCTGCTTAGAAAGCCTTCCCCTCTCAAGGGGAAGGTGGCCGAAGGCCGGATGGGGAGATATAAAAAATAACTTTCCGAGAAAACAAGCGAAATTATATCTCCCCATCCGCCCGTTGGGCACCTTCCCCTTGAGAGGGGAAGGTTTTCTAAGCAGCTTCTTTCTCTAAGTTAGTGCCATTCGCGTGTGACTCCTGCTTAGGCGTTTTCATAGCGTGTCATTCCGGCGTAGGCGGGAATGACACAGGTCTCGGGAGTGACAAAAACTATTTAATAAGGTTTGACTTCACATTGTTTTGAAACGGTATGTGGGTCAACTGGATCAATTAACTCTTTCAAGAGCGGATTCATAGGATTGGAATCTTTTTGTTCTTTTGTTCTTACATGTTACTCTCCCCTGTTTAAAAAATTAAATTTTTTAGAATCGACGTTATTTCCGGCATTTTGTTTTGAATACAACGGATAAATTGAAATTGCGCGCGCGCCCTTTGTAAATTATGTTCGGAAAAATGAATTTTATAATACACATCGCCTGCGAGGTGATCGGTTAGAAAACGTAACCCCATTAAAAAAGGCATGAGCGGGATAGATAGTGCTAATGATTCGCTTTCGGTTTTAGTCAGAGTGTGTTTTACTTCACCGATAAAACCACGGCAAAATGCGGCAAATAAATCAAGATTGAAATCAATTTTATGTAAATCTTTTTCATCCTCAGCGGCAGTATTAGCAATCGTTCGAATTGCGTCACTAAAATCATAATGAAGATACCCTGGCATGACAGTATCTAAATCAATCATGCATAACCCATTATCCTCTTCATCCAGTAAAATATTATTAAACTTAGTATCGTTATGCGTAATTCGTAACGGAATTTGACTTGCTTTCCCCAGACGTAAAATAGTTTGCATTTCATCAAGATGCGCGTGGACAAATGCAATTTCATCTTGGCAATGTTTCATGCGATCGCATTTGTTTGATACAAGCGCTTGCTGAAATTGATTTAAACGCGAGGCCACATCATGAAATGCGGGCAAAGTTTCATATAACAAATGAGGCGGAAAATCCGTTAAATAATTCAGAAAACGTCCGACTGTTTTTCCACCTTCGAGAGCTTGCTTCTCATTGACCACTAAATCCAGCGTTTTTGATCCTTCAATATAAAGATAGCACGCCCAATAATAACCTTCGTGGTCTTGCACATAAGGTTGATTGTGTTGACTCAAAATGACGGTTAAACATTGTTGTTCGAGATTGTTCAGTAATTTTTTTTGAATATGTTGTGTGACGAGCGTCACATTATTCATCAACGCCGGCACATTAGAAAAAATCGCATGATTCATGCGTTGTAAAATATAATTGGGAGTATGTGTTTCTTTAGTTTTTACTAAATACGTATCGTTGATATGCCCAGTTCCGAATGGATGGGCATGATCAAAACGAGTTTGCGTGACAAATTGGTTAAATACATTTTCAAGCGCGTTGGTCAGCATATTTCATCATGGCGGGTTTGCGTATAAACATTTGTTCGATTTCTTCCAGTGTTTTATTATTGGTTTCCGGTATCACAAAATAGGCGAGACAAAAATAAAGAAATGAGAAAAATGCGCAGATATAAAAGACGCCTACATAACCAATGTAATGGGTTAATATTAAAAATACTGAAGCAAACAAAGACGACATCATGGAATTGATAAATAAAGCTGCTGCCATGCCATTGCTTCTGATTTTATTGGGCAGCAATTCAGATAAAACTAACCAAACGCACACACCGGGCCCGACACCATATGTCAAAATAAAACCGGTGAGACCGAGTAATAATAAATAACCTTTCAATGCGCCATATGGAAAATAATAATAAACCAAACCGGAAAATACTAACGAAACAACCATGCCGCCCGTTCCAAATGACAGTAATTTGGTTCGACCCAGACGATCAATTAAAAACAATGCAATAAACGTAATGATAAAGTTCGCGCACGTGATCACCGTGCTGCCCAGCAGTGCGGTAATACTGGATTTCAACCCAGCTTGTTGTAAGAGGTAGGCACTAAATTGTAAAAAAGAATTAATGCCGCTTAATTGTTGCAGGGATGCTACTGAAAAAACAATCAAGAGTGGATACAACACTTTTTTATCGCGCAAATGCGTGAAGAACGAGCGAAAATTATGTTGGTGATTCTGCATGGATTGTTGCATCGCGAGTAATTCCTGTTGCGCTTGCGCGTCATCGCGCGATAAGCGCAGCACATTTAGCGCTTGTTGATTGCGTTTTTTCATCAACAACCAATGCGGTGAATTGGGTAAAAAGATGGCGCCGATTAATAAAATAATGCCTGGAACACCGGCCGATAAAAACATGGCACGCCAATTTTCATGCGGGGCAAAATAAAGTCCGACCAAACTTGCTAACAAAATGCCAAACGTTAATAATAATTGAAACAGACTCATGCCACGTCCACGAATATTTTTTGGCAATGATTCAGATAAATATAAAGGAATGGTAATTGTCACAATACCAATACCAATGCCTTGAGTAAGACGGCCCAGTAATATTTCAGAATAATTATGCGCAAAACTTAGTAATAATACACCGCCGAGGAAAATAACAGTGGCGATAATCACCATGAGACGACGACTGAATATATCGGCCAAAGGGCCCGAAATGAGTGTCGCAATCGCGCCACCGCCTAAAACGGACGACACCAAAAAAGAACTTTGCATATCGGTCATGGGAATACTTTTATGAATAAAAAGCAAGGCGCCGGCGATGATACCTAAATCATAGCCGTAAATAATTCCGCCCATTGCCGCAAAAAAAACCATGAAGCCAATAAACCATTTTTGTCGCAGCTGAATAGTTGACATAGCATGCATCTCCGTTGCTAAAGTCGCTTAAAAAAAGAAGGTAAGTTTAGCCATCACAATTTCGATAAGCAAGAAATATTGTCAACCAGCCGATGACGATAGAAATCTGGAAGTACAGCCAAAAAAAGTTTAGTGTAGCACTAAGTATAAATAAGGATGTTAAAATGAAAAAAATAATCAATCTTTTCGCGTTGTTAGTCGCAACCTCCAGTTTTGCAACCGCTAATCCAGATGCTTTATCCATCGCAAAACAACCCGGGTTTTTCCGTTTTAGTTATGACAATCTCAAAATGCCTTCAGGCATGGATCATATGGGTCTGTTGGGATTAAATTATTTGGCGAATATTACGCCAACGATTTATGCAGGGGTGGGTGGTTATGGCGCAGTCACAGGAACACAAGGCGGCTTATTTACCTTAGGAATCACCGGTGGTTTGCAGCATGAAATTTTCCCACATATTGCGGGTGATGTTGGATTATTTGTTGGGGGAGGAGGCGGGCGATCTTCTTTGGTGGGCGGGGGATTAATGTTACGTCCGCATATCGGGCTGAAATACAATTTTTCTTGGGCAAGTGTCGGGGTTCACTATAGTTATATTACATTTCCTGATGGAGAAATTCATAGTTCACAAGTCGGTGTTGATTTCGAAATTCCTTATGATTTTTATTATGTGCCGTATAGGGTCGCGACAAATAATGTATTTAATATAAATGATATTCAAGGCCTCTATCATTTTCTTGAATTTCAGCGCAATGATTTCGGTATTTTGGTGCAACGTTATCAACCGCCGGCTGGCACTAAAAATGTGTTAGGAAATCTGCAAGATGGCGCCATGGGTCTTGTTGGTGCGGAGTTAGATCATTATTTATCGCAAAATATTTTTTGGTCGATTAAAGCGAGCGGTGCATTTTCTGGTAGCACAAATGGTTACATGGATGTGTTAGGCGGGCTTGGCTATCATTTTCCACTGGGAATAAAAGGTGTCGCACTGGTTCCTAAAATTGGTTTAGGTGTGGGCGGTGGCGGAAATGTGGATACGGGTGGTGGCGTTTTAATTTTGCCTGAACTCGGATTGGAATGGCCATTGACTACCACGCTATCGGGACGTTTGAGTGGCGGATATCTTTGGGCGCCCGACGGACAACTGAAAGCCGCAACCGTGACGGGAGAAATTTTATATCATCTCGATTTAGTCAAGCCCACTGAGAGCGCGACCACGAATTTAGTGAATACATTCTGGTTACAGCCGTGGCGGATTCAATTATTTAATCAAACGTATCTTCGTCCGCAACGCGCAGCGGTTTCAACGCGTTCTCCCGATAATTTAATTGTTTTACAACTCGATCAACTTTGGACGGAGCATTTCTTTTTTACCTATCAAGCGGCCAGCGCTTATTCTGGCTATCATGCGGGTGGTTATGCGACGGGTATGATTGGCCCCGGCTTGCAAACCTCACCCTTTTTCCGGCAACATATGCAACTTTTTGGTGAAGTGTTGGTTGGCGCAGGTGGTGGCGGTGGGCTTGCTTTAGGTGGAGGTGCGTTGATCGAACCCGTTTTAGGTTTGCATTATGCATTAACGAATGCATTTGGTTTACAAGCCAGCGTGTCGCAAGTGAAAGCATTACATAATAATTTAAATACGCCAGTGGTTAATCTTGGATTCACTGTGCGGTTTGATACGATGAATCGGGTTGGTTAATTTTAATTTATGAAAACAAGAACTGAATTACAAAATTTTTTTATATCATTTTATGCTAAGTATAAAAAGTATTTAACAAAATACCCGATGACGGGTGTGACAACCAATGAATCTCGGATAACATTTTTATACGTGAATGAGTTAGTTGAGGGTAAAAAGAAAATAGCTTATTTACTTAAAGCAACTTTTTTTGAAAATCGAGTGGTGATTTATTCAAAATATTATGAGCAGGATAATCTGCCTAGACCGTATGACGCGCTAAGCAGGTCATATCATAGTGATCCAGGGATTCAAGTAGATCATCATTCTTTTTATCCGCAAGAAGAAACACATCACAGGTTTAATTTAGTACTTCCGAAAAAAATTTTTGTTTTAAGCCTAGCGAGACAATTACTTCTTACTACGCTGGATCAATATGCAAAAACGGATCCTAAATTGAAAAAGCTATGTTTGCCGGAAAATAAAGATGAATTATCAATCGATGGCAATGCAGTATTTGATTTTCTAATTGAGGGGCAGAGACAAAAAGTCGTTTTGACTCATTCTATGTTTTCACCTTCTTTTTCTTTTCAAGTGGAACCGCAAGAAGAAAAGAGACAACACCCGCAAGTAAAAAATCCAGTGGTTTTAAAACTGAGTAGTGGGTGTGCTATACAATAAATTCTTTGAATTTCCGTCATCCTGTCCATGCCACGTTCTACGTCGTCCCGCGACCACGTGGTTTAAACCAGACAGAAGTGCACTTCGTTAAGATGACATGCGGAAAATAAAAATCCCCATCAAAGATGGGGATTTAATCGTTTCAAACAATATTGCAAGAATCAGTCTACATGAAGCGGTAGATTAAACCTACGTTAACCGCATTGCTTTGTGGGTGACCAGCAAGCTTAGTATGGCCGTAGTATGAGTAATCATATTCCGCGCGAACATCCCAGTTGTCCATGAGATTGGTTTGACCACCAATACCCACCACGCCACCTGTTTCATTTTCGCTGATTTTGCTGAAGCGGGTTCTGACTACGCCAAGACGTACGAAGCCTAACACATCATTATTCACTTTGAAGCCTGGAATGATGCTCAAGCCCACATCCCATGTTGAGCGAACGCTATTTTCTGGGAATTCGTAGTCTTTGATCTTAATGGTGCCGTTTACATAAATTTCACCGGCTAAATACCAGCTTGGGTTAACCATACCGCCGTAACCCGCTGCCACATTACCATTAAAACCTTCGAACACGCGTGAAACGCTGCTCCAGTTTGTTCTCACACCAATGCCTAATCCCAGATAGGGAGCGACAGGTGGATTATAACCGGGGCAAGGTGCAACTACATCTTTGTAGTTTTCCCTTTCACCTTTGTAATTAGCTGCGAATGCAGCACCTGTGGTTAATGCTAAAATTACATTTGCAACTAACAGTTTCTTAAACATAGTTTTCTCCTAAAAGTCCGTTACACTACGTAGTTTTGAAAACAATATGACAATACCAGTAACACAAACCCATGTACATAAAGCTAAATTACACTTTCACATTCAACTTCACCGATTTGCATCACCGTGTCCCATCTTTGCCTATCGTCCGGATAGGAGAAGATACTTAATGGTATTTCTAACTGGTAAAAAAACACCAGACACTTAAGATGGTGATGCCATAATATAGCATTTTAATTTATTGTTCTACAACGGATTATTTTTAAATATTTAAAAAGAAAAAATTTAATAAACCTTACTTTCTTCACGAGAATGTGTACGTTATATTGCAGAATAATTAGATTTAGAATTTTTTTATAACAAAAAAATTACATTTTAAGATTAAATGTACAAACTTTGGATTTTATCATGTGCGGAATTGCTGGCATTATCAATAATCATCACATCGATGTACATAAATTGTTATTGGCATTAAAACATCGCGGTCCTGACGATCAAACTATTTATCGTCATAATCAAGTGGTATTGCTCCATACCCGACTGGCGATTCAAGATATCCAAAATGGGCAACAACCATTTCATTTCGGTGATTACTCAATCGTTTTTAATGGTGAAATATATAATCATCTTGAGTTACGTGCAAAATTAGCTAACTTTACTTTTCAAACAAACGCCGATACTGAGACACTTTTATATTTATTTATTAAATATCAATATAAAATGTTTGATTTAATCGATGGGATGTATGCGCTGTGTATTTTCGATAAAAAAAATAATAAATTAATTTTAGCGCGTGATCGTGCAGGTAAAAAACCGCTTTATTATTTTCAAGATGATAATAATTTTATATTTGCCAGCGAGTTAAATGCGATTAAAGCAGTAAAAGATCTTGAAATTGATTCGGACAGCATTCACTGTTATTTACGCACAGGTTTAATTTGGCGACCCAATACTGCTTATCGCCACGTTTATAAATTAGAGCCTGCCTCTTATTTAATTTTAAATGTAGATACACTGCAATCAGAGCAACATAAACATTTTGATATGTTGCATTATTACCAAAATAATTCGCAAACCCCGTCTACCTTACAAGATGTGTTGCAACAAACAGAATCGTGTCTCAAAAAAAGTATCGCAAATCGCATCACAGCCAGTGATGTTGAAGTGGGTGTGTTTTTGAGTGGTGGGATTGACAGCAATCTGATTGCGGCCATGGCTTCACACATCAAACCCAATATTAAAACGTTCACTGTAAAATTTGATGGTGTGTATGATGAATCTTTCCTCGCAAAATTGACGGCTGAAAAATATCAAACGCATCATATTGAATTAAACATTTCAAATGATCTTAAAAATGATGTGGAAAAAATACTTTTATCCTATGGCGAACCATTTATGGATAGTAGTGCAATTCCAAGTTATTACGTCGCAAAAGAAGCAAGTAAATATGTCAAAGTCATTTTAAGTGGTGATGGAGCAGATGAATTATTTGCGGGGTATCGACGTTACGTGCCTGCTGCCTATAATTTAATGAAATATGTTAAATTTATTTCGCCGTTAGTGAATTATTTTCCCAAACCGCATACCAAACAATCTTATTATAATTATTTTCATCGCTTGACTGCGATGGCAAATAAACAAGGGTTAGATTTTTATTTATCTGCCACATCGGATGTGTTTGAAGATGTCTGGACTTTTCTGCCAAATAAAATAACCAATGATCTCGGCGAATTTATTACAAATGTATCAAAGAATCGTTCATTGAGTACCCTAAAAAAAATGCTTTATACTGATTTTTCCGTCATCCTTTTTTGCGATCTGTTAGTCAAAATGGATATTGCATCCATGGCGCATTCACTCGAAGTGCGCAGCCCATTTTTATCTAAATATTTACTGGAGTTGGCGCCAGGCTTACCTGACAAATATAAAATTAATCGGTTTAAAACCAAATATATTTTACGCAAATTGGCCGAACAATATTTGCCGTCAGAAATCGTCAATCAACCCAAACGTGGGTTTGAAGTGCCTTTAAAAAAATGGGTGGATGATGAATTGCGTGATGGAATTCATGATCACTTAAGCGCGGGATGTTATGCAGAAAATTATATGAATAAAAAATTTATTCATGATTTGTTGGCTAAAAAAATCGATGTTTCTGCTGAAAAACGTGCAAAAATGTTGTGGTCTCTTTATTGTCTCGAAACGTGGTATCGAAATGAAAAAAATCGTATTTATTGCTAGTTATCCGCAATCATTGCTCCGATTCCGGCTCGCGCTGATGCAAGATTTTTTAAAACAAGGCTATTGTGTGGTGGCCTTAGCGCCGCATGATAAAGAAGTGGCTGAAGTGCTGCAGGCGCTGAACATTAAATTTATCCCGATCAACATGCAGAGGAATGGACTGAATCCTTTTGCGGATATCAATTTGCTTTTTAAACTTTGGAAAATTTTACGTAATGAAAAACCCGATTTAATATTTTCTTATACGATTAAACCCGTTATTTATGGTTCGTTTGCAGCAAAGCTTGCGGGCGTCCCAAAAATATATTCCATGATTACAGGAACTGGGTATGTTTTTTTAAATGTTAATTTTAAAAGTCGGGTAGTGGGTAGCATCGCGCGCACAATGTTTCGCGCGGCTTTACATTTTAATACGCGCGTTTTTTTTCAAAATCCCGATAATTTAAAATTTTTCCAACAAACAAAAATTATTACCGAAAAAAAACCCGCCACCATTGTGAATGGTTCTGGAGTGGATTGTGATGAGTTTGCTCCCGCCACTTATCCACGCGAACTTTCTTTTTTAATGATCGCACGTCTGTTGCGCGACAAGGGGGTGCATGAATATGTTGAAGCAGCGCGCAGAATTAAACAACGCTATGCGCAAATCAAATTTCAATTAGTCGGTTGGATAGACACGAATCCTAATTCGATTACCCAGCAGGAGTTAGAGGGTTGGATCAACGAGGGCACTATCGAATTTTTAGGAAAATTATCGGATGTACGTCATGCGATCTCAAATTCCTCCGTCTATGTTTTACCTTCTTATCATGAAGGAACACCACGCACAGTACTTGAAGCCATGGCAATGGCCCGTCCTATTATCACCACAGATGCTCCTGGCTGCAAAGAAACGGTGATTCAACATCAAAATGGTTTTCTGGTCGCGGTCAAAAATGTTGAGGAACTATTCCAAGCAATGGAATATTTTATTTTATCTCCAGAAATGATTTCGATCATGGGGGTCAAGAGTCGTGAATTAGCTGTTGAAAAATATGATGTCAATAAAGTGAATAAAAGTATGTTACAGGTGATGACTTAAGTGGAATGGAAGTTTTTTTATCTGGAAAAATTTACCTAATAACAAACAGTGTCATGTATCATCATAAATCAATCCGCTTTTTTTAAATTATTAGAAGCGATAAAGATAAAATTTTGAGTCTATAGGGTTAACTGTAAATGTTTTCGGTAAATATATTTTGGGAATCTCTAAAAATCCATTTTTTTCATAAAATCTATGGGCAGCTAAAAAAATTGATTGCGTTCCTAAATAAACCTCATGAATATCTTTTTGCTTGCACCAACTAAATAGAGTATCTAAAAGAGATTGAGCTGTTTGTTTTTCTTTTCCTCGATATGCTTTATCAACAAACATTTTTCTTAAGGCTGCTTGGTGATTGCCAAGGTCAGTTAATGCTATTGTGCCAATAACCTGATTGCTATTAAGAGCTATCCAAAAATTGCCGCGTTCTGTTTGGTAAAATTGTGAAATCTGTTGCAAATCAGGCTGATTTTCAATTGTAACAGGAAGATCAAATTCAGCCTGAATTTTAAATATAAGCTCAATAATTTGATCTTGATACATGTCTGAATAAGGTTTAATTTCAATAGCAGTCATTTTATTACTCACTTAAGTATGCAACGCCAAAATGTATGAAATATAGATTTTGATTCAACAGGTAGTATGTGGATTTGTTAGGATTTTCATACCAATCCGTAGATGATTTTGCCGGACATAGTATCATATTGCTGTCATTGCGTAAGTCCTATTGATATAAATGCAAGGACCTAGTTTATACTTGACCCCTTTTTCTTGACCCCTTTTTCTAGAATTTGTTTTATGGTGATACTTGAAACTGTTTCTCTGTTTCTTATGTATTTGACATACTCCGTGAAGGGTGCATAATTTTTTGTAGGGTGGATTTGGGGAAACCTCTAAATCCCCCTACATGTCGTATTTTCTGATTCATTTCTATTTTAAGATTCAAGCAAGCAAGTTATCGAAGTACTATTTTTTTCTCTCAGTTCGATTAATTTGTCTACAAGTTCCTTTGCGAGATCTGGTTTTACTTGAAGATAGAGTTTAACGATTCTGATCCAAAATGTTATCGACAATTGATTGTTAGTACCGCAAGCCGCATCGAAAATGACATCAAGGGGTATTTTTGTATAATGAGCAATGCCTTCTAAAGTGTAATTCCCAGATTTCACGATGCTTTCTAATACAAACTGTATCATCTTACTGTCCATGCTATAACACTCCATTAAATAATTATTTTGATAACAATCAATTTTGCTTTTAAATAATTCAAATATAAAATTGTGTAATCGTGTCAATAGAAATAGTTTTAAAATAGTTCGGTCATAGTAATCCGATTTTTGTATTGCACAGTGAAAAAGATTGGAATGTTTTTTTTCATGCATTTGTTTAAAATCTTGCATGTGAGCAACTTTAATCACTTTTTTCTCCTTAAGTAAAATTATTTATAGAATAAAAAAATTTTTTATTTAATTCCCTGAGTCATTTTTAAGATTGCCCAAAAATAACTCGATAACATTTCTATAAAATTGATGGTGTTTGATCTAAATTCTATTTAATTCCAAAAGCATTAAATTGTGATTGATTTAGATAAAACAAAGGGGAGGGAAGGTGAGATAATTACGATCATAAAACTTTCCTTTTAAATTACCAGATAACAAAAAAATATTTGTTATTCATTTAAGAAATAGTAATATATCTTTCGAGAAAAATAAACTAGAAAAAGATGTCTAATAAGATATTTTTTCAAAAATAACCTAATGAAATTACATATTGTACGTATTCAATCTAGGATAGAGGATATTTATGGTTGACGGTTGCAAAAGTAATAACATAAAAATGTTAATGCACAAACATGGGTTGACGATTGAGGAGTTGGCTGAAGAATTGAATGTCTCAATATCAACAATTAATCGTCTACTAATAGGAACCAAAATTGATCCAAGATTATCTACCTTAAGACCCATCGCTAAATTTTTTGATGTATCAATAGAAGAGTTAATGGGAGAAAGACCTCTTAGTTTCAAACTAAAAGATGTAGGTCTTTATGATAGACAAACATTAATACAAGTTCCAATTATATATTGGGAGCAAGTTAAAAATGCTATTGAGGTTGTTCCACATCTTAACTTTGATAAATGGGACAGTTGGGTCGTTGTGTCGAGAATCATGAATGAACATTCTTACGCCTTAAGAATTCAACAATCTTCACTTCCTCCACCTTTTTACCTGCACACAATTATAGTTCTTGATCCCGGAAAAGAGCCTAAAGATAGTGATTACGTATTAATTATTCAAGATGAAAATCCAATACTAGCAAAGGTGATAGTAAATGGGGTAAAGCGATTTTACCAATCATTGATCATGGAGCAACAGCTCTTTGAAGAAAAAGAAATTGATTATTGTGGCACAGTTGTGCAATGGACTGGTTTTTATTGTGAGAAATAATATGATTAGCAAAAAAGAAAAAATAACTCCAAATAATGTTATAAATGTATTAAGAAAAAAAGAAAAAGAATATTCACTCAATCTGCGTCTTTTGAAAGCTGTTGAAATTGATAATTTACCAGCAATACAACAATTAATCGAAGAAGGTGCAACGCTACATAAGTTGGGTGGGGTAAAGCTTCATAAATATAATACAGAACATAATTCATTATTACATATCGCTATTAAACTATGGCATATCGATATTATAAAATATTTATTAAAAATAGGCTGTGATGTAAATGCTCAAACTCGTCGATTAAGAGCCCCTTTACATTATGCAACTTATAATAACACGCCAATTGAGATTATTGAGCTTCTGCTAGAATGTGGAGCTAATATAGAAATTAAAGACGATGATAATGCTTCACCATTCATGTGGGCTTGTTATTTAAATAACTTTAAAGCGACTAAATTTTTAATGGATAAAGGTGCTGATCCTTATTCACCTGATAATTTCGGAGGCACACCTTTAGAATGGGCTAGTTTTCAAGGAAACAACGAAATTGTGAAACTCTTAGCAAACAGATTGCCTTATACAAAAAAACAACTTAAATCTGCATATGAGAGCGCAGTCGAAAATGGTCAGATAGGAATAACTAAAATCATTGCAAAATTCCTAAGGAACGCATCGAATTAAATCGTAAAATTGCCATTAACAATACACACACTATTGATATCAATAAGATAATTAAAAAAATGGTGCTATAAAATGAAAGATCTTTATTGGTTAAACTGTATTGCTGCATAACAACTTCTCCGATAAATCCAGAAATGTATCCAGAAATAGATAATGCAAAATACATTCCTGCCATCAGTCGTCCTTTGCACTCGGCAGGGGATTCTTTTGCAATATAAGACACAATAGGAGGCATGAGACTAACTTCTCCGAGTCCGAGCAATAAGGAAGGGATGACAATCCAGAATAAAGAGATTTTCCCAAAACCAACAGATAATGTGGAACAGTACAAGATTAAAAACGCAGCCGTACCGCAACCTAAACCAATTAAAACTCTCGTTTGAGAAAATTTAATTTTATTAAAAAGAGATATTTTGGTAATGATGAATGCACCAATGACAACAAAAATAGATTCTAGTGAAACTAACGAAGATGCAGGTATGGTTAAATTTAATTCTTTTAGTCGTACAAAGTTATCCGCATAGACTATTAATGAAGAAGCAACTTGGAATTCGCCGCAAAAAAATACGATTGCAAAGAAGGTTAAAATCATGGCAAAAATGATTTTTGTTTTAGTTTCATTGAAAGTTCGAATCGTGGAAATCAAAAAAATCAAATATCCAATGATTGCTAAAATTAAGAGATAGTTAGAAATACGTTGAGACATTAAACAAAAATAAATGACTGATGTTCCAAAAAATAAATAAGCACAGAATTTTAAAAAATTTTGTATTTTTATCGATCTTAGGCAATTTAGCCAGCTTCCTTTTTTTAGAAAAAGTAGCCAAATCATTATCATCAATTCGTTTAAGACAACAAGACCCTGCCAAGAAAAGTAATGGTCAATAAAGCCGCCTGCTATTGGTCCTAATATGATTCCTGCATTTGTAATTCCATAAAAGAAGGTAAATGTTTTATTATTTTCTTGAAAATCATATTTTGAAAGCAATAGTGGGGCGTTAGGTGTGATCATGCCTGCGCCAATAAAGAGTAATCCTAATCCTAGATAGAGCGTATTGAAATTAAGTAACCCGATACTTGCAATACCAATGACAAAAACACCTTGTATAATGGTTTGTTCTTCATTAAAAAACCGATCCTTTATATATCCTCCAAACATAGAACACAAATAAAGAAGCGATAAACTTGTACCCATTATCTCGAGTCCTTTGGACGAATTTACCCATTTTGAATCTGTGATATGGATGAGTAATCCAGAAAGAACGGACCAAGTGCACAATCTTGCTATAAATTCGCTCAAATAAATAAAATATAATTTTTCGTTTTTCATAGTTTAAAAGATAAAGTTGAATAAATACCAAATTAGAAGTTACTATAAGCATTCAAAAATTAGCGCGACTATATGATGCCTCAACAATTTAATCAATATATAAATGTTCTCACAAACAACGATTGGGTTGACTTAGAGCAAATTATTGAACGAATTCAATCATACTCTCCAGAAATAATAGAAAAATCGCGAATGGGTGACAGTAGGAATGAATCTGTAAATCTTGATGTAATTCGATTTATTATGAGAAAAAACAATGCGTCCTACACATTAAACGACCCTTACTGTTCTGAAATAATAACAATTTTGAATAGATCTCATTTTCTTGAAACAATTAATAAACATTTAAAGGTGAATAATCTACAAATTTTGCGTATGCAATTTAATTTAATGAAAGAAGGATCATTTGTTGGATTGCATAAGGACAATGAAAATGATTCTTCTTATTTAGCTACAGCAGTTCTTAGAACTCATTCGAATTTTTCAGAAGGAGAATTAGTGTTATACGGTAAAAATAAACGAATTATTTCTCAAAAAAATCGGACTGTTTTTTTAATGGATTCATCAATCGAGCATGAAGTAATGACAGTAAAACACGGTTATAGAAATTCGTTGATTATCGTCATGGGTAGATAAATAAATTTATTCTATTGTAAGATTCGTTACCGTTCACCGTTCACGAGATCGTCATTGCGAGCGCAGCGAAGCAATCCAGAAAAGCGCTAATTATCAAAGCATTCTGGATTGCTTCGCTGC
>CAZOFA010000030.1:0-24964 GCA_964578975.1 uncultured Coxiellaceae bacterium
ACCACAAAAAAAAAAAACAAATAAAAACTCCCCCACAATCTGGCTTTCTGGCGGCGGCCCCCCGCCCCCCCAAATGACGGGTGTTATTCAACCGCAGGCAAAACAGAATCGATCGCGGAAAATTTTCTTTGCTTTTGAAATTTGTAAAAATAAAAAAATATCACCGGCAAAATCATCACAACCATACCCGCACAAAACATCGTTTCATAATGCAGCGCACTCCCCACATTAATATCACTCGGCGGAATAAATCCAACTGCTAACGTCACAAAACAACCAATCAAACCCAACAAACAAACCAACCACATCCCTACTTTCCCACCCGGAATTTTAAAAGTGCTCGATTCAGTTTTATTTTTATATTTTAAATACATCGCAGCGCTAAACATGAGGACATACATAAGCATATAAAGCTGCGTACTTAACGCCGTCAATAACCAATAAGAACCATTCACACTCGGCATCAATAAAAATGCTAAACACATCAACGTGACCAATACCGCTTGCGTTATCAATAAATTGCTCGCCACACCTTGTTTGTTTTTATGGGTAAAAAACAAAGGTAAATACCCGCTTTCTGCTGCTTGTAATAATCCTTTGGCAGGTGAAATAATCCAACTGACCATATTTCCTAAACTACCAATTAACAACATCGCAGTGATGACTGGAATAAACCACGACATATGATAAGACGAGAAAAAATGGGTAAATGCCTGCATCACACCCGCCACTAAATTAATTTGATCTTTAGGCAGAACCAGTGCAATGGCAAGTGAACCCATAATCATGGTGATTAAAATCATCAACACCGACAAACACAATGCTTTGGGAAACGTTTTTTGTGGCTGATGCACTTCTTTCACATGCACCATCGCTAATTCAATGCCAAGAAATGCAGTCATAATGGCGGTTAAAGATATCCAATTATCGGATTGCTTAAGTGTAGGAAGTAAATCAGTTGCGCTAAAATGAATTTGTAAGGGTTTGCCTAACACAACCCAGATCACCGCCAATAAAATGATGAATGCCACAGGAATCACGATGCCAATCATCGAACACGTGTTGGCAAATTTTGCCGAGGTATGAATGCCTTTTAAATTAATCAATGTCATCGCCCAAAAAACCGTGAGAATAATTGACACGAGATATAATTTATTTTGCGCGAGTGTTGGATCCAGAAAATAAGTGGCAGTGCCTGCAATAAAAGACAAAATGGTCGGGAACCACACCATCGTATTAATCCATTGCAACCACACCGATAATAACGCTGCTTTATCGCCAAATGCCGAATGGGTCCAATGATAAATCCCACCTTTTTCAGCATTGGAGGATGACAGTTCTGCGGAAACCAATGCGGCTGGAATTAAAAAAACCACGGCCGACAAAATAAAAAAGAAAATCAGTGAACTACCAAATAAAGAAGTCGCAGGCAAATTACGGATGCTATCAATTGCTCCGGTAATTAATAGTAACAAAGCAACCGTTGTTAATCCTTGTTTTGGTGTATTCATGATGGCAATACTCTAAATGCATAAAAAACACAATATAGCGATTTTTGCTAATTATGTAAAATTCATTAAATTGATCATAACCTCAATTTTTTTGATCTTAAATGGTCGCAATGGGAAGAATAAAAACACAATATAGCGATTTTTGATAAATTTGTAAATTTTTTCTCATCGCCGTCCTGCACGGGAATGACAATGAGGAACGCACCATAAGAGTTTCTATTTTAACAACACATGACATATCCATAACGCAGCGACTAACGCTGTCACATCTGCCAGCAACCCCGCTGCAATCGCATGCCGTGTGCGACGAATTCCAACAGCACCAAAATACACTGCAACCACATAAAACGTGGTTTCTGTACTTCCCATAATCGTGCCAGCCAGATGTGAAATGTAGGAGTTACCACCATTGTGATGAATAATATCCGCCAGCACGCCTTTGGCTGCACCACCGGAAAATGGTCGGATCAATGCAAGTGGAAGAATATCACTGGGCATACCGATTTTAGTTAAGAGCGGCGAAAAAAAATTTCCGATCATTTCAAATCCACCGGACGCACGAAACATACCAATCGCCACTAACATCGCCACGAGATAAGGGATAATGCGAATCACCAATTGAAATCCATCTTTCGCGCCTTCAATAAATGTTTCATACACTTTTACACCGCGAAAAAAACAGTAAGCAGGAATGCCTGCGACCATGAGGAGAAAAATGACATTAGAAAGAGTGCTGCTTATCGATTGAATATTCATAACGTCTCAAGTGATGTGGTCGATTTTAAATTAACGCGAAAGAAAGGTAATTTTTCAAAAAATTTTGCCGACAAAACAGCAACGCATACTGCACAACCCGTGGCAAATAAAGTTGTCATGATAATATCGGTTGGATTACTTGCGCCTGCTGCCGCTAAAAATGCAATCGAAGTGGTGGGAATAATTTGAATGCTCGCTGTGTTAATCGCTAAAAACACACACATCGCATTGGTCGCAGTGCCGGGTTGATTATTTAATTTTTCTAATTCATTCATCGCGCGCAACCCAAACGGTGTGGCTGCATTTCCCAATCCCAACATATTTGCCGTGATATTCATAATCATTGAACCCATGGCAGGATGATCTCTGGGAACGTCTGGAAATAAGCGTTGCATGATGGGACGTAACAAACGCGCTAACAGTTGAATGAGCCCCCCTTCTTCCGCAATTTTCATGAGGCCTAACCAAAACGTCATGATTCCGATTAATCCCAATGATAATTCAACTGCTGCTTTCGCTGAATCAGTCACCGAAGCAATCACATCAGGAATGCGTCCATTGATCACACCAAAAATGACTGACAGTACGATTAATCCTAGCCATATAATATTTAGCATCAAAACCTCGCAGCACTAATTTCCAAATCACCTTTTTCCATCACTCACCAACAAAGTATAAGGAAGCGGGCGCGCGCTGACAATTATCTATTTGGTGCAACAGCATTCTGCCAATTATACGGCGTATATTCTTGACAACCAGGTATTTTATCTCGCACTAATTCATTTTCGTAAAGTTGACGGACGGTTAAATGTGTTTGATGCACGTCATCCATCACATATTGTTTATCAGTCACGCTGGTAAAATCAAATCCATCACCCGGATATTTAGGATCAGCATCTAATAAAAAATCCACCGATGTAATGGTATACCTGCCATCGTCTTTTAATAAAATGGAAGGATCTTTGCGATCAAAACTACCATCGGTTGAATCACGATAGCCATTGCCCATATGCGTGATATAAATAGGCCCATTATAATATTCACCTGCTTTGAGTGGCGTGTTATAAAACGCAATCCCGGCAATTGCAATTTGCGCATGAAGATTTAAGTGTAAATCGTCATTCACCATATTGCGAATCGCTTTCCCTGAAATAACGCCAGTTCTCACTAAATTATAAGTATCAAAAGGCATGGAGTTATATAAATCTTTAAATATAATATTTCCTGCTGGTAAATTCCCTCTTAAACCACCTAAATTATAAACGCCAATCGTCGTTTTTTGCGAATGACGCATTTGATTGGCAATTAAATAATGTAATTTAAAATTAAAATTATTCACGGCGGGATACATTGCAATGGCAGAACAACTGTTAGTAATTTCGCGCGTCGCCATTTGTTGAAAGGTCGGATCATTTAAATAGTGATCGACAAGGTTTTTTACGGTTGGATCCGGTGGATAATTTCCCGCGATGCGCGTTAAATCAACCACATCGGTGGTTAATGAACACTCTCGATTTGGATTTTTCGGACACGTGACATTCACCACACTGATCCCACGACCACTGTAGCCTGCTTGTACCACTGGAATAGTGTTCGTTGGCACATGACCATTCACCATTTTGTGACTGTGAGCAGACAATACTGCGCTAATATTTTTAATATCTTTTTGACTTGCAATCCAATTGGTTAATTCATTAATTTCGCTGTCAGGATGTTCTAAAAATTTATTTACCGTATAAACCACAGGATCTTTTGGATTTGGAACATACGGATTAGTAATCGAAGGATCGAATTGTTGAAAACTGGGTGTGTGCGTCAAAAACAATACCACATCTGGTTTTGCACGTTGTTTGCTAAGTTCTTTTTTTGCAGCTTGCAACGCTTTTTCAGCTGACAGAGCTGGATCAGTAAATTTAAGTCCTCGGGCACCACTGGTCGTGATCGGTGTTTCTAATGTTGCAAGACCAATAATGACAATATTAATGTCGCGTGAATTCATTCTTTTTTTAATAATTTGATAAGGTTCGACAAAATCAACTGGCGTTTCTTTTTTGTCATCGATCACAACATTACTTGCAATAAAATTCATGCCTTTCAATTTTGCGCTGTAAATAAAACTATTCGGATCATTTTTCACATAACCAAAATCAAATTCATGATTACCTAAAGCAGAATAAGAAATACCAAGTGCGTTAAAAAAATCGCTGACAGAATTACCGTGATAATAATTATCTAACATGGTTCCTTGATAATTATCACCGCCCGCTAAAAACAAAACATTGGGATGATCTTGTTGAAATTGTTTAAACCACGACGCGATTCTTGCAGCGCCTGGATAAATATAACGTTGCGAAGGTCTCAGCGGATCGGCGTAGGCTTCTTCAAGTTGCCCATGGAAATCATTGATATTAAGAATAGTTACTTTAACATAAGGCTTAGCGAACGCTATCTTTGAACTTAAGAGAAAAATCCCTAAACTAATTAAAAATAAGTTTTTTAGATTCATAATTTAGTTCACTCTATCAGTTTTATGTTGAAGAATATAACATAGATTACGTTTTAGTACAATTAGTATACTTAAATAATTCAAGTAGTTGCAATAAATTGAGAGAAAAATAGATGGGAACTGCCATATCTTTAAAACATTTTCTAATAAACTTAACAAAACCCTACAAGAGGTTATTTTCCATCATGGCATTGATTGGATTATCCTGGGCATTGACCACGACATTGACGCCCTACCTACTGAAACTCATAATCGACCATGTAGCCACATTTTCCGGAAATAAATCTGATTTATTTAGAACTTTGCAACCTTATCTGTTCACCTATATCGGTTTATGGATTTTTTTTTCGATCAACATGCGTCTTTTAGATTGGACAAAATTAAAATTATTTCCGACGCTGCGTCAAGACACCATGGAACAAATGTTCAGCTATCTGAATCAACACTCTCATCATTATTTTCAAAATAATTTTGCCGGCAGCTTAATTAATAAAATTGCTGATATGCAGAGTGGCGTTGTTAACATCTTTACGACGCTCGATGATTTGTATGCACAAATACTTGGTATCACGGTCGCCACAATTGCCTTATTATTTATTCATCCGATTTTTTCCGTGA
Source organism: uncultured Coxiellaceae bacterium (assembly GCA_964578975.1). GTDB lineage: Bacteria > Pseudomonadota > Gammaproteobacteria > DSM-16500 > DSM-16500 > CAYRUP01. The sequence continues at coordinate 5,392 of CAZOFA010000030.1, forward strand.
TTTTATTGGCTTGGACGTTTACATTTCTCTTCATTACCTTTCAATTTTTAAAACCCATTCAAAAACTTTCACATGTTTTTGCGGAATGTAAAACGACAGTCGTCGGAAAAATGGTGGATAGCATTGGCAACATTGTCAATGTAAGACTTTTTGCGAAACACGCCGATGAAAATCAATATATTAACCAGAGCATCAGTAGAGCGGTGCAAAAAGATCGGGAAATGCAAACCAAAATTATTTATATGCGAATCTGCTGGGACGTCAGCATCATTACATTGCTCGGCTTAAATCTTGCGATTTTGCTTTACATGTACAGCAAAAATCTTGTGACACTGGGTGATTTTACGTTTGTTATTTCATTATCCATTGCCATACTGTGGAATTTATGGTTTTTAGCCAGTCAATTTGTCTCTTTCTCAGAACAAATTGGACTATGCAAGCAAGCGCTTTCGATTATTTCAAAACCTCATGAAATCGTTGATGCCCCATTGGCAAAACCACTGGTTGTTGCAAAAGGTAAAATCCAATTTCACAATGTCACATTTCATTATGATGAAGGTGCTCATTTATTTAAAAATAAAAACATCGTGATTGAAGGCGGACAAAAAGTTGGTTTGGTTGGTTTCACGGGCAGCGGTAAAAGTACGTTTGTAAATTTAATTTTGCGTCTCTTCGAAGTCGAATCCGGTGAAATTACCATTGATAATCAAAATATCAATCAAGTGACACAAACGTCTTTACGAGAAAAAATTGCGTTAATTCCTCAAGATATTTCTTTATTCCATCGTACGTTAATGGAAAATATTCGTTTTGGAAATACCACAGCGACCGACGATGAAATTATAGAAGTCGCTAAAAAAGCACATTGCCATGAGTTTATCAATCAATTGCAAAACGGTTATCAATCATTAGTCGGCGAGCGCGGAATTAAATTATCCGGCGGTCAACGTCAACGCATCGCCATCGCGCGCGCCATGCTAAAAAATGCGCCCATTCTAATTTTAGATGAAGCAACCTCCTCCCTTGATTCGATTACTGAAAAATATATTCAAGATGCGCTCAGTTTCATCATGCAAAATAAAACCACCATTGTCATCGCGCATCGATTATCGACACTGTCTAAAATGGATCGAATTTTAGTATTTGATCAAGGTGAAATTATTGAAGATGGCACGCATGATGAGTTACTCACGAAAGCAGGACATTATGCAAAAATGTGGAAAATGCAAGCGGGTGGTTTTTTGCCTGAAACAGAATCTCGTTAATGTCTGATTTTACGTAATCATTCACGGCATCAATCGAAGTGTCATGCCAGCGTGCTTTTGCATAGGTATCTACACAAGTAGTCTTTATTTTAACCCGAGAACCCAATAAAAAATAACTCGCCTTGACGGGGGAAAATAACCGTTTAATTATGGACTAGAACCAGCCCCAGAAAAATTCACCTGCCAGGTTAATTTTGTCGGGAAATTTGGAGATAGCAAGTCATTTATTACCATGCGGCAAAAACAAAATCTTTCTCACCCTCACCACCCCTTCAATGCCGCGCACTTCATTTAATAACGCGTCATCCAAATCCGCATTCACATCCGCTAACGTATACGCAATATCATTTTGCGACTTATTCAACAAACTAATAATATTAATTTTTCGATTCGCTAATTTAGACGAAATCTGCGCCACCATATTCGGAATATTTTTATTAACAATCGCGAGTCGCACTAGCGAATGATTTTGTGGCATTTCAATGGTGGGAAAATTGACCGAATGAATAATGGCGCCTGTTTCGAGAAATTGACGCACTTGATTCGCTAACATCACCGCACAATTTTCTTCGGCTTGTTGCGTGGATGCACCTAAATGCGGAAACGTAATCACGCGCGGCGACTGTTGTAATTTCATCGAAGGAAAATCGCAAATATACGCAAATACTTTATTTTCATTGATGGCATCCATCAATGCATTGTTGTCAACAATTCCATCGCGCGAAAAATTTAACAGCACTAATCCTTTTTTCATTAAACCAAATTCGGTATAACTCAACATATCTTTGGTTTTTTCATTTAATGGAATATGTAAACTAATAAAATCAGCGTCACGTAACACATGTTCAAAACCCGCTGCTTGTTTGACATCCGATGATAATTCCCAAGCGCGGTTCACTGTGATCGTTGGATCATAGCCAATCACGCGCATGCCCAAACTCATCGCTGCATTCGCCACTTTGACACCAATACTGCCCAAACCAATCACGCCTAATGTTTTTCCCAATAATTCAAAACCGGAAAATTGTTTTTTATTTTTTTCAACTTGCTCATTCATCACCGCATCATCATGGCAGCTTAATTGCCGCACATAATCCATGGCTTGAAACAGATGACGGCTCGCCAAAAACATACCGGCTAATACTAATTCCTTGACCGCATTCGCATTTGCGCCCGGCGTATTAAATACTGGGATACCTAATTGGGTTAATTGATCGATGGGAATATTGTTCACCCCAGCGCCGGCACGACCGACCAATTTTACGGAGGGAGGAAATGACATCTGATGCATATCTTGAGAACGCACTAAAATTGCATCGGGATTTGTGCACTCTGCTGAAATTTCATATAAATTAGACGGAAATAATTCCAAACCGACGGACGAAATTGAATTTAACGTTTGAATTTTATACATGCTCTACTCCTTTACATCATGATCACATCGGTTAAACTGGGCAAAAAACACGAGGCAATTATGCTATCACCAAATTGGCAATTAAAAACCCCACTTGATGCAATAATTTTTGATTGTGATGGAACACTCAGTGAAATTGAAGGCATTGATGAGCTGGCTGAAAGCAATCATGTGGGTGCTGCTGTGCGCGAATTGACTGAAGAAGCCATGGGCAAAACAGGGATTAATCCACAATTATATCGCCAACGTCTTGATCTTGTGTTGCCAACCCAACATCAAGTTCAGGATTTAGGTCGACGCTATCTCGAACATTTAACCCAGGATTCCGATCAAGTGATTCAACTGCTGCAACGCTTAAACAAACCGATATATATTATTTCTGCCGGACTTTATCCCGCAGTGAGCATTTTTGGAAAATCATTAAATATTCCCGCACAACACATTTTTGCGGTGGATATTCAATTTGATGCGCAGGGAAAATTTATCAATTACGAAGAAACATCCGCACTCACCCACAGAGAAGGCAAACAAAAAATTGTTTCTGAGCTTTTAAAAAAACATCCCCATATCGGTTATGTTGGCGATGGGTTGAATGATTATGCCGTTTACAATTTAGTCACGCGTTTTGTGGGTTATGGTGGTGTGTTTTATCGTGAAAATATTAAAGCGCTGTGTGAATATTACATTGAAAATCCGAGCATGACAGCATTACTTCCGCTCATCCTCACACAAGCAGAACACGATGCATTAACGGATAAAGAACAAGCGTTATATCAAAAAGGTTATATTTCAATAAGGAAAAATATATGTTAGTTGCCATTTCACATTATACCAAACCACTTGCCGAAGTGGATGCGCATCGTACTCAACACATCGAATACATGAAAACAACATTGATGAAAACCAACAAAATGCTTTTTGCGGGTCGACAAAATCCATCCAACGGTGCCGTTATAGTTGCAAATCATATAACGCGCGATGATTTTGAAAAAATTTTAAAAATGGATCCGTATTGTATTGCAGAGGTCGCTGAATATAAAATTTATGAATTTAATCCCACCCTGGTGCATGAATCGTTACAAGAAATTCTGAGGAATTAACTATGTTCAAAGGCATCGATTTATTTAGCGATACAGTCACACGACCAACTGCTGCCATGAAAAAATTTATGTTTGACGCAAGTGTCGGCGATGAACAAAAAGGTGAAGATCCAACAACACGACAATTAGAAGAATTCATTGCTGACCTGTTGGGACATGAAGCCGCTTTATTTTTTCCCTCTGCGACGATGGCAAATGAAATTGCGATTCGTTTGTTATGTGAGCCGGGCGATGAATTAATTGCAGCGGAAAATTGTCATTTATTTTTAGCAGAAGCCGGTGGGCCTGCTGTGCATGCGGGTGTGATGCCGCGTGCAATTTCATCTGATTCAGGAGTTTTTTCTGCTGATGATGTGCGTGCAAAATATCGTTGGGCGAAAGGACCGCATTATCCACTGAGCAAATTACTCAGTGTGGAAAATACCACGAACATGGGCGGTGGAATTGCATGGGAGCTTTCAAACCTGGATGCTGTTTTGCAGGTCGCAAAAGAATTAAAATTGAAAACACATCTGGATGGTTCTCGTTTATTTAATGCAGTCGTCAAAACACAATGTAAACCGAGTCGAATTGCGTCCGGTTTTGATACTGTCACCATTTGTTTATCGAAAGGATTAGGCTGTCCGGTCGGTGCATTATTAACTTTCCCCAAAAATGATTTTGAAAAAGTACGGCGCCTAAAACAATTATTTGGTGGCGCATTACGTCAAAGTGGTATTCTCGCTGCCGCGGGAATTTATGCCTTGAAAAATCATATTGAACGACTGGCTGATGATCATCAACACGCAGAATTATTTGCAGCACGTTTACATGAAGAAATAAAAGAGGTGCAAGTCGAAAATATTCATCCCTCAACCAATATGGTTTTCTTTGAATGGCACGGAAAAATTTCGCCGACTGAATTTAATCAAGCATGCATTAAAAAAGGGTTGCGATTTTCGCATGTGGGTGAACGTCGATTTAGAGCGGTGACGCATTTAGATATTCAGCGGGATGACATTGAAAAGGCGATTAAAATCTTGAAAGAGGTCAGTGCTTAAATAACCGCAAGCGCGACGAGTTATAACTTTTCAAAAACTATAACTCGTGCGACTCGCGACCACCACTCCATTTAAAAACATTATACCACTGGAGCATCATCTCAATTGATATCTATCAAATCACATTTAATAGATGAGAATAATAACTAAACTATTACAAAAACTTAGATTCTTTTTCCCATTTTTCGTTGGGATAATACACCACGACGATGGTTTTACCTTTGATTGTATTGATTAAAGGATTGATGGTGTTTTGACTCACCGCCATACAACCCCAACTACGGCCTAACATGCCGCGTTCTTTCGCAATATTTTCACTGACATACCATGCACTGTGAAACACGATAGCACGTCGATAAGCATTATCATTAAAACCAGGTTCCAACCCTTGTACTCGTAAAGATTCGCCATGTTTACCGGAATAAACATCAGAGGTGATATAAACACCTAAACTGGATTTTAAACTGCTGGCAGTATTTGAAAATGACGTCGCTTTGGCGTCCCCACTTCCGCTACCATGTGCAACCAAGGTGTTAAATAATACCTTCTGATTTTTTATATCGACCACTAACAGGCGATGTTCGCGTGATGGTTTCGTGTAGTCAATAATCGTTAATACTTGCTTATCATCTAAACCTTCTTGACGCGCTTTTTGGTAAGCCGTTAAACCTGCTTTTAAAGCACCGGGACTGATATTATTTTCTAATGAATTGATTTTTTTGGTTTCGGTTGCAATCCAATTGGTTGAACCCATGATGGTATGTGGATGATTTTGTAGATTTGCTAGCATTGGATTTGGATTTTTCGTTGGATGTCCAATCGTTGGATGTCCAAAATAAAAAAATGGACCCCAAACCACCATATTGACCAGCACAGCTAATAAAAGAACATTTTTACTAGTTTTCATAAGCACACCCTCATTTGGGTTTAACGGAAAAATACGGAAAATCGTGTGTGGTCATATTTTATACATTCAGGCAGTGAATGTCAAAACATTTGGCTAAATAGAATACAACTTATTGATCGATAACGATTATTTATTGAATAAAACGGGGTAATAAAACCCAATATTGGCCTTTATTGCGCATATAACCTGCTGTATAAGCCGCATCATCCCCTTCTCCCCAGAATACATCGCCACGCACAATGCCTTTGATGGCACCGCCTGTATCTTGGGCGATTAGTAATTGTTGAAAAGTCATGTTTGGGGTCAGACGCGTCGGTGAGCTCGAATTTAACCAAACCGGCGCGCCTAACGGGATAAAACGCGGGTCAACGGCAAGCGAACGTTGTGGGGTTAGCGGCACACCTTGACTGCCGAGTGGTTGATTATTTTTTTGAATTTGGAAAAAAACATACGACGCATCTTGATTGAGAATCGTATGCAATTCTTGTGGATGTTCATTTAACCAAGCGCGAATCGATTGCATGGAAATATTTTTTTTCTCGATCGCGCGTTTCTCAATTAATATTTTTCCAATGGCGGTATACGGTCGTCCATTATTCCCCGCATAACCAATCAAAAAATTTTTTTTCGGAGACAAACGCACGCGTGCCGAACCTTGAATTTGTGCGAAAAAAACATCGATCGGATCATCACTCCACGTGAGCACGCGCGCTTTATTTTCGAGGGCTCCTGCCGTAATGGCAGCACGATCCGGATAAGGTTTTGTGTTTGGCAAAGCATAAATGGGCGTTTGAAAACGTTGATTTTTTTTCAACCTGGCATGAATCACCGGCACGTAATAGCCGGTGAATAATCCATTCGGATTAAAATTATTTGCGACACGATATGGTTGAAACCAATATTCAAAAAATTGTCGCGCTGTGTGATCATCATTTTTTGTGAGTTTGTTTGCGGCTAAACAAATGGTTTGCCATGCGGAAACATATCCACCCGATGGTAACAAAGTACTAAACATTTTTTTGGAATCAAGGTGCATGATGGCAACACATGATTGTTTAAAAGCAAGCAGCGCTTTTTGTTGATTATCTTGTTCCCATCCTGGCAATTTGTCATATGTGGTGCGCAACAAAAAAAAGTGCGCACCAAACACACCCGAATAATAAAGCATCGCGCTCGCTACAATCATCACGAGCGACGAAATGACAATCATGAATTTTTTAACAGATATCATGCATTCCTTGGGTTTAAAACAGGAGTATCTTGTTTTTTGGGTTCATTTGCTTGAATCAATTCTTTTAGTGCTTGTGCGTAATAACACCAAACTTGGTGTGCACTTACATTGCAATCAGATAAGTGAGTCGCAGTGGTCATCAAAGACGAACCACGTTGATCAGGCATAGGCAAAGTGCCAAATATTAAATTACATAATCGACCATCTATTGTTTCTACTTGCTCAGGGATCATGTTTTTTTCTATTGTTCCTAAAACTTTAAAGCGAAATTGATTTGCTTGCTCTCCTGACCAGCCTTTTTTTAAAACCAGAATTTTTTGCATAAGTATTTCACATGCGAAATCTAGAAATCGTAATAGATTATTGAGGGAATTATTTGGATCCATACTTTGGATATCTGTGATGGTTTTTTTAGTAATAAACTCAGCCCCCGCAAAATTATTTGACCAGATCTGATCAAATGCATCATTTGCCCCTTTAAGCATCTTTTCTTCTATAGGATTCTGAGCGATTATGACAGTTCTCTTCCGACTAAATAAAGGGTCTCGACCGGTACTCAGCGCCATTGGCAACCTCCTGTTTTTAAATTATTAAAACGAAATCCTAACAAAATATAGTGAAAAAAACAGCTTTAAATCAACCCAAAAATTTTACTGGCGCATGTGCAAAAATTTGATTATATTTAACAACTGCTCAATGATAAATCAAAATTAGAAGGGCTATCATCGTTCGCTTTGTGGGAGAAAAGCAAAAGATGACAAAACGTTAGAGGACAGTATGAGTTTTAAAAGTTTATTTCGCATTAAACCAATCGATCATTCAGATCAAACGAACGGACTGCAACGTAGTTTGACTGCGACCGACCTCACTTTTTTAGGCATTGGTGCCATCATTGGCGCCGGCATTTTTGTGCTAACAGGCATCGCTGCCGCAACTGAAGCCGGCCCTGCGATTATCATTTCGTATTTGTTGGCCGGTATTGCGTGTGGATTTAGTGCATTGGCTTATGCAGAACTTGCATCGAGTATTGGTGGATGCGGCAGTGCGTATGGTTATGCGTTTGCAAGCATCGGTGAACTGATTGCGTGGATCATTGGTTGGGATTTGCTGCTGGAATATGGAATGGATGCAGCTACTGTCGCCATCGGTTGGGGTGGCTATGTGAATAATGCGTTACAAGCCGTCGGCTTATCACTTCCCAAAGCACTCATCACCGATCCGTTTCATGGTGGCATCGTGAACTTACCGCCCATGGTCATTATTTTTTTATTGGCCTGCTTGCTGTCGTTCAGTGTCAAACAAAGTGCGCGCATGAATAAAATTATTGTTTACATTAAATTAATCGTCATCGCACTTTTCATTGGCATCGGTGCATTTTATTTTAATCCTGCTAATTGGAAACCATTTTTTCCGTTTGGTGTACATGGGATTGTGAATGGCGCTGGATTAATTTTCTTTGCCTACATTGGATTTGATGCCGTCTCAACTGCTGCCGATGAAACCAAGCGTCCGCATCGCGATTTACCCATTGGCATCATCGCTTCATTATTAATTTGCACGTTTATTTATATTATTTTTGCCGCGATGTTAACTGGAATTATGCATTATCCTGAACTGAATGTGAGTTCACCGGCGGCATCTGCATTAGTGAAATTAGGTTATCGTTTTTCCGCTGAAATCATCAGTATTGGTGCAATTGCTGGATTAACCACGGCAATTTTAGCCATGTATTTTGGATTCACGCGCGTGTATTTAGCGATGGCGCGTGATGGTTTACTGCCTTCGGTGTTTGTAAAAATTCATCCGGGCTCACGCTCGCCACGCCAACTCGTTTGGTTTGTTGGGCTCATCATGGCATGCATTGCGGGATTTTTTCCGATTAGTCAAATTGCCAACATCGTCAACATCGGCACACTCGCTGCTTTTGTCACTGTGTGTGGCAGTGTGATGGTGTTACGTTTCACACAACCCAACATGCACAGACCTTTTAAAACCCCGTTCAATCCACTGGTGCCTTTTCTCGGCATTATTTTGTGTTTGTATTTAATGAGCAGCTTGCCGTTTGCAACCTGGATCAGTTTTTCACTGTGGACCTTAATCGGATTTATTATTTATTTCGGTTACAGCCGTTCTAATAGTGTCATCGGTAACCAACCTGTTTTAGCGACTTAATTTATGAATAATCATTATCAATTACGCGGCACTTTGTTCGTTGCCCTCTCCGGGTTGTTGTTCGGTTTCATGGGTTATTTTGGCACTGAACTCGTGAAAGAAAATTTCAGTGTCACCAATATGCTGTTTTGGCGTTTTTTTGTCGCGACACTATGGGTCGCTTGCCTTGCATTATTTTCGCAAAATAATTTTTTTAAAAATATACCTGACCGAATGACGTTGTTACGCACTTTTATCATTGGTGCGATCAGCTACAGTGCATGCAGTGAATTATTTTTTCTAGCGAGCGAATACACTGGTACTGGGATTGCGATGGTAATATTTTTTTGTTTTCCTGTGTTTGTGACGCTATTTGCTTGGCTCACTACCACATGGCAAATGAATAAATATGCCGCGCTTTCATTGCTCGCAATTATTTTAGGATTGATTTTGTTAAAAGGGCACGGCTCGCATCGGCTGAGTGTCATCGGAATTGTTTTCGCCATTTTTGCTGGATTAAGTTATGCCGTCTATGTGATGACCAGTAAACAAAACACAAAAAATATTGATGCGAATTTATTAACTTTTCTTGTTTGCCTTGGTAATGCGTTTATCTTTTTCACTCTTTCCTATGCCACGCATACGTTAAAAGTTCCTACTTTATTGCATACTTGGTTATATGTATTTGCGATTGGCCTTATCGCAACCGCTTTACCCATTCAACTCTTACTCAACGGAATTAAACATATCAGCCCGATTAAAGCGTCCATTCTTTCGGTGCTCGAACCCGTGGTCACGTTGCTCGCCGGTGTGATTTTATTACATGAATCCATGTCGATCATTCAGAGCATTGGCATTATCATTGTTTTACTCGGCGCATTGTTAATTCAATTTGAACGCCAAGATGATTAAAATAAATTTACGTCATTGCGAGCGCGAGCGATGACTTAATCGACTGATTCATAGCGCCAAAATTTTGGTAAATAATAACAACACACCGCAACGCCCAGCACACATAACACACCACCTGAAATAACAGAGGCGGTCACACCGAATGCGGCTGCAACTAAACCCGCTTCTGTGTCACCTAAGCGCGGACCGCTTAAATAACTAATCATTTCGATTCCCGCCATGCGGCCACGTAAATTTTGTGGAATAGTTTGATTCCACATCATGCTACGAAAAATTCCGCTGACTGCATCGAATGCGCCGGAGAGTGCGAGAAAAAATAATGCGAATGCGAGTTGATGCACTAATCCAAAAAAGATAATTGCAATGCCCCACAATATCGCAGAAATGGCAACTGCTGCACCATGGCGTTTTACTTTGTTCGCGAGGCCACCGAAAAATGAAATCACCAGTGCACCCACCGCAGGTGCTGCATAGAGCAAGCCTAATGTTTTAACACCGCCATACGATTGCGCGATCGCGGGAAATAATGCCATTGGCATGCCAAAAATCATCGCGACAAAATCGACTGCATACGTTCCAATCAATTCTTGTCGGGAGGCAGCATAAAGAAATCCTTGTTTGACAGAACCCCACGTCGAAAGATCTTCGAGCGCGCGCTCTGGTTTTGGAATATGCGTCATCATAAATAATGTGATGAGGGAAATCAGAAAAGTGCCTGCATCGACAAGAAACGTCGTCACAATACCAAAATGTGCGATGATTAAACCGCCCACGGCCGGACCTGCAATCATCGCAATACTAAATTTAAACGTACTCAATGCGCCGACGGTTGCATAATCTTTTTTGCTCACGATTTGTTGCACGATACTTTCAAGCGCCGGTCGATGTAATCCTGTCACGGCAGACATCAGCACCGCCACCGCAAAGATAAACCAGACATGTGGGAAGAGCAACGTTGCATTATACGCCAGCAATAATGCGCACATTCCGAGTATCAACTCTGCGATCAGTAATAACATGCGTCGATGATAACGATCCGCAAAAACCCCACCCAATAATGCGGTGAACAACAATGGAATTAATTGGAAAAACCCGAGCAAACCCACAATCAAAACCGATTGTGTTTCATGATAAATTTGATAAGGCAAAGCAACACTGGTCATCATCGTTCCAAAAAATGAGACGAATTGGCCGATGAATAACAAACCATAATTTCGGTTACGAAATAAAATAGAAAAATTTAAAAAATAATTCATAGAATGACTCATAAAAAACGAATGTTACGCCAGCTTGCGCTCACTGCTGTCCGATACTCTCTATACTACGTCGTCCCGCGTCTTGTCCGCGGGACGACGTATGGCTGTTGAGCTTTGAACCATGCTTAAAAATTATATGGATGGCAGCTGTTTTTTCTTTTGTGTGACGTGATATATCAAATAAATTGCGCTGATGCCGATGAGAATATAAACAAGACGTCCAAGGAACTTCGTGCCCAGTATCACTTCAATTAAGTGAAAACTCAGCATGCCATAGAGGCCGTTATCAATACCACCTAACAATAAAAAACAGAGCGCTATCCAACCCATTAATCCTAGTTCTTTCATACTAGCTCTCCTTTTTAGATACTCGTCATTGCGAGCGCAGCGAAGCAATCCAGTGGTTATTCCTCCTGGATTGCTTCGCTCTGCTCGCAATGACGGTAGAGTAGCAAATTTTAAAACTTAAATCCAAAATTTCTCAATAATTTTAAAAAATTCTGGCCTTCCTCACTCACATCTTCATAACAATACGACTTCACATAGTTCTGTAAAATATGCTCATATTCCGGAATCGACAGCGCAGTCAAAATCGCTTCAGCGCGCTCATTATCCAGTGGGGTGCCCTGACCACAACTTTGAAAAAGAATCGCGGCGAGAATTTCGGCCTTACAGGCTTTTCTAACTTTGCCTGCCTGCTTAAAATTCTCAATACAAAAATACAACGAACGATCTTTATTCCATTCGCGCCATTGACTAAAAAGATTTAATGAAAGATTTTTATATCGCGTGATGTTGTCATTAAAATCTTGGAATTGACTAAATAACAAGAAAAAAATCGTGGGTATACACGCTTCCACATTCGCCCAAGAACAATTTCCACTGACTTGTGCTGAAATTTTTAATTCAGTGATGGGCTGCATTTCTAAAATGATTTGCAAATGCTGATTAATAAATTCATCAGCTTGTTTTTCATAAATGAGTTTTTGAATAAATTCCGCATCGAGCAGATTGGCACGATTCACATGATAAACCACAATATTGTCAAACAAACGACTGTCTTCGCGTCGATCGCATTGCACGAGAATGTTGCCGAGTTTAATAAAGGTAATGGCATGTCCTTCATAGCCGACCGGAATCACCAGCGGTTCTTGTTGAATTAACGCTTGAATTTGTTTTTGATATTTTTTTATATTGACGCGATATTGCTGATATTTAATCAATTGCCCAGCGCGCGCAATCGCTTCAATAATAATGTGCATCGCCGGCACATAGCGGCGTAATTTGCGTGCGGCAAAATGATTGGTAAATTGTGCGAGTGAATCTGCAATTAAACCTAAACTCACTTCAAGAAAAAATCCTTCGAAATCTACTTCGACAAAATTATTTTTTGGATCGATAATGTTTGCCGTGCCGACCAATTCAAACATGTGTCCCAACGTTTTGGTGTTAATGTAATCTTGTGCAAACACCAAATCCGCACCAAATTTAATTAATAATTTTTTTAATTCATTTTGTTGACGCAACAGTGGCATCACCAACACAGGTTGACCTGAGAAATTATACGCATTCGGATTCGCACGATTTTCTAATAACAATTGGCATAATTTTAAATTATTATTTTCCGCCGCCCAGTGTAATGCGGTGCTGCCCAACATATCTTGTTGATTAGTATCCGCACCATACTGAATTAATAATTTTGCGATTTCATGATTATCCGCAATTGCCGCTTCAATTAATGGGGTAAAACCATATTCATCAATTTGATTTGCAGGCGTGCCATGCTCGAGTAATGTTTTTATTGAGTCGATTTGTTCTTCTAGAATGGCATCAGCAAGTGACTGCATATAGGGCGTGTCCTCATTTCATTTGTGCCGTTTAAAATGCGATAAATCGGCCAAAATGCGCGAAAATTTTCGTTAAATAGCGGTGCTATTCGCCTCAAATTTTCGCACATTTTGTCTCGATTTCCCACATTTTAAACGGCACAAATGAAATGAGGACACGCCCTAATACGGCCGCATTTTAGGATTAAAACGAGGAGTATTTTTGTGACGTAATTCATAACGATTTTCCAATTCATTACGTCGTGCTTCATTGATATCTGCCTCGTTCACGTTCGGTAGAGGTGAAATTTGTTTGTCGACGCCACTAAATTGCGCTTTATCACTGATCGGATGTTTTTTATAAGGTGATCGACCACCTTTTCCGCCATAGCCAATGCCGACATCATAGCGCGAGGTTAAACTACTACGTCCTTCTTTAAATAATTTTCGTTCTTTGCGGGTTTGTTTTTGTTTATCAATGTACGCTTTGTGAAGATCTTTATGAATGGCTAATAAGCGATTGATTTCGGAGAGCGGTAATGCATCATCGCGCGGCGCGATGGACATGGCATCTTTATAACGAAAGCGTATCTCACCGGCAACACCACCCTGGCCACTTTCGCCTTCACTGCCTTGCCCACCTTCCTCGTCTTCTAGATTTTTTTTACTTTCATCATCATCTTTCATAGGCATCGAATTTCTTCATCAATTGTCATATTTTAAGTATAACAAGTCTTATGAAGAAATTTCTATGTGATAATCAGAAGCTGGTATCGGGTATTTTGAATCAAGGTCCCGGTTTACTATTCTTTCTTTCATGAGTAGGATTTGCAATTGTCTTCGTAGGTTGCGGTTGTGGATTCCCAGCCAAAAATGCAGGTGATGGAGAAGCTGTCAGTGCACCAGTTGAGGCTTCTAAGGAAGATACGCGCACATGCAAATCGCGTCTTGGTTGCGCAGGTGAACTTTTTTGGTCTTTCTCCAGTTTCGCTAATTGCTTCGCTAATCTTATAAATGATTCTGGTCCATCAGGATCTGCTGCAATTGTCTTAGCCGCGTCAGCTGTTAAAGGCAAACAACCACGTGCTAATAAACTCGGTGTAATTTCTTTAATTGCACCCGTTTGATCACCTGTACCGATGACCTCACGTAACCTAAAAGAATGAATATTCGTTTCAGGAAAAGTTGTCAGCAGAGGAACAATCGTTGCAATATTCTGGCCACTAAAACCAGCATTAAATTCACAGGTTAATATTGCCTCTGAAATGATAAAACCTTTTTGTTGTTCTTGTATTTGCTTTATCATCTCTGCTCTTAGTCTGGTTATTTCCCCTTCACCACCTTCTGGTTTGACTTCAATTACAATAACGTCATTCGCAAGTGGTTTTAAAGCATTTGCTTTCTGTCTTGCTACGATTTTTTTATCATGAACAACAACAAATCCGAGAGATTTTGTAGGCTTTATCGAACGATTTTTTGTCCCTGGTGAAGGCGAACCTGGTGTTAACATATTTTTTCCTCGTTAGCGCGTATATTTTAAACATTTATTATTTATTAATTCAATTATAGTACATTATTGTTCATAAAGAAAACATCAACGGGTTATCCTGATAATAATTAACATAATGTGATATTAATCACATAGTTGAAATGTAATAAAAATCACGTTGTGCAAGGAGGGCAATTAAGGCAACATACTGATTTTGTTTATGATTGGAGTACAAGATTATGGAACAAGGACCTTATATAGATGACGATGGTTTTGTTGTTTTACCAAAAGATTCTCAATCGCCGGTGTCAAAATCGAAGGAAACGCCTACGGCATCAATAGTGGTAACAACACCTCGTCAAGCAGAAAAAGAATTATTATCGTCCGACGCAAAGAAAGATGACGAACTTGCAGCAACGACTCAACCAACTGATGACATCCCAAAAAAACTAGAGGTTTCGGTATCTCCACCACCAGCACCTGAATCAGCTCAACCAATACCATCATCTCAAACACCAAAAGCTGAGGGTTCAAAAACACCGCCGTTGTCTCCGAAACTGTCAATGCAACCTGAACATAGACCACCACCTCCAATTTTGTCGCCTGCACATGGTTCTTCACTGAATGAATTATCAACTGTAGCACTTGAGACACAGGCCGCCGCAGTAGGATCACCGGCGCCTAGCATTAGAACAACGAGATCATCGACATTTTCTACCTTCACGCGCTGCTTGACGCAATGTTTTGAAGCATTGTTTGCACGTTTATGTTGTTGCTGTCCGCATGATGATGTCAAAAAATTAAAACGTCCGTGATAAATTTCTTGTAATCGTTCACGGGGCTCCTCGCAATGACGACTCCGTGAACGTTTACTGATTACTATAACGTAGCACGAATTTTGGGGCCGCTCGAATACGGCAACGGCTCACGCTGCGCATGTATTACAATGCTGACATCGACGATTGATTTAAAGTCATCTGCTGTTAAAAGTTTATTGAAATGTTTCAAAATAAATTCTTTATTAGACGCAAAAGCCCTCGAAAATAAGAAAAATGTTGCAGGGTCAGCCTTCAATAACTGATTAACAAACTCCTCAACACAATGTTTATAACGCTGTTCAATATTCCCTTTATGCAAATGTATTAAAAAGTCTGCAATGGGTTTTGCAAATTCTGGATGTTCAAAAATCATGGCAACATTTTTTACTGAGTCAAGTTTTGTTTGAGAATTTTTATAAAGATTTTCATTTTCTTGTTTCAACCAATCGATTGCTTCACAAACTGGTAGAAGATATTCGTAACCTTTTGGTTTAATGGCTTCACAAAAATCAGCATTTAGCGCGGTTGGTGTGAAAGTTTTATCAACTATGCTTTTTACGATATGTACTAACGCATCAGGATGCTGCTCAAGCAACGTCGTTGTGTCGTAAAAACTTGCATTTGGCAAGTCTTTCAAGGCTTGCTTAATACGTCTCACATACTCTGCTAATATTGGACGACTGGCGATTCTATTAAAAACGGTATCATTGCAATCTGAATATGAGATTAAGGGCGCCATTTTATGATAAAGATACTCACAAGCAAAGGTCACTTCAGGCGTATTTTTTAAATATTTTAATTCAAATAATTTAAAAGCCAACCATTGTAATTGCGTATTATTGAGAGTAAATATTGGGCCTAATTTATCATGAACCTTCTGTAAATCCTGTATAAATGGATGAATAGGACCTTGAGGATTTGTCTTATAAAATTTATTTAGACAATCTGCTATCTCTTTTTGAGAAATCAGTATTTGAGATGATTCTGATCGGAAAAGATTCTGAGCACGCATTTTTGAATATCCTTATTTTAATTAAAAATTCGCGAAATTCTGCTCGAAAATTTAAACAAAGGCAAGTAATACTTAGCGCGGTTGCATAGCAGGTGCAGCGACAATATCGACGAGATTATATTCACCATCTTCTTGAATGCTAAATTCAGGAGGAGTTTCTGGAACAGGTGTCGGAGGAATCTCTGGAACAGAAGTTGGTGAAAAATGACATGCTTTTGTGAATGCGAGCTTTAATGCGTTATAAAACGGTTCCGTGTGATACATATCAATTTGTTTCTGCACCTCAGACTTATTTTGTCCTTTCAACATAATGTCATAGAGTTCATTTTCATTAAAAGCCTCGATAAATTGAATACTTTTTTGATGATCTAAAGAATGTAAATTGGCAACCTCACTATCTTGTTTAAACAAATCAATGAAATGATTAAAACAGGTAAAACGTTTTTTATCTAAATGAGATTTAAGAAAAAAAGGTATTTTGTAGGGTGGAACGTTTGTAATGTCAAGTTGATTAAGAAGGGCGTTTAAGTTAACCCGATTATTGACAATATCGGAGTGCCACTTGGGATGTAGAGAGGCTAATAATTCTTTCCATGCGTTATAATAGGGAGTGCTCTCGGAAGATGAAAATAAAGTGGGTGAATAGTTTGCCGTGGACTGCTCTGCAATATCTTCCAACACTCTTCCTAACCGATATCCATCCGTAATTTTATTTTTTATTTTTTCACCTAAAAAATTTAATAAAGTCATACGAAACAGGCGAGTATTTTCAAAATTAAGTAATTTTCCTAATCGATCGGGATCACATAACCATGCATCCCCCGCATATTTGAAAAGCGTTTGATATTTTTCTACGAGACAAGCATCGTCATTTTCTTTCGCTTCTGATTTTTTAGAGGAAGAAAATGCTTTTGTCATTTCAATTAAAGCGCTCGGTTTCACCTGACTATTAAACTGATGACCGAGATGTTTCAAAATGGATTCCCAATAGGCGACGGGTATTCCATTTAAAAATTGCCCGAGACGAGAGAGATGATAAAAAGTGTTAAATTGCTTTAACCACATTGCATTAAATTTTGTGAAGAGTGGGTAAGCGGCGTCATCTTGAATGCAATCAAAAATTTTTTTAATTTGTTCACTCGATTTAATGTATAACTGCAAATTTTGAATATTTTCTTCAACATACGCTATTGACGCTTTTACGCCTTCTTTTGCACGCTTACTTTGAAGTGTTGTGATAAATGTTTCATATTTAAAGTTGAAATCAAGCGATTTATAGCGCTGACGATGCATATAATATTCCTTTTAATGATGACACAAGCCATTAAACAGTTGTCATCCTGAAGTGAAGGATGACAATGTTAACGCAATTGCCTGCCTGACTTTGTAACATTTACAAAATCATCTTGACCTTCAGTTTCTTTAAACTGAAGAGCTGGAACCGTTTCTTCTTCATAAGTAATTGCCGGAACGTCTTGCAATCTCGCATTTGGATTTCGAATTTTTGTATATTGATGATTAATTTGTCTTAACTCTTCAACACCATTAATCACCCAAGCACTCGCTACTGGTTTATCATCTGCGATCGCAGCAGCTAAAGAATTTGCAGCATCTATTTTTTGTAGAAGATCATGACAGAGCGGAGTATATGACCAGATAAATTCACGCGTGGATGTTGACGCTTTTTGAGTTGATTGACGTTCATAACGATATGCTATGGTAAGTGCATATAACAATGCTTTATAAAAAGGTTGCCGTTCATGCAAGCTAATATTTCTAAACACCTCATCAAATTTTTTTCTTCTCAACCAACAGTCATGTATTTCTTTATCACTAAAACTCTGAATGAAATCGATACTTCTTCGATGATCTAAAGGGGCTGAACACTTTTCTTCATCATTTTTTTTCAACACAGCAATCAAATCATGAAAATGGGAAAAAATTTTTTTATCTACATATGTGTTAAGAAAATAAGGTATTTTTTTCGGTGCTGACGCAATAAAATCAAGTTGATTCAGTATTGAATTTAATTGAGTAAAATCATTTGCGATGGCACGTTGCCAACTAGGCGCTAAACATTCTAAAAAGTCAGTCCATGCTGTGATAAAAAAATCACTCTGAGTCGATGTCATGGCTGAAACAGCTGACTGCTCTGCGATATCTTCTAAAATTCTACCCAGCTTATATCCATCTCTCACTTTCTTGGCTATTTCATCTTTTAAAAACGATAATAACGTTTTACGAAAAAGCGGATTGTTTGCAAAATTAAGGAATTTTCCCAATTGAATAGGATTGGCCAACCATTCCTGTCCCAAATATTCGAATAGCGTTTGATATTTTGTTACTAATAGCTCTTCGCCTTTATCTTTAAATTGTTTTTTATCATAGCTCGAAAAAACTCTTGTCATTTCAATGACAATGCTTGGGTTCAACTGGTTTTTAAGCCAAGCAAAACCCAAATGATCCAGTGTCATTTTCCAATACTGGACAGGAATAGCATCTAAAAATTGCGCGAGACGCGATGGACGAGAAAAATATTCAAAATTCTTCAACCATTGTACATCGAATTGCGTGATAAGCTCATAGGCAGCCTCATCTTGAAACCAATCAAAAATATCTTTAACTTTTTCACCGGATTTAATGACGGCTTGTAAATTATTAATGTTCTCTTCGACAAACGATAATAAAATTTCGATGCTCTCTTCATCGTGACAAGCAACCATCACTAACAGCACACTCCTAAATTCTTCGTAATTAAAACTCGGATCCACCGGTTCATTTCGATTTCTTTTCGATTTTCGACCTTGATAGGAAATGAATCCCACGATGTCATTTGGTTTACTTTCTTCTGATGATGTCGTACTGACGTCTTGGTTAGGCTTAAGAATCAAAGCTGTATATGCTTCAATAATTAATTTCGCTTGAGTATCATCACCTGAACATTTATCCGGATGAAATTCGAGTAATTTTTTTCGAAAGGCTTTTTTGATTCCAAAGTCACTTGCAATTTCATCAACCCCTAACACCGTACAATATTCTTTACGACTACGCATAAAAATTTCCTTATTATAGTAATAGCACTAGTTTAACCTCGTCATTGCGAGCAGAGCGACGCAATCCAGGTTTTGCGTGTCAGTCAAAAACCTGGATTG
>CAZOFA010000031.1:0-12929 GCA_964578975.1 uncultured Coxiellaceae bacterium
TTCTTTTCTACTTTTTTTGTTTCGCTCTCTTAACAAATAGTGTTTTTTTTGATCCACAAAAACCTGTGTTTTGTTGCGGTGGGCTCGCAATGACGGGGCGAAGGAATTAAATATCACTCTCCGAACGAATAACCCGACTCACAATTCCATAACTAATCGCTTCATCAGGCGTCAACCAAAAATCGCGCTCCGTGTCTTTTTCCACACGCGATAACGGTTGCCCCGTGCGTTCTGCAATAATCGCATTTATTCTCTTTTTAGTTTCCAAAATTTGTCGCGCTTGAATTTCAATATCAGTCGCTTGACCGCGTGAACCGCCTAACGGTTGGTGAATCAGAAAACGTGTATTCGGTAAACAAAAACGATTTTCAAGTTTAGCCGCAAGAAAAATATGCGTCGCAATACTGGCCACATACCCTGTGCCAATCACACGCACAGCCGGTTTAATAAATTGAATAAGATCGTAAATAGAATCTCCCGATTCCACATGACCACCCGGGGAATTAATATACATCGTGATCGGTTCGTTATTAATACTCGCGAGCGCAATCAGTTGGGCAACAATTCTTTCCGATAAAACAGGCGTCATTTCGCCGTATAAAAGCAAAATGCGTGATTTAAATAATTCTTTTTCAATCACGGGACTTAATGCATGCTTCGAATTTTTTTGTTCTTCTTCAGTTTCCATGTTTCCTCCAGTAATAATGGATGGGCGTAGTATACAACCCCAATCCATCATTCATCCATCTCTAAACTTGCTATAATAAAGAATATCCCTATAAATAGGTATCTCTATGAAATTGATTCGCAAGATATTCTTTTTATTAGTGTGCATCATGTCATTTTCGGCTAATGCATTTGATGTCCCCAAACAACCTGCTGATTATCAAAAACCAAGCAATGCTAATTTGAAACAAAAACTAACGCCCATGCAATATCATGTCACTCAAGAAGCGGGCACTGAGCCGCCTTATAACAATGCATACTGGAATAATGAAGAACCAGGAATTTATGTTGATATTGTTTCCGGCGAGCCGCTTTTTATTTCATTAGATAAATACGATTCTAAAACCGGTTGGCCGAGTTTTACCAAGCCGCTTGAGCCAGATAATATTATCTTAAAATCAGATACCAGTATTTTGCCTGCAAGAACTGAAGTTCTGTCCAAGCATGCTCAATCACACCTTGGTCATGTTTTTGATGATGGCCCTGCACCCACTTATCAAAGATACTGCATGAATTCAGCTGCACTCGAATTTATTCCCATGAGCGATTTAAAAAAGCGTGGCTATAGTAAATATTTGCCCTTATTCAAGCAAAATAAAAAATGACCCACCCCTTGTTTGATTTCCTATTCATCCATTTCTAAACGACGTGAACGTGACTCCAACATGACTGGAATATCATCAATAATCGGATAAGCAATCCGATCAAATTTACAAATTAATTCTTGATTCGGTTGATCGTATAACAACTCCCCTTTGCAAATCGGACATGCTAGTATTTCTAATAAATTTTTATCCATACGAATTTTACCCCATGACGAAATTTAATTTAGCGAGTGTTGATCCATCTTGGCATGAATGTCTTAACAGAGCATTAACAAAAATGGATGCGCACTATTTGGAAGAATTATATAACAATACCGATTGGCTTCCAGGACCCAACCAAATATTTAATGCTTTTTCAATTCCGCTCAACCAAGTGAATTTTGTATTAATGGGCGAATCACCCTACCCTCGTGCACACAGCGCAAATGGTTATGCCTTTTGGGATGCGGCTGTTAATCAACTATGGACTGAAACCGGTTTGAGCAAGGCAGTTAATCGCGCCACCTCGCTCAGAAACTTAATCAAAATGCTGTTGATCACTGAGGGAAAACTGGATCCGCAGCAAACGGGTCAAGCAGCCATTGCGCAAGTCAATAAACAAGGCTTAGTTCAAACCAACCAAGAATTATTCAATAATTTTTTACATCATGGTTTTTTGTTATTAAATGCCACATTAATATTAAAACCCGACAATGTGCAAAAAGATGCGCGCGCCTGGCAACCGTTTATTCGTGAGGTACTTTGGTTTTTGTTCGACCAAAACCCTTCTATTCAATTGATTTTATTTGGAAATATTGCTAATACACTCGATAAATTCCTTAATTATAAGCAGATAAAACGCTTATACGCAGAACATCCCTATAACATTTCTTTTATCCATAATGAAAACGTCATGCAATTTTTCCAGCCTCTGCATTTATTACGAGCATTTGCTATAATTTCTTAAAAAAGATAAAGTTATTTCAGATTGTTAAGAGGAATCAGCATGCGCATATTGTTGGTTGAAGATGACGAAATGTTAGGTGATGGACTCAGAACAGGTCTTGTTCAATATGGGTATGCAGTTGACTGGTTGAAAGATGGATTATCCGCCGACCAAGCTTTGAAAACAGAAAATTTTGACATCGTCGTACTCGATTTAGGCTTGCCCAAATTATCCGGCATCACCGTGCTACAAAACTTGCGTTCACGCGGTCAAACCATGCCCGTTCTTATTTTAACAGCACGCGAATCGATTGATGATCGTGTCAAAGGCCTTGATAGCGGTGCTGATGATTATTTAACGAAACCGTTCGATCTTGATGAATTGTGCGCGCGCTTACGTGCTCTTCAACGTCGTTTTTCTTCACGTGCCGATCCGCTGTTGGTTCACAACAACATTGTGCTTGATCCCGCTGCGCACACCGTTACTTTAGATGGTGAACCGATTAGTCTATCGCGTCGTGAATTTGCTTTGTTACACAAATTACTTGAAAATGCCGGTCGTGTGTTGTCACGCGAAAATTTGACCCAATCATTGTATGGCTGGGGCGAAGATGTCGATAGCAATGCGCTCGAAGTGCATATTCATAACTTAAGAAAAAAATTCGGGCAAACGTATATTCACACGATACGTGGTATTGGTTATATGATTGATAAAAGTAAAGATGAAAAATGATTCGATCAGTCCGGCAATTCTTATTAATTAGCCTTTTGATCAGTATGGCAATTGCATCCTCCATTACTGCTGTGGGTAATTATCTACTCGATAAACAAGTGATCCAACCCTATCTCGACGAACAGCTTTTTAAATTGTTCACCTTCGTTGAAATTATTGCACACACCGCCAATGAAGACCCTCACGTGCAAAAAAAGATTTTAGATTATTTCAATCAATCTAATAGCGTTGGTGTCAAACATATTTTTTATCAGGTATGGACCAAAGATAAAAAATTATTAATTTACTCAGAAAATAGTCTCAAAAAATCGATGTTAAATATGCCATTAGGGTTGAGCGACATCGAAATGGATAATAATGATTGGCGGGTATATGCGGCCATCGATCCTTCAACCAATAATAAAATTGTCGTGGCAGAGTGGTACGATATTCGCGATCGACTCACCGATGATATTACACGTAACAATGGTTACATTCTGTTATTTACCTATCCGGTGTTTGGTATCTTGATTTGGTTGATCGTCAATCTCGCCTTGCGCTCGATCACGCGTGTCACCAATGAAATTTCCAATCGCGCCTCGACGTATTTAGAACCCGTCGATGCGGAAAATATTCCTGTTGAAATTGAACCGTTGGTCGCTGAACTGAATGATCTGTTTGTGCGTCTGAAATTAGCATTCGATCGAAACAAACGTTTTGCCGGTGACGCGGCTCACGAATTACGTACACCGCTTGCAGCACTCAAAACACAAGTGCAAGTGGCCTTGAAAGCGGATAACGAAACAGATCGTATTCAAGCATTACAAAAAGTCGTGCAAAGTGTCGATCGCAGTTCACACGTCGTCGCGCAATTGCTGACGCTGAGTCGTTTAAGTCAAGAAGAAAATTTAAATGATGTTCGTCCGGTGGATTTACATAAACTTGTCACAGAAATTGTCGCGTATTTAGTTCCCATCGCGTTGGAAAAAAATATTGAAATTGAATTAGATCCGCCTCTCGGCCCCACCGTTATCATGGGTAATGATATCGCATTAGGTATTTTAATTCGCAATATTGTCGATAACGCAATTCGTTACACGCCGGAAAAAGGTGAAATCAAAATTAAAGTGTTTAGTGAAAAAGATCGAATTATTTTACGTATCACAGACTCAGGCCCTGGCATTCCAATTAAATTGCGTGAGCGTGTATTTGAACGTTTTTATCGTATTTTAGGCACGAAAGCGCATGGCAGCGGACTGGGACTTGCCATCGTGAGTCAAATTACTGAATTACATCACGCCAAAATTAAACTCGATGTTCCAGAAAATGGGATTGGTTTACAGTTTGATGTAGAATTTCCACCGATTAAAACCGAATAGTCTGACACCATGGAATTATTTGATCTCATTACACCGGACACCACTCTGCTGACGCCGAACAGAAGACTCGCCGCAGCATTTCACAATCAATATAATTTATTTCAACAAACACAAAATAAATCCTGTTGGTTGAGCCTGGATATTTTACCATTATCCAGTTGGATAAAACGTTTATGGGATGAAATCAGTGCGAAGACAATTGCGTCTCACCCTATTCTTCTAACCGACAACCAAGAAACATTGCAATGGGAAACGTTGTTGCGTGCATCGCCGGAAAGTGATTCTTTATTACAAGTCACCGCGACTGCAAAGCTCGCCATGTCTGCATGGGAATTATTAAAATTATGGCAAGTTGATCTTGATCATCCTGTTTTGAGCTACACAACCGATGGGCAAGTGTTTCAGCAATGGGCTAAACAATTTCAGCAACGCGGTCAAAAAAACAATTGGATTGATCGGAATAGTCTGTTTGATATTATTTTGCAGTATTTATCTGAGAAAAAAATCAATTTGCCCAAACAAATTATTTTAGTCGGTTTCACCGAAATTTCACCGCTTCATCAACATTTACTGAATCAATGTGAGAAGCATGGCGCTAAAATAATTCACCACCATGCAACACATCGCGCAAAAATCATCAAAAAAATCGCATTGGCCGATGAAGAAAATGAAATTCGCGCCATGGCGCGATTTGCTAAAGCAATGTATGAAAATTCCCCACAAAAAACGACCTATTTAATGGGTTGCGTCGTTCCACATTTGGAAAGCATGCGTGATCAAGTATTAAAATTTTTTTCTGAAACATTTTCTGAAAATAATTCATTTACGCTCGATCATACGTCACTCCCGTTTAATATTTCAGCCGGAAAAAATTTAAGTTCTTTTCCGGTTGTGCATGCAGCGCTTGAATTGTTATCGCTCGCGCAACATTCTATTCCGATTGAAACAGTGAGCAGTCTTTTGCGCTCACCTTTTATCGGAGATGCGGAGCAAGAACAATTATCACGTGCGTATTTTGAAAATAATTTAAGAAAAGAAAATATTACGACGATTACGTTGGAACATTTATTGAAACCAGATTTTGGTTTATCAAAAAATTGTCCAGCGCTGGCTAAACGAATAAAAAAATATTTAAACGCGCTGAATGAAAATCAAAAAACATTGCCGATTAGTGTGTGGGTCAAGCATTTTAGTGAATTATTAACGATAATGGGTTGGCCTGGCGAACGTAGTTTAAATAGTCAAGAATATCAAGTCACACAGCGTTGGCTTGATTTACTGGCTGAATATCGCACCTTTGATCATGTGCTCGGGCCACAATCGTTTTCCAAAGCCGTTGATTATCTCGCTCAATTGTCAGCGAAAGCGCCATTTCAATCACAATCACCTGACGCACCGATTCACATTTTAGGTGTGTTAGAAGCAGCCGAACTCCCGTTTCATTATCTCTGGGTCATGGGCTTTGATGATGTGAATTGGCCAGCCGCGCCCAAACCGAATCCATTTATTCCGCAAAGTTTACAAAAAACATTACACATGCCGCATGCGACGAGTGAACGTGAATTAGCGTAT
This sequence comes from uncultured Coxiellaceae bacterium, assembly GCA_964578975.1. Taxonomy (GTDB): domain Bacteria; phylum Pseudomonadota; class Gammaproteobacteria; order DSM-16500; family DSM-16500; genus CAYRUP01. Next base: position 5,919 of record CAZOFA010000031.1, read on the forward strand.
TGTGAAAAACTCATGCAGCAACTGCAACAAAGTGCTGAGCATATTATTTTTAGTTATGCGCAAAAAAATGAAGAAATGGATTTGCGACCCAGCGCATTATTAAATTTAATCCCAGAAATTTATTTAACTGAGATTGCCCAGAGTTCATTTTCATCCCCAGCGCAAATTATTTTTTCCAGTAAAATACTTGAAGCATTACAAGACGAAACGGCTCCCAGCATTCAACCGGATGAAGAAATTCGCGGCGGCACACGCATTTTTAAATTACAAGCAGCCTGTCCCTTTAAAGCATTCGCTGAATTAAGACTGCATGCGCGTCATCTTGAAACGCCGACACTCGGTTTACGCGCCCTTGATCGCGGCAATATCGTGCACAAAGCCCTAGAATTCTTTTGGCGCGAGATAAAAGATTCCGCGACATTAACATCATTATCGGAATCGCAACTCAAAAAAATAATTCATGAATCTTCCACACACGCGCTACAAACCGTTTTACACGATGAACAAATTTCTCATCGACAGTATTTATTATTAGAATTACAGCGCTTAGAAAAATTATTATTTGACTGGTTAACATTGGAAAGCACGCGCCCTGCTTTTAAAGTTGCTTTTCAAGAATATGAAACTAAAGTTGTGATCGGCAATATTCCTGTGACCCTGCGCATCGATCGTATTGATGAGTTAGACGATGGCAATTATTTAATTATTGATTATAAAACAGGAAAAAATAGCTTAAAAAGCTTGTTTGGCGCGCGCCCCGATGAGCCGCAATTACCTTTATATTGTATTGTCAGCGATAAAAAAACCTATGGCATCGCATTCGGTCAAATTCATCCCGATGAACTTGTGTTACTGGGGACGAGCAAAATAAATATTGATATTAAATCAATTAAAACACTGCCAGAAATTTCATATGCAACAGCAACGTTATGGGATGCTCAAGTGCAAGAATGGCAAGTGACGCTGGAGAAATTAGCGCAAGATTTTCACGCGGGCGTGGCGCGTGTTGATCCGAAAGATGTTAATAGCGTTTGCAATCCTTGTCGTTTACATTCTTTTTGCCGAGTTCAAGAAAAATGATCACATTATCTGATGAACAACAACGTTTACAAGCCCTCAATCCAGCCAAATCATTCATTGTTCAAGCGCCTGCGGGATCTGGGAAAACAGAATTATTGACGCAACGTTTTTTAGTCTTACTCAGTATTGTTAAACAGCCTGAGGAAATTCTTGCAATCACCTTCACTAAAAAATCTGCAGCTGAAATGCGCGCGCGAATTATTCATGCGTTACAAAATGCATTGAGCCATACTGAACCTGAAACTCCACACGCAAAAAAGACTTGGAATTTAGCGAAAAAAGCATTAGCGCAAGATCAGTTATACCAATGGAATATTTTAATGAATCCCAGTCGATTACGTATTCAAACGATCGATTCATTGAATAGCAGTTTAACCAAGCAATTGCCAATTTTATCGCATTTTGGCGCGCCAGCTGACATTACCGACGATGCATTACCTCTGTATCAACAAGCCGTGCGCGAGTTATTAGCGCATCTTGAAGAAGATCACGCCTGGTCTCAGACCATCGCAACAATTTTACTGCACATGGATAATGATTTAAATAAAGTTGAAGCATTACTGGTTAATTTGCTTTCCAAACGTGATCAATGGTTGCGGCATATCAATCCCAATATTAATAATTCTGCATTACGTGATGAACTCGAGAATCAACTTGAATTAGTTGTGACAGATATTTTAAATAAATTGACTGATGTCTTTCCCGATGAAAAATGTGAAGAATTATTATTTTTAATTCGCTATGCAGCAAATAACGTGCCGCCTGATTCCCCATTGGCAGCATGCAGCGATCTCAGTGATTTACCTGGCACACATATTGCTGATAAAAAATATTGGCTTGCTTTACGCGAATTACTGTTTACCCAAAGTGATGAATGGCGAAAAAGATTTGACAAGCAAATTGGCTTTCCCCCAGCAACTGATTTTAAAAATAAACAGGAAAAAGAAACTGCCGCTGATATAAAAAAACGCGCGAGCGCTTTTATCTATGAATCAAGTCAAGACGAAGCATTAAAAAATGCATTCAAAGAATTAAAAAATGCGCCTGATACTGTTTATCAAGAGACACAATGGCAAGCGCTTGAGGCACTGCATCACGTTTTGCAACTCGCGACAGCTCATTTGAAATTAGTGTTTCAACAACAAGGAAAAATTGATTATATCGAAAATGCACTCGCCGCTTTAGATGCGTTGGGCACAGACGAAAATCCAACCGATTTGACACTGACCCTGGATTATCAAATCAAGCATATTTTAGTCGATGAATTTCAAGATACTTCAAACAGTCAATATCTGTTACTCAAAAAAATGACCACGGGATGGGAACCCCACGATGGCCGCACATTATTTTTAGTGGGTGATCCCATGCAATCGATTTATCGATTTCGCGAAGCTGAAGTGGGTATTTTTATTCGTGCACGTGAATATGGCATTGCACATTTGCCACTTGAATCATTGACACTGACCGATAATTTTCGTTCGACACCGACCATTGTCAATTGGATTAACACACATTTTCCCGATGTTTTGTCTGCTTTTGATGATATTGCCACAGGCGCGGTTTCGTATTGTCCGAGTCACTCAAATCAAAACACTGAGGATGAAGCATCTTCGATTACCTTTTTTAATGGAAATGAAAATGAAGAAGCCAATGCGATCGTTCAATTGATTCAACAAAAAAAATTACAAAATCCACTTGAAACGATTGCGATTTTAGTACGCTCGCGCACGCATTTGACAAAAATTATCCCTGCATTAAATGCAGCGTCGCTCACTTATCGTGCGATTGATATTGATCCCTTGACGAATCGACCCTTTATTCAAGATTTGATGGCGTTGACACGCGCGCTCTTACACCCAGCCGATCGCATTGCTTGGCTGGCAATTTTACGCGCGCCCTGGTGTGGTTTATCATTAAGTGATTTACTCATCCTGTCTGGTCGCAACCCTAAAATCAGTTTATGGGAAAACATGCAATCTCAAGAAGTGCTTGCCTCATTAAGTGCGCACGGAAAATTACAGCTTGAGCGCATTGTTCCCATCCTTAAAATTAAATTATTTGAACGACGCCGTCATAGTTTACGCGCATGGATTGAAAGTACGTGGATTTTGCTGGGAGGCCCTGCTTGTTTAGAGCAGAAAAATGATTTAGAAAATGCAGAATCTTATTTTAAATTATTAGCGACACTGGATCGTGGTGGTGATTTACCTAATCTCGATATGCTAGATACGTATGTCAGTCGATTATATGCCGCAGCGCTTTCTGAGGCTGATCAGTCATTGCAGATCATGACGATTCATAATGCGAAAGGACTAGAGTTTGACACTGTAATTCTTCCTCATCTTGAACGCAAAACAACGCATGATGATAAACAATTAATGCTGTGGATGGAAAAACCGCGCATCGATGAAAATACGGCATTGATTTTAGCGCCAGTGCATGCGGTTGGACAGGAAACCGATTCGATTTATGAATATATTAAAAAACAGAATGCGTTGAAAAATGATTATGAACGTGGGCGTTTATTGTATGTGGCAGCGACGCGCGCTAAAAAACAATTGGCTTTGTTTTTTAATGTGCCGCAAGAAACTGTGCCCACAAGCAGTAGCTTACTTTATAAACTTTGGCCTTCGATTAAAAATCAAATTTCATTTGATCAAGTGAAAGATGAACCCATGCTTGAGACTGCATATCAACCGCATTGGATAAAACGATTATCTACTCAATGGAAAAATCCGGTGAAAGAAGTTCAACGCGTGAGTCACGCTTTTCATAATAAAAAAAGCGGTTTTATGTTGGCTGATCCTAATCCTAAATATGCAGGGATTTTGATTCATCAAATTTTACAACAAATCAGTCGTTTCGGTGCAACATGGTGGACGTCGTGTGCTGAGAAACAAAAAACACTTTATTTAAAAAACCATTTGTTGCAACTGGGTGTCGTGCATGCTGACCTCGACAACATCATCAATCATGTGCATCTCGCCATCAACAAAACATTAAATGACCCGCGCGGTCAATGGATTTTATCTTCTCATCAACACGCTGAATCAGAATTTCGTTTGACTGCTTGCATCGACTTGCAAATTCAACATTTGATTATTGATCGCACATTTGTTGATGAAAATAATATTCGCTGGATTATTGACTACAAAACGTCGACGACTGAACAAGAAAATCAAAATGAATTTTTACTCTCTGAGCAACAAAAATATCAAAAACAACTGTGGCAATATGCTGAAGCGATGCGCGCGATGGAACATCGTTCAATTCGTGTTGGATTATATTTTCCGTTATTGTCGGCTTGGCATGAATGGGATAGCAATATTCCTGTGACAGCAAACTAATTGGTTGGCGCTGAAGATGACGTGAGCGTCAACATCTGGTATCATGGCGATCCTTTTTAATAATTGTAATCGTTCACGAGCTTGTGAACGTTTGCTAATATTTTTCCATTAATAATTATAACGATGCAGAAAAAAGGAAATATTATGACCGACGATTACACTTTACTTCCTGAATCAAAAATTCCTCAAACTCCTCACACTGAGTCATGCTTATCTCGATTTATCGTGAGCCCAATTACCAGCGCGATTCGTTCTACATTGCGTCATCCGGCCATACCCACGGTTTCCTTTGTAACAACTGTATCCACTGCAATTTTCTCTCTTACCTTTCTGACACGAACCAAACCTCAAGATATCAGCAGTGAATGGTGGAATTCAATGACGTTAGGGGCACAAGTATTTTCAGTGACAAATGCAGCGATTGCCATCATCGTTAATATGTTAGTCAATATGAAATATTTACCATTAGCGAATGAAAAATTTAAAATAAACGTAAGCCATTCTTGTGAATCGACAAGCAGTGTCCTCGAAAACGGGGTTAGTTTATTTGTGGGATTATCCGTCGGTCTTGTGTATGCCGCACAAGCGTGGGAATCATTTGAATGGGCAAGTATTTTTCTCAGTGTCATTGCCTGCGTTTGTAATTTTTTATCTTATTCAGCGCGACGATATAATAGCTTTGTTGATTTGTTGGATAATTGTAAAGACCATTTTAATGACGATGTCAAATTCCAACAAATGTGCATACGACAATTAAAACATTTAGACGCGGAATTTGCGAATGGTGTTATTCAGCCTTATCACGGAAAACCTCTTAATTCTGACACCGTTTCTGATTTTTTAACTCAACTGTATAATCAAGCACGACTAAAGCAGATCGCTTTATCTGATAAAAATTCTTCGACTGAATGTCTGAAAAATACAGCACTCATGATGATGAATTTTATGATTGGAATTTTTTGTGCTTTTCCTGTGACCATCATCGGTATTCAAAACGCCTATCTCGGGTTACAAATCATGACGCAAAATAAATGTGACACGTTAAGTGATAGAGACAAAATTCTTTTATGTCTCATTCCAGGGGTCGCAAATGGAATATTCTATCTTGTGTCAGGATCAACCCTGAGTGCATCGCTAGAAGACATGTTTCGCATGATTAAAGATAATAAATTAAGTATCTTCATCGCACTTTTTTCTATTACGATTCATGCCTTCTGCGCAACCGGCTACTATATGATCTCAGATGACACTGAGGGAAAAGATAACATCCTCGGAATTCAGAAAAATACATCTTTGGGAAAAGCACTTGATATTATGTTTTTTATGGCTGTGTTTTTTACCGGTATTGTGAATACGGATAACTTGTTCCAGAAAAAAAATCCGCTGGTGCGTGACGTGGGTGATATGACTTATTGGTTAGAACGGAATAAGTTTTCAGTTGAAACACTGCGTAATCATGCTATTTTTCAAGCTGCTCCCACAGCTGTGAATTCACCGACCATTCGACATGCGCCACCAAAAATTTCTAATAACGTATAAAGGTAGAAACGATGTTAAAAGGATGACAGGTATCAACACGCAACTATATAATACATTCAAACCAATAAACCAAGGAAGATTTATGCAAAACATTCCAAGCCAAGAAGATATTCACTGCGGCCAAGCCATTTATACTAAAAAAAATTTACGCATCTATGATCTCTTCGTCACCAAATTTTCCAACCGATTCGTTTGGAAATGCCCACGAAAAGTGATCATTAATTTTTACCAACACAACACGTCTCAAAACCATTTAGATATCGGTGTTGGCACAGGATATTTTTTACAACAATTGAACCTAACCCCCGGACAGCAACGCATTGGATTACTTGATTTAAATGAAAATTGTTTGGAAGTGGCTAAAAAAAATCTTCAGCAATTCAATCCTGAAACGTATCATTATGATGTATTTGAGCCATTTATCAGTGTCCAGAAAAAATTTGACAGTGTCAGTTTAAATTATGTTTTACATTGCTTACCAGGCACGTTGGCACAAAAAGCCGTTGTGTTTGATCACGTCAAGGATGTGCTAAATCCAGGTGGCAAAGTATTTGGAACAACTTTATTAGGCCTGGGCACTCAGAAAAATTATTTAGCGAAAAAGTTGTTGGCTTTATATAACAAAAAGAAAATTATGCATAATCTGAATGATAATAAAGAATCACTGTTAAATGAGTTAACCAAGCGATTTTCCCAGGTAGAAATCAACATCAATGGTTGTGTGGCATTATTTACAGCATCAATTTAACATCCAGAACACCACTCTGAGAAACACCTTGCGACGGACTATAGCACCGTCATTGCGAGCCCAGCGCTTTTTGCTGGGCGTGGCAATCCAGGTTTTTATAATTTCTGGATTGCTTCGTCGTAAAAAACACTCCTCGCAATGACGGCCTTAATTCACAAACAAATCCGTCATCAATGGCATTTCGACACGTGTCATTCCCGCGCAGGCGGGAATGACACTGAGAAACACCTTGTGACGGACTGTAGCACCGTCATTGCGAGCCCAGCGCTTTTTGCTGGGCGTGGCAATCCAGGTTTT
>CAZOFA010000031.1:13029-23911 GCA_964578975.1 uncultured Coxiellaceae bacterium
CACTCCTCGCAATGACGGCCTTAATTCACAAACAAATCCGTCATCAATGGCATTTTTGGATCAAGTGCGTATTGATTAAAATCCTTAACACCATGCGATTTTAATAAATCTTCATCAATGAAAAAATTTCCAGTCACTTCACGACTTTTACTGGTTAAAATTTCATAGGCAGCATCTGCCATGATGCTTGGTTTACGACTCGCATGAAAAATTTCTTTCGGAAAATTCACAGCAACGGCGGCGGTGGCGATCAATGTTTTAGGCCAAAGTGAATTAACCGCAATACCAGACGCTTTAAATTCCTCTGCCATGCCCAACGTACATTCACTCATCCCGTATTTTGACATCGTATACGCTAAATGATCTTTAAACCATCTCGCTTGCATATTTAACGGTGGCGATAAATTTAAGATGTGAGGATTTTCAGCTTGTTTTAAGTGCGGAATACAGGCTTGTGAACAGAGAAACGTTCCGCGCACATTCACTGAAAAGATCAGATCAAAGCGCTTCATCGGTGTATCCAGTGTGGATGAAATAAAAAGCGCACTCGCATTGTTAACCAAAATATCAATGCCGCCCCAGGTTTCAACCGTTTTGGCAACCGCCGCTTGCACCATCTCTTCTTCACGCACATCCAATAAGACCGGCAACGCTTTTCCACCAAATGCTTCCACTTCTTCTGCTACCGAATAAATCGTTCCTTCTAATTTCGGATGCGGTCGATCGGTTTTCGCTGCAATCACAACCTTTGCACCATCCTTCGCGCAACGTAAAGCAATTTCCCGCCCTATGCCACGACTCGCGCCCGTAATAAAAATCACTTTATCTTTTAATTTTCCCATAACTAAACATTCCTTATTCTAATTCATACCAAGTTTGACGCCCTGCCTGAACGATGTGACGTAAGCCCTGGCATGGTTTTTGTAAATCATTCGGTCTTACCACTGTGCTTTGTAAAAATAACTTAGCACGCTCGGGATTTGTGCTCAAAAGAGTCAAACGAAAATAGACAGCAGTCATATTTGTTTGTTTAATCGTAGCACAGGGATCATCAACCAGTTTTTCGACTACATAATAGTACTGAAACTTTGGGAAAATACCAGCACAAGCATTCAATTTCCACCAATCAAGCGTCTGTGCAATCAGCGTATTCGTATCCATTGGAGCAATCGTGCAAATAGGCAATTGATGTTGCAACTCAGATTCTAACTCATCTAGCAGATGAAATGATGCATGAAATAATTGCTGATGCATCACGATATTTTTTTCTGATTTAGCTGCGAGTAAAGCATAATACAATGCATACCAACTCATTAATGCAAATATTTGCATGAAGATCAGCACCACCATTAATGCGATGCCTGATTCATGCTTAAGAGAGGGCGACATATAAATACCATTTTTTGACAAAATTGATGTTAGTCGTTGAAATCCCATTCAATGTAAATGAGAGACCAGCTGCATCATATTCAATCTGCATGTCGTCTACCCCTTCAACCAATTCTGAATTCATTCCAGCTAAATTTTTTTCAAACAAGGCATACACTGGTCGATGACGTCCATCAAAACGATTAGTTTTTGCTACAAAATAAGAAATTATCTGCAATTTACTGAGCTCGGCATTGACTTGATAAAGTTGCTGAAGCGGTGAGGCCGGAATAATTTTTTGTAACCCATTTACAATTGAAACGTGTTTTATTTGAAATATTTCGATGGTTTTACAATCCGAAATCATGACAAGATCGTCAGCCGAAAACGTGACAAGACGATTAGCATACAGGGTCGCGTGCCCACGCATATTTTTTGCGACAGTGGCATATTTATGATTTGCATTCCAAACAGTGATTCCATCTGTGCCTGGTTTCATTTCAGGCGTATAAAACGGTTGTATAGTATTTTTAAAATCGAATGTGAGCGTCGAATGATTATAAAATGGAAAATCATCTGACAATTTAGTGCATAATGCATAGCCCGCCCTGCGAATAGCACTCGTGAGTATTTGATTGGTCATTTGTTCATTATCTTTCAGTGCAATCAACGTGATTTGCATTTGCTGATTTTTATTCGCAATCAGATAAATTTCAACGACCATACTAATAATCAAAAAACTTAATGTGAAGGCAACCATTAATTCAATTAATGTGTAGCCAATTGAATATTTTCCATGAAACACCCGACTTCTCCAACGATAATATTTTTGCAGTCATGTGAAATCGATCCCCAATAAACGGTGATTTGATAATTTGGAAATTGGCCAGCGATCGTGCCAAAACCGGCCGGTAATAATAATTGATTTTCAGCATTCCACTGACTCAGCAAACGCGGCAAATCATCATCGGTGTGCAATGCTCTCAATCGTTCAACTGCATTGTTGATTTGGTTGTACGCACTCTGAAAAAAATAAACAGTTTTAACTTTTTGTAACGCGACCCATTGGATGGCATCCATACCCAATAAAATCAAAGAAATAAGTAATAAACTGATTAGTATTTCAAGCAAACTAAATCCGAAAGCGCGACAAAATTGCATAATGCCTCATGTTATACTGGGGTGATATAAGGATGATTTATGAGTGAAAAAAACGTATTAAGTGATAGCCGCTCGCTGGTGATGTCAGAAGTGATGACACCGGATATGGCTAATTTTCATGGGAATGTGCATGGCGGGCATATTTTGAAATTGCTTGATCGAGTTGCTTATGCGTGCGCATCTCGTTATTCGGGCAAGCATATCGTGACACTTTCTGTCGATCAAGTACTTTTTAAAGAACCAATTCATGTCGGTGAACTCGTTTCATTTTATGCGAGCGTCAATTATGTTGGCACCAGTTCCATCGAAGTCGGAATACGTGTGCTTGCCGAAAATTTAATTTCACGTGAACGCAGACACACGAATACATGTTATTTTACGATGGTTGCGTTAGATGAACACGGAAAACCCACCAAAGTTGCACCGCTCACACTCAACACTGATATTGAAAAACGACGCTATGAAGATGCGCTGTTGCGCAAAAAAACCTTATTAAAAAACAGAAGAGAAAAATAATTTAACGACGAGGACTGCTGGGATAATATATTATATCTTAAATACTTACCTCAAAGCGCTCACATTATCCATTTTTATTGGCAAAATCCTGCATAAAATCAGTCAACATATCCACACCCGCTTCCGGCATTGCATTATACATACTGGCACGCACGCCACCCGCCAGCCGATGTCCTTTCAAATTCGTGAGCCCTGCTTTCGCCGCCAATTCTAAAAACTTCGGCGTCAACTCTGCATTCGTCAAACTAAACGGAATATTCATGATCGAACGACAACCCGGATGCACGCTATTCGTATAAAACTCATGATGACTATCAATAAACGAATATAACTTTTGCGCTTTGGTTTGATTCATTTTCGCAAATGCATGCAATCCACCTTTTTGTTTCATCCAACGCAACACTAAACCGGCGATATACCACGCATAGGTCGGTGGCGTGTTATAAAAAGATTTATTTTCCGCATTGATTTTGTAGGAATATAACGTTGGCGTGAATGGTAATGCGTCACGTAATAAATCATCGCGAATAATTGCAATGGTAATACCCGCTTGCCCCACATTTTTTTGTGCGCCTGCGTAAATTAATCCAAACTGATTGACATCCACTGGTTTAGATAAAATGTACGATGTCATATCCGCAACTAAAGGCACCTTTCCTGTTTTCGGAACAAATTGGAATTCAACCCCTTCAATCGTTTCATTCGGTGTGTAATGCACATACGATGCCGCAGGATTTAACGACCATTTTTCTTCAGGTTGTATGGTCACCAATGAATGTGCGATTTCCGTCGTCGCCGCAATATTGATATTGCCATACCGTTTTGCTTCATCAATTGCTTTTTTGGACCAAATGCCCGTATCAAAATAATCAGCGTTATTTTTTTCATTTAATAAATTGAGCGGCACCATGGCAAACTGTGTCGAAGCACCGCCCGCTAAAAATAACACGTGATAATTTTTCGGAATCGCCATCAATTCACGCAAATCAGCCTCAGCTTCTTCTGCGACTACTTTAAACTCGGGGCCACGATGCCCTAACTCCATAATCGACATGCCAGTGCCATGCCAATCTAACATTTCAGCTTGTGCTTGTAATAAGACTTCTTCGGGCAACATAGCTGGGCCCGCACTAAAATTGAAAATTTTACGCATGGGTTCTCCTCATTCTCGCGGTTCGATCATTAACTCGGGTCGAACCAGTTTTTTAAATTCTTCTTCTGTTAAATGTCCCAGAGCCAGACACGCTTCAAGTAAACTTAAATCTTCATGAAATGCTTTATGGGCAATTTCCGCCGATTTATCATAACCAATTTTTGGCGTGAGCGCCGTGACGAGCATTAATGAATTATCTAAAAATTTCTGAATGCGTGGCTCATCCGCTTGAAGTTCTTTTACCATAAATTGGGTAAACATATGCATCGCATCAGAAAGCAAGGTCGTTGAATCAAGAAAATTATAAATCATGACCGGCTTAAATACATTTAATTCAAAATTTCCTTGAGAACCCGCAAACGTGATGGCAGCATCATTCCCCATGACTTGCACACACACCATCGTCATCGCTTCACACTGCGTCGGATTGACTTTGCCCGGCATAATCGAAGAACCCGGTTCATTTTCAGGTAAAATTAATTCACCTAAACCACAGCGTGGGCCGGAACCCAGCCAACGAATATCGTTAGCAATTTTCATCAACGCGCAGGCTAATGTTTTTAATGCGCCACTCGAAAATACAATGGCATCATGCGCGGCAAGGGCCGCAAATTTGTTGGGAGCGGTTACAAAAGGTAATTCAGTCAAACGCGCAATTTTTTCCGCGGCACGTTCACCAAATTTAGGATGTGCATTAATTCCGGTGCCAACCGCGGTACCACCGAGTGCTAATTCATATAAACCCGGTAATGTCACTTCAATATTTTTTAACGCCGCATCTAATTGTGCAATATAACCGGAAAATTCTTGGCCCAATGTGAGTGGCACTGCATCTTGTAAATGCGTACGACCTACTTTCACAATTTTCGCAAATTGATGTTGTTTTTCAAGCAGCGCTTGACGTAATTCTTTAATCGCTGGAATTAATTGATTAATTAAACTGGTCGTCGCAGCAATATGCATCGCGGTTGGGAAAGTGTCATTCGATGATTGTGAACGATTCACATCATCGTTGGGATGAACGGGTTTTTTACTTCCCAGTTTTCCGCCCGCCATTTCAATCGCACGATTCGCAATCACTTCATTCACATTCATATTGGTTTGTGTACCACTGCCCGTTTGCCACACACGTAATGGAAATTGCTCGGCTAATTTCCCAGCAATCACTTCATCGGCAGCCGCAATAATTAATTTCATTTTTTCTTCGGATAATAATCCTAATTCATGATTGGTCAGCGCTGCTGCTTTTTTTAAAATCCCAAACGCACGAATTAATTCTTTCGGCATGGGATCATTGCCAATGGCAAAATGATGCAGAGAACGTTCTGTTTGCGCTCCCCAATAAACATCAGCCGCTACTTCGATTGACCCCATGCTATCCGATTCCACACGGGTATTTTTGTTATGTGTACTCATCATCGACTCCTATAAACTTTTGATAACTAATTCAGAGACGTCAGGCGAACGTGCCGAATGTTTTAATAATTCTAATTGCTCGCGCATCATTTTTTGCCGCGCTATATCATAGCGTTTCCATTCGGTTAATGGCTTAATCATGCGTGCAGCAACCTGCGGATTTAATGCATCCAACTGCAATATACGCTCTGCCAAAAATTGATACCCCGCCCCACTTTTCTCGTGGAAATGAATGAGATTATGGCCAAATGCACCAATTAATGCATATACTTTATTGGGATTTTTAATGTCAAATGCCTCATGATGCAAGAGTTTTTTAACATGAGAAAGCGTCCCTGGCAATTTTGACGTGGCCTGAAGCGCAAACCATTTATCCACCACCAAGGGGTCATGATGCCATTTTTGATAAAACGCATGGAGTGCGTGGCTGTGCCCAGCCGTTGGATTATTCGTGAGGGCTCTTAAAGCAGCCATCGTATCTGTCATATTCGCTGATAAAGCTTGATTAAATTGCCGCACGCCCAAGTCCTCGGAATCAGACAACACCATGAGATAAGCCAGACACAGATTTTTTAAATAACGATTCCCAACAGCTTGCATCGTGAATTCATGTGCGTGATTGTTCTCATTTAACTTGTGATAAATCGTGCTCCATTTATTTTTTAATTGCAGCGCTAATTGATGTAAAACAAATTCGCGTGCGGCATGAATCGCATCCACATCAATCACTGCCATTTGTTCTGAGAGATATTTTTCAGAGGGTAATGTTAACATTTCAGATAACAACCAATTGTCATCTTGAAAAGTATCCAGTGCATAGTCAAACGCATGCACAAATTCGGGCGCGAGTTTAAGTGATTTATTTTGCTGGACATCATGCACTAACGATAAAATCGTGTTGATCGCATATTTTTGTCCTGCTTCCCAACGATTAAATAAATCCGTGTCGTGTTGGAAGAGTAAAACTAAATCTTGATCGCGATAGTGATAATCAATTTTAACGGGCGCTGAAAAATTGCGTAACAATGAAGGGATCGGTTTTGTTTTCACGTTGTTAAACACAAATTGTTGATGCGATTGCGTGACATGCAAGACGTCATGCGCAATTTCTTTGCCTGATGCATCCAACAACCCCATGCTCAGCGGAATATGCAGCGGTTTTTTATTTTGTTGACCTGGGGTATCTGGGCAAATTTGTTTAATCTCTAATGTGTAGTTTTGTTGTTTTTCATCGTAATTTTCATTGATTTCTAAGCGTGGTGTTCCGGCTTGACTGTACCACAAACGAAATTGCGTGAGATCAATCTGTGCGGCATCTTCATGTGCTTTGACAAAATCTTCAATGGTGACTGCTTGACCATCGAAGCGCGCAAAATATAAATCCATTCCTTTGCGGAATAAATCGTCGCCCACAATTGTTTTTATCATGCCAATCACTTCAGCACCTTTGTTATAAACGGTTGCCGTATAAAAATTATTGATTTCAACATAAGAATCAGGACGAACAGAATGCGCTAAAGGTCCCGCATCTTCAGGAAATTGCACCGTGCGTAATGCATTCACATTTTGAATGCGAGTAACAGTTTTGGAAGTCGTGTCGGCCGTAAAACTTTGATCACGAAAAATAGTTAATCCTTCTTTTAAACTGAGTTGAAACCAATCGCGACACGTAATGCGATTGCCCGTCCAATTATGAAAATATTCGTGTGCAATCACCGATTCAATGTGAATAAAATCAAGATCGGTTGCGGTTTCTGGTTTCGCCAAAATATATTTGGTATTAAAAATATTTAAGCCTTTGTTTTCCATGGCACCCATATTAAAATCACTGACGGCCACAATCATGTAAATATCAAGATCGTATTCGCGCCCATATTTTTCTTCATCCCAACGCATGGCTTTTTTCACTGCTTGCATGGCATGCGCGCATTTATCACGATTACCTTTTTCCACATAAATGCGTAACACCACACGACGGCCTGATGTTGTTATAAAAAAATCGTCAATGCATTCTAGATTTCCTGCCACGAGTGCGAATAAATAACTGGGCTTTTTGAAAGGATCTTGCCAGGTGACATAATGTTTTCCACTGGGCAATTTGCCTGCTGCAATCGGATTGCCATTTGATAGTAAAACAGGATAACGTTTTTCATCGGCAATGATTTTGGTGGTATATCGTGCCATGACATCGGGACGATCTAAGAAATAGGTGATACGACGAAATCCTTCCGCTTCGCATTGCGTGCAGAAATTTCCGCTGGATTTGTAAAGCCCAGACAGCGCGGTATTTTCTTGTGGTTTAATGCGAACTTGAATTTCTAAAGTAAACTGACCTGGAACAGAATAAATAGTTAAATTATTTTTTGTTGTCGTGTATTCGTCTGTTTTTAATGCTTTTCCATCCAGCGCAATCGAAAGGAGTTCAAGTTCTTCGCCAACGAGTACAAGTTTTTTGTCACTCCCGCGCTCCGTGTCATTCTCGCGTCCCCTGTCATTCCCGCGAAAGCGGGAATCTATCCCAGATGGATCCCCGCCTTCGCGGGGATGACACGGATTACGGGAGTGACACGAATTTTTATGCATCGTCAGTATTGATTTAACGACAACAAACTCTTCCTCCAACTGAAATTCCAGATTCACATCCTCAATGAAATAATCTGGAACTTGATAATCACTTAAATAAGTCGTTTGAAGTTGATTCATAGCTATGCTCTTATTAACAATAAAAAACCCCGCATAAGCAGGGTTTATTTCATCTTAGCAACGCAATTTATTGAGTTGTTGCTTGTCCTTGTGGGCCTTGTGGACCTTGGGTATTTGCTGCACCTTGCTGCGCTGGCATGGTAGCGGAGCCACTCACTCCAGGTTGTGTTGCTGTTGGCGCTGCAGTATTCCCTTGCATATTCGGATCATTGGTCGTATTTGGTGCAGTATCTGCCAATACAACGGTTGAAGCCATTGCTGCGCTGAGTAAACCAATTGCCAATAACTTTGTCTTCATAGTAAAAATTCCCTTTGGTAAAATAGGTTAGTACGGTTTAGTATGATAAACAGAAGTGAGCCCAACAACAAGAGTAAATGATGCGAAATACCAATCAAAACGTGGATTCTATTGAATTAGCAAAGTTTTCGAGCCCCTGGTGGAACCCGGCCGGTGAATTCAAAGCGCTGCACGATATCAATCCATTGCGACTTCAATATATTGATCAAACTGTTTTGCTCAAAGGAAAAACAGTGTTGGATGTGGGTTGTGGCGGTGGTATTTTAGCGGAAAGTATGGCGATGCTTGGTGCAACTGTCACAGGCATTGATATGAATGAAGATGCGTTAAATCACGCTCGATTACATCAATTGGACCGCGGCCTCAATATTCATTATCAACTCAGCACCGCAGAAAATTTAAGTGAACAACAACCGGCTCAATATGATGTCGTCACCTGCCTTGAAATGCTCGAGCATGTGCCCGATCCGCTTTCCATTGTGTTGGCTTGCGCAAAACTAGTAAAACCAAATGGCGATGTATTTTTCTCAACGCTTAATCGCAATCTGAAGTCTTATCTGTTTGCAATTCTCGGTGCAGAATATATTTTAAAATTAATTCCTAAAAACACCCATGATTTTGCGAAATTTATTCGCCCGAGCGAAATAAGCGCTTGGATGCGAAGCGCAAATCTGACGCTCAAAGAAATGAAAGGATTAAATTACCAACCTTTTACAAAAACATATTTTTTGAATGATGATATTTCTATTAATTACTTGGTGCATGCGAAAAAATGATGAAAATTAACGCGGTTTTATTTGATCTTGATGGGACGTTACTGGATACAGCCAATGATTTAGGTATGGCGCTCAATCTGTTGTTACAAGAACATCAATTGCCTATTTTATCTTTAGATGTCATTCGACCTGCTGCGGGCAGTGGTTCTCGAGGACTTTTAAAACTCGGTATGAATATGAATCCAGAGGATGAACGTTATCCAGATTTATCAAAACGTTTCTCGGATTTTTATCAAATGAATTTAGTTAACAGCACAAATTTATTTCCTGGCATGGAAGAGACACTGGATTTTATCGAGAAAAAATCTATGCCCTGGGGAATTGTGACTAACAAACCCGCGCACTACACGGATCAACTCATCAAACATCATCGTCTGGACGCGCGTACAAATGTCGTGATTTCTGGTGATTCTCTCGCAAAACGTAAACCTCATCCGGAACCAATTTTGCATGCGTGTCGTCTGCTGCAACAAGAACCCAAAAATGTTTTATACATTGGTGATTCCGCGATTGATATTATTGCGTGCAAAGCAGCGGGTAGTCCGTCACTGGCGGCATTGTATGGTTATATTCCGACGGATGAAAACCCATTAACCTGGGGTGCAAATGGTTATATTAAACACCCCATAGAAATTGTGGACTGGCTTACTAAAAATAGTTAAGTATTTTTTTTTGTAGGCGATGGTGGTGGCGAGTATTCACTAGTACGGATTCCGATTTTAACCTATTGAATTTAATATCATAATTTATCTGAACTTTTTTTATTCCTATTGTGCTAAAATTATATAGATGAAAACGAGAAGATACGGTGATTAATTATGGATTCCGATCGTAATCGAAATGAAGAAAAAGAAAATTTAGAGAACAATCAGTTAGATTCACTGATAGATGCATTTGAACTAGACGATGCGGAATTAGTTAACGTGCGATTACCGCTAGCTAACCCTTTTAACAAACTCTCTGATGCAATGTTGGAAGATGATATCTTGCCAATACAACAGAGACAAAGAGAACGTTTAAATATAATGCGGCAACTTATACAACAGGGTTATAAACTTAAAGATAAAACAAAAGACGATCTAAAAGCATGTGTGAACACCCGAGATGTTCTTGAAAATAAAGATCTTATTAAGGACAGAAAGGAATTTCTTAAAGAAATAGATGAAAAATTGAAAACTCCAGGCATAAAATCAAGAGTATCAAAATTATTTTCTAAAAACACCCCTGAAACTCCTGCAGAAACACCTCGAACACAAGGTAATAAGAAGAAGGGCCCAGGTGTGGTGTGATGCAGTATTTACAATGACGCAAGTCTGACTGCATTTCATAGTTACTCATCTTACCCAGCAACCGTATTTCGCCTATACATTAGAGGTAAACGTTTACAAGATATCTAAAAAAATGCTAACTCGTCATTGCGAGGAGCGCAGCGACGAAGCAATCCAGAAAAAATAATCAATTTAATATGACTTTCTGGATTGCTTCGTCGCT
>CAZOFA010000032.1:0-3403 GCA_964578975.1 uncultured Coxiellaceae bacterium
CCAGGTTTTCGTACCGATCAAAACCTGGATTGCTTCGCTACGCTCGCAATGACGAGAAGTCAGGCGCTCGCAATGACGCTGTTAACATTAAGATACTTTAAAATCATGAATAAAAAAACTATTCGAACCCTCGCTGATCTCGCGCAACATCAACTCGTTGATCAACAGGATCTACCTCAATTAGAAAAAGTCGTGGAAAAATTTTCATTAGCGATTTCGGATCAAATGCATCAATTGATTGATAAAACCAATCCCACTGACCCAATTGCAAAACAATTCGTACCGCATATTGAAGAATTGACTATTTCGCTTGACGAACGGATTGATCCAATCGGTGATGTGGCTTATACAACGGTAAAAGGAATTGTGCATCGTTATCCCGATCGTTGTCTTTTTACACCTGTGCATGTTTGTCCTGTCTACTGTCGCTTTTGTTTTCGCCGAGAAAAAGTCGGTAGCGCATCTGAAACATTAACACCACACGAGCTTGAGGCTGCGTTTACCTACATTCAAGCACACAAAGAAATTTGGGAAGTGATTTTTACTGGCGGCGATCCATTGATTTTAAAACCCAGTATTTTAAAAAAACTTTTTGAGCGTTTAAATGCAATCGAACACGTTGAAGTGATTCGTATCCATACGCGCATTCCAGTGGTTGAATCGCAACGCATTAACTCTGAAATGGTTGCAGCGCTTAAATCTGCTAAAACTGTTTATATCGCTTTACATGCAAATCATCCGGATGAATTTACCAGCGACGCTACACGCGCATGCAGCGCTTTGGTGGATGCAGGAATTCCCATGCTGAGTCAAACAATTTTATTAAAAGACATTAACGATAATATTGAAACATTAAGCAAATTAATGCGTTGTTTTATAAAAAATAGGATTAAACCCTATTATCTTCATCACGGCGATTTAGTGCGCGGTACAAAACATTTTCGTACTAAAATTTCAGAAGGACAAAATCTCATGAAACAGTTGAGAGGACGTTTCTCTGGTTTGTGTCAACCGACTTATGTATTGGATATTCCGGGCGGCTATGGAAAAATGCCCATTGGACCGACTTATATCAATGCGGCACAAAATGGTTATTGTGTGGAAGATTATTGCGGAAATATGCACGATTATACTCATGATGAGTCTTAAAAATGCTACAATTTAAGGATGATAATTGCCCCTTTACCACATGATGAAGAAGAACGTTTAGCGGCATTGCACGAATATCAAATTTTAGATACCGCTGCAGAAACTATTTTTGATCGCATTACTCTCATTGCTTCACACATTTGTGGCGTTCCCATTTCATTAATTACCTTGATTGACCGCGATCGACAATGGTTTAAATCAAAAATTGGCATTGATGAGAATGAAACAAAACGCGAAACCGCTTTTTGTTCTCACGCCATTTTAGATTCAAAAATTTTAGAAGTACCTGATGCAACGAAAGACGATCGATTTTTTGATAATCCCTATGTGACGAAAGATCCCAATATTCGATTTTATGCCGGAGTTCCATTAGTTAATCCCAAAGGATTTAAATTAGGGACATTGTGTGTGATTGATCGTCAACCGAAAAAACTCACTGATGTTCAACGCGATGCTTTAAAAAATTTATCTGAAATTGTGATGAGTTTTTTTGAAATCAGAAAATCGATTTTATCTGATATCAATCAGAGAAAAATTGCTTCTGAGGCGCTAGGAGAAGTGAATGCTAAATTAAAGAAAAAATTAGCGGAGCAAAAGCAAAGTCGTCAAGAATTATTATTGCTAAGCGAAATGAGCAGTGTTTTGCAAGCGTGTATGAATGCTGAAGAAACATTTGGGGTCATCACCAAATTTTGCAGCCAATTATTTCCGAAATCAAAAGGCACATTGTTTTTACTGCACGCCAATCATGAGCATATTGAACGCGTCGCCTCGTGGGGCGATGTTCACCAAAATGATTTTTTTTCGCTTGATTCATGCTGGGCATTACGACGTAATCAACCACATTATGTGAGTGATCCAAATAAAGATTTAATTTGTCAGCATATGAAATCTATTGATGAAATTCCTTGTTATATATGCTTACCGTTAATGGCACAAGGTGAAGTTTCAGGATTGATAACACTCGAATTATCTAAACAATTTTTTAATGAAGCACAAAAATTATTGGCGGCAGCGATGGCAGAACAAGTGGCTCTTGCGCTTTCGAATGCAAAGTTACGTGAAACATTGCATCAACAGTCCGTGCGCGATCCATTAACAGGCTTATACAATCGACGTCATTTGATTGAATCATTAAAAAAATGTTTTTTACGTTTTGAAAAACAAAAAATTAATTTAGCTTTTATTTTGATTGATATCGATTATTTTAAAAAATTTAATGATACGTATGGTCATGATGCTGGCGATGTCGTATTAAAATATGTTGCTAAACTTTTAATTCAACATGCAAAACAAGAAAATGGAAATGTATTTCGGTTTGGTGGTGAAGAATTTATTGTGACATTAGAAAATTTTTCGCAGGACAAAGCACAGCAATTTGCGGAAAAATTACGTCAAGCAATTCAGGAAATTCAACCTTCTTACAATGGATTGAAATTAAATACCATTACATTTTCAATTGGCGTTGCAATCTATCCTGAACATGGAACATCTTTAGATAAACTTTTTAAAGCGGCAGATACTGCTTTGTACAAAGCAAAAGAAAATGGTAGAAATAAAGTGATTATGGCGCAAAATGCATTCTCAATGTCTGCCAAAAAATAACCACGATTATTTTTTGTCGAAAATATGGTACTATAGCCTTCAGTTTTTACTATCTGATTAATTTCAACGAGTTGTACATCAAAAAAAATTGAGGAAAAGGCAATGTTAAAATTAGATCAATCTATGCCAATTAAAAACTTTGTTGGGCTTATTACATTATTGGTTTTAATTGGTATTGCAATGGCCGCACCTAATTTTGATAAATATAATTCGGGTATCAAAATTTCTAATGCTTCCAAAAATTCTCTGACGTTTAGTATTGGGAAACACTGTTCAAGTAAAATGGGTTTGATTAATGGCCATACCATTAAAGTGATTGCGCGCGATAATATCGTGAGTTCATGTCGAAAAAATCCATCCAAATGTAAAATGATTATTTATGCCTCTGCAAATTGCACGGGCGATTCGATCGCGACTTTGACGATGGATGTCACAAAGCGCGGTGTCACAAATATAGAACCGCCGTTTGCAAAATCATATCGCGTCAGTGCAAATGGATTTAATATTTTTATTGATGGGCAGTGGTAAGTCGTCATTGCGAGCGACCACTCGTCATGGGGCGGGGCCCGGCCGCCAACCGGGGGGTGTGGCGGGGGTTGTGTGGGGGGGGGGCGGGGGGGGGGGGGAGTTTTTTTTTTTTGGTGGGTAT
>CAZOFA010000032.1:3413-23399 GCA_964578975.1 uncultured Coxiellaceae bacterium
CCCCCCCCCCCATCACCCCCGGTGTGCCCCCGCTTGGTGCGCCGGCGCGCGCCCGCCATGACGGGTACAATTTTTTATTTATCTTGATAATTATTCCACAAACTTTGCACCGGTCCCGGCTGATTTAATAA
Organism: uncultured Coxiellaceae bacterium; assembly: GCA_964578975.1. Taxonomy (GTDB): domain Bacteria; phylum Pseudomonadota; class Gammaproteobacteria; order DSM-16500; family DSM-16500; genus CAYRUP01. The sequence continues at coordinate 3,545 of CAZOFA010000032.1, forward strand.
TTCAGCAGTTGGCCCATCAGCAACAATTTTCCCGTGCGCTAACATAATCACACGATCAAATTTCGGCAACAGATGTAAACGATGTAACGAAACAATCAATGCAGCATCTGGAAATTCTTTTATGACGCCCGCTAAAATTTCTTTTTCTGTTGGTAAATCGACACTGGACGTTGGCTCATCCATTAAAATTAATGAACTAAATCGTGCGGCAAACAATCCGCGTGCGAGTGCTAAACGTTGTTTTTGTCCCACCGACAGATTCAAGCCTTTTTCACGAATATCAGTGGTAAGACCGTGAGGTAATAGTTCCAGCACATTGCCAAATCCAGCCAATTTTACTGCTTGCATCGTTCCTGCATTTTCTTCTACGTCCATTGTGATATTAAATTCAATGGTGTTTTCGAAAATTTCCGGATCTTGAGGAATCAATGTCGTGATTGCTTGCAAGGGTTCGAGTGAATTAAATGTCACGCCGTCAATGCACAATTGAACTTTTTCAGGTATGTAAAGACCACGAATAATATTCAGCAACGTACTTTTTCCACCACCACTTGATCCAATCAGCGCAATTTTTTCGCCGCGTTTAATCGTTAAATTTAAATGATGAAATATTTTTTCCCGACTTGTTTCGTTCCTGTGATGAAAATCAAGATCCTTTATTTCGATGGTATGCCATTGTTTCGCTACTGTTTCGCCCTGTGGTTTATGCGCTAAACGTTCGATATCTTTGATAATGACTTGTAAACCTTTTACATCTGTATCCATGCGCACGAGTTCACTATAGGTTGCGCTGAAACTATAAAACACTTCACTCAAGTCTGTTTGATAACGATAAATCATGACAATCAAACCAATTAATACCGTGCCTGTGCTATGCAGTGAATGCACGATGTAACCAATTAAAATAATCGATTGTAATGTTGTTAATATCATACCCATCGAAAACCATTTCACTTCGTTGATCACAATATCTTTTTTATAAAAGGGCCAGATGCTCAGCAGTCGTTGAAAAAGATTGCTCTGAGTTAATTCGCCTAAACGCAACGTCAGAATGGTTGTCATGTTGCTAATATAATCGAACATCACGGCGCCAATACGATTATCGATTTCATTTTCTTTGTCATACAACGGAATTAATACTCGGTCGTAGAGCAACACGACGATAATGGAAATGGTGCAACTTAACAGACTCAACAAACCAACCGGTAATGAAATCCACAATAAAAATAATGAAGACACTAAAAATTTGATCAGGGTTTCAATATAAATAAATTGATCGCCGGCAAAACGAAATAAAGCGAGTGATGCGCGATTGATGCGGCTTATGATGTTGCCTGAGTGATGATCTTGGTGCCATTTCAAGGGCAGTCGCGTTAATTGTTCATAAATTTGAGCGCGCAAACTCTGTTGGATATGCATTGCGACTGCACGCTCTTTGACGCGCGCAGGCCCATGAAACATCCAAAAAATTAATAATACGCCGACGCTCGCACTTAACCAAAAAACGACATGGGTTAATTTATCAGGCGTGAAGTGTTGCAAAATATCAACGGTTCTTCCAAATGCATACGGACCCATGCTTAAAAAACTTTGCGCGATGATGTATGCAATGTAATAACCAACAATCGTGCGGCGCCAAGGTTTGCCTTGTTTCCATACGACGCGAATTAAATCAAAATATGGATTATGCATGAACTACAAACTTCCCCAAATTCCACCGAACAATCCAAACAAAGCGGTAATCAACAAAACTATTCCAACTAACACGGCATACCATTTTTTTAAACGATAAGGTTCTGGTAACGTGCGTACGGCTAACAAAAACAAAAATCCAAGGACGATCGGTAATAATAATGCATTCATGACTTCAACGCCCACACTCAGATTGACTAAGTTAACGACGCCTGAGGCCACCAGTATACCACCCAAAATTAATACCACAGAGTAAATGCCATAAAACCACGGCGCTTCTTTGGGATCATCTTGTAGTGAACGACGAAAATTCATGACTTCACCTAAGCCCCATGCGGCTGTCAGAGAGACGACAATACTCGCCACTAATGCAGCGCCTGTGATGCCTAAGGCAAATAAAATTCGACCGGCAGTCATGCCTAAACTCGGTGTAATCGCATCACTAATTTGTTGCACGGTATCGAGTGGTGCATGTGGATTCGTTTTTCCAATCGTCGCAGCAGTCACAATCAATAATGCCGCCATAATAAGTTGCGTCACGATCGCACCGATGGCTGTATCTAAGCGCGCTAAACGCAGATGACTGGTATTGAGTCCTTTGTCTAGCACAGCAGATTGTTGATAAAAGATCATCCATGGCATGATGACAGCACCAATATTTCCGGCAACTAAATAAAGATAAGAACTGTTATTCCAAGGAATATGCGTGAATGCTTCGAGCATTTCTTGTTTGATGGGACGCGCTTCCCACGCAACCCATAAAAATACTAATTCAAATAATCCGATACAAATTGCAATGCGTTCGACTGAACGATAAGAACCCGTCCATGCCACCACAATCAAAAATGTCACGACCAGAGAAATGGTTTCCCAAGCAGGAATATGAAAAAGCGCTCCCACGCCCGCTAATCCACTAAATTCACTTAATATGGCACCTATACAGGAAACGACTAAAGTCGACACGGATAACCACGCCCACCCTTTGCCAAAATAATGCTTAATCAACTCTCCATGCCCCATGCCAGTGACTAGTCCTAAACGGACAGTCAATTCTTGGGCGATGTAAAGAATCGGCATTAAAATAAACTGTAATGCCAGCAACTTATAACCCCACATTGCCCCGCTTTGTGCTGAAGTAATAAGGCTGCCTGCATCCGTATCGGCGAGCATGACAACAAGACCTGGACCTAAAACACTGAGCCAAAAGATTGGCTTTACTGAGCGCGCTGGGGCAAGCGCTTGTGAAGCAATGGTCATAGATATCCCTGATTATTATGATAAAAATGATATATTATCGCAAATGAGAATCATTATCAATTAAAAGGAGGGATTTTTATTCTAATCTTAAAAATCGGACAATATTTCGTCTGTTTTAACCTGCTGGCAACTTAGCATATAATGATCCGCATATTTAGGATGAATATATGAAAATACTAGGAATTGATTTAGCGAAACCGAGTTTATATTGGTTATTACCCTTCATCATTCTGACAGTATTGATGAATGTATTATTCCCTGAAAAAGCTGCCATCATTTTTATTTTTTCTTGCATTTCGATCATCCCGCTTGCGGCCTTATTATCGGACGCGACCAGTGAAATTGCTGAAAAAGCTGGAGATGCCGTCGGTGGTTTTCTGAATGCAACGTTCGGCAATGCGACGGAATTTATCATTGCAATCGTTGCACTTTATAACGGTAAAATTGCGTTGGTGAAAGCAACGTTAATCGGTTCAATTCTCGGAAATATTTTATTGGTGCTGGGACTTTCATTTTTTGCCGGCGGAATAAAAAATAAAATACAAAATTTTAATAAACTAGGCGCTGAAACATTTGCCATGGGATTGACGATTGCTGTGATTGCACTCATCACGCCCGCGGCTTATGCTAAATTTGCTGTTGCGTCTGAAAATATGCAGTCGCAACAATTATTGAGTAATGCAATTTCGATTGTTCTCATCGTCATTTATTTTTTATTTATTTATTTTTCTTTATTTACGCATAAAAAATTATTGGCGACCGATCATTCATCCGATGACGCGCATCATTCTTATGGATGGAGCTTATCCACTTCTATTTTTCTATTGTTTATTGCCGCATTTCTTATTGCAGTTATGAGTGAAATTTTAGTTAAACACGTTGAGCATGCAGCCCAAGCCATGGGTATTTCAATGGTCTTTGTCGGTATTATTATAGTTGCAATTGTTGGCAATGCCGCTGAACATAGCACCGCTGTCATCATGGCAATGAAAAACAAAATGGATATTAGCATTGGCATTGCGATCGGTAGCAGCATACAAATTGCATTATTCGTCGCACCGGTCCTCGTTTTATTAAGCGCTATTTTACCGATTCCATCGATGGATCTGATTTTTTCTCGCGGCGAAATTTTATTGATTATCCTGGGGACATTGATTTTGAATCAGGCAGTGACAACGGGCGAATCAACCTGGTTTCAAGGAGTGCAGTTGCTGGGTGTTTATGCCATTTTGGGGATTGCGTTGTATTTTGTTAATTAATCGTGAAAAATAGCAAATGGTTTGTAAATAAATATTATTGACAAATAGATTCATATCTTCTATTATTAAATTAAAAATGGAGTGATTTATCTGATTCAGGTTGTAGAAGTTAGTATTAGTGTAAAGAAAAACCTTCATAAAGTTCCTTTGCCGATTAAGAAAAAGCTTTTTACTTGGGTTGCAGCAGTTGAAGAAGTAGGACTAAGCGAAGTAAGAAAAATACCTGGGTATCATGATGAACCTTTAAAAGGTGATAGAAAAGGTCAACGTTCTATACGTCTTAACAAGCAATGGAGGGCAATTTACCGCGTTATCAATAAAAAAATTGAATTCGTACTTATCGAAGAGGTAACACCACATGACTACTAAGAAAACTATCTCTGCACGAGAAGCACTTAAAAATGTTTTTGGCTCTTCTTTTGGTGAATTTGTTAGAGATATTCGTGAATGTGATGAAATGTCTCAAACAGAACTTGCTAGACGTATGCGTGTGTCGCGACAATTTATTAATGCCATAGAAAAAGATAAAGCTAATGTTAGCTTAGAAATGGCAATCAAAATTGCTCGTGCTCTGGGTTATCCATATGAAGCTTTTGTGGAAATATTGTTAAATGACATGCTAAGAAAATCTGGAATAAAGAAAATTGTTCATCTTGAGTCAAAAGCTGCTTAATAGCATCGGAAAATCAAATGACAGACATTAAAAATAAAGTTGCAATTGTCACTGGATCAACCAGTGGAATTGGTTTGGCGATCGCACAATTGTTATCTCAGCATGGTGCGAAGGTAATTATTAATTCTATGTCTTCAGCGGAAAAAGGACGAGACATTTCACAACAACTTCCTCTGAGTTTCTATTGCCAGGCGGATATTTCCAGTGAAACAGATTGCAAAAATTTAATTGAATTTACCCTACAAAAATATGGTCGATTAGATTTTTTGATTAATAATGCGGGAATGATTGGTCGGTTACCCTCGAATGATGTGACGGCAATTACGAATGAATTATTCGCCAACACATTAAATGCCAATGTTGTTGGCACATGGTGTGTGATTCGAAATGCGATCCCCTCGTTAAAACAAACGGGCGATGGGGTCATTATTAATATTACGTCCGTGGCAGGACACGATCCCGCCGCAGTTTCAAGTGCGATGCCTTATGCGGTTGCTAAAGCTGCAATGAATTATTTAACAAAATTATTAGCCAAAGATTTGGGGCCAGAAATAAGAGTGAATGCGATCGCGCCTGGATTGATTATCACGCCGCGCACAGAAAATTTTCAAGTGGCGATCGAGAAGTTTGAAACTCGAACGCCCTTAAAAAGAACGGGTGAGCCAAATGATATTGCTGAATTAGTGATTGCGATCATAAAATCTAATTATATTAATGGCGAAATTATTACGGTCGATGGTGGGTTCTCTGTTACTTAATTATCTTCTAAACCCCCCAAACTAATTTTTCAATATCCTCAAGACTGCTCACTTTGCTCTGCCAGTTCTTTATCCGAATTTGAACTTTCAAATTACTATAGCGATGTAACAGCATTAATGTCGTTAATTGTCGACTCAATAACGGCGTCATGTTTTCCGAGGTATAGCCAAATCCCAATAAAAATTCTCGCAAAAGTTTTTTGTTTCCTTGAATTAAAAACGCGCCTGGTCCTAATAAATCATATTCAGGTAATCCCAACATACAATCGCCAAAATCAATCATGCCATGAATATGCCAACTGCCTGACTGCTGCTGTACCAGTAAATTCATTGGGGTATATTCTCCCGTTAAAAGCACGGGTTTTTGTAGACTAGGCAGTAAATTCTTAGCCGCATTTAGATAAGTTGGAATTTGCTTTATTAAATTTTCTGGCAGACCTGTTGCTTGATGTTGTGCGACACAGTGATCCATTTGCTGTGAAATAAATTGCGGCCAATGACAATCAATGGCTTCAAGTCCCATAACCTGCAACGCATGTACTTCTCGAATCAACTCCCCTATCTCGCGAATAAGAATCATTTTATTGTTTTCAGTTAATTTTTCCCATAAACCCTCTAGCAGCACGCCATCAAGTCGATTAGTAATAATATAGGGCCACCCCGATAGGGTTCCTTCATATTCGATTTCAGGTGTTTTAACAGAAATTTTCTTGTTTAAATGTCTCATGACTAAGACTTCATGCTTGAATTGTTCTTGATGCAACGGCGGATAAATCTTAATAATACGGTCTTTTCCATGAGAAAATACAATGTTAGTGCCATCCAACATTTCAAGTGATTGATCAGGTAAATGATGATTAATACAAATTTGCTTTGCGATGTTTTCAACGATTTCATGGTTAAGTTTGAATTTTTCAAAAGCGTCGAATGAGTCTAGCAGTGGAAGATTCATTTTGTTATGGATAGTAGGCATGGTTATCTATTGAATGCTTAAAAATCCGAATTCTACTGGATAGGACTTATGAGGGTCTAGGTTTTTATAATATACTTCCCAGCATTTGGAGGGACAAAATGAGTCATGAACCACACGATGAACTGATAACCAATGCCATAAACCGGCTGACCGAAAAAATGGGTAAAGTATTATTGAAAGATTTTTTGAAATTACCTAAAGAACTGCAAATGAATATCGTTTTAATAAAAGCAGCACAATTACTGTTGGCCAATATTTTATGCCAAGTGGCAACGGATCCAGATGAACTGGAAAAGATTTCTGAAGAGCAAGCGATAGAAATTAAGGAATTAGTATTTAACTGTGCTTATACCGGTTTTGCGAGTAAGTTTAAGTTTAATAAGCATTGAGGGGAAGCAATTGCAAACCATCTGCAAATCAGCAGATGGTTTGCAAAATTGCACGAGCTATTACTTCTTAGCTTTACGTCTACGCTTGGTTGCTTTACGCTTAGTGGATTTTTTTGCGACTTTTCTCTTTGCTACTTTTCTCTTCTTCGTAGCAGGTTTTCTCTTAGCTTTCGATACACGTTTCTTTTTTGCTGGCATAGTCATCTCCATATAAGTTAGCCACATGTGCAGTATAGCAAACAAATTATACAAATACATCCTTCTTATTGGAACCAAAATTTGCAGGGATTAGATACGACCCTGGTGTCTGTTTGACAGTATACAAATTACTCAATACAATGGCTGCCCAACAAGAATAAGGATATTTATAAATGCACACTCACTCAGACCTTTTAGAAATCGAAAAACAAGATGGAAATACGGCAAAAGAAGCATTTGAAAAGATTGCGCGCAAAATTCTTTTTATCATTAATCCGCTGAAAAAAGATATTCCTATTACCTATTGTTTTGATGAGCGTCGAATTGATATCGGTGAATGGAGTGATGACGACCTGCCTAGTAATTTAAATAATGAGGAACGGCTGCAATTTTTAAATTGTATCAGCTTGCTAGAATGCCGTACTAAGTTATCTCGTCTCGATCTAGGTTGGGATGGCTATGAGGATTATTATTGTAGTTTGCAAGCCGTCAGTACTGAAGTCGTTCGTACCCATATAAGACTTGGATTTTCCAAACCAGGGATAAAAAATTTTGTTGTGCTCATCGAACCACTGGACCCACAAAAAATTGAATTATGGCTAAAAGAATGTGCTCATTTTTTTAATTTCGTTAAGGATTTTAGCATAAAATTCACAAAATCTTTCCCTCATTTAGATTTTCATATTGCTTGTAATAATGCAGGTTTATTCAAAATCAATTTTGACAGAAAAATTAATGTAAAAAGTCTGTCATTATGGTTTAACCAACACTTTTCTGATGCACCGGACGTGTTATCAGACCAATTCAAGATGTATCACGTGATTATTTTTTCAGAGAAATTGCCATCGCCTAAAATGGAAGAGTCTGCCGTTAAAAAAGATCAGCCTACAGAACAAAAAACGCAGGTAAATAATGAATTATATCCTGTCTTAGTGCTCGGTCACCAAAGCGCAGGTTCGAGTACGCTGGTGAATTATTTAATGGGTTGTGAGTTGGTCAAAGGCAACGATGGAGAGGAAAAACTGCATTTACGTGAAGAACAGAAGCCTTATACCCAAATAAATCACACCTTCAGCGATACCGTGACAAATGAATGTGTTTTTGTGGAAAATCCTTCTCAAAAAATTGTCTATTGTGATTCTCCAGGTTTTATTAACGGGGGTCTATTGGCGATAGATTCACCCCATCTCAATGAAAAAATAATGAGTCAAATTAAAAAAACGGCCGAGGAAAAAGGAGCGATTATAATTGTTCTGTCCCATCCTTATCTTAGCGGCTATAAACCCGACTTCATCTTTATATTAAATCAACTAGAAATGTTATTTAAAGAGGTTAATAAAAATCTTCCCGCAATACGATTTGTCGTCACGCATCGCTGGGATCGTACTCAGGAAATATATTATGCGCGTATCGTTTCTGAATTAGGAAAAGCATTTAATCAGGAGAGTGCCATTTTACAAATGATGACTAAACCGGAGAATTGGTTATGCCTAAATATGTTGCTGGATGACAGTCGAAACCAACTCACAGAATGGATTAGTATTAAAAGAAGAGTACGCGATTATACGGATAAAGTTCCGACGGCAGGGCTTGCTCAATTAAACCTACACGAGGAAAACAAGCCATTGGTACCCGTCATGGATGCGATTAAATTTATCCCGCCCAGGTCTCCCTCCAGGGCATTGGGAAATTAATTATCCAGAGGTATGACTTCAGTGAAAAATAGAGTAACCTTGCCCATCTAAAAAAATAATAATAATAAAGGGGAATGCGCATGACTTGGCAAACAAAACTCACGGGACTCACTGCTCTCACTGGATTAGGTTTAACAGGTGCGGGCTTTTTCATGCAAAAAAATTATCGTGAAAATAAAGCAGCTCTTCATTGTGATTATATAAACCTAGAAACAGTCTTTGCTGAGCTCAGCGCTAATGTTTCCATTGATTGTAATTTAACACATCATACGCTCGATTTTTATATTGAATTAGTCAATACCACACTGCCTAATGGTCCACAATTAGTTGAACAGGTAAATCAAGATTTAATTGCTTATAAAGAAATAGGTGACAAAGCACTTACTATAGGAATAGCCACATTGTGGGGGGTTCTTGCGCTAGTTGCTCTTTATCAGTACTTAAAAGCGTGTTTGCAAAATCCTCTCGCCGCAACGCCAAATCCAAATTTATTCACTGCGATGAACATGCACCGTCGATTCATCTTTTCAATGGGTACAGTACTCACGTCTTCGACTGGAGCAGTAATGGCTTATTTGAGCAGCGAAATGGATTCTGCATTTGAAAACAATAGGGATGGAGTCGCTTGTTATTTCTTAAACCTAGAAACACAAACGCAATGCGCAAATTCCTCAATCATTTGTAATTTAACGCTTCATAGTCTTGATTATTTTATTGATTTAGTAAATAAAACCTGCAGCAATGGTGCTATCTTTGATGATGTCACGAACGATCTAATTAAATATCTTGATAATACTGAATTGTATCAAAAAATTGGATTTGGTTTGTTAGGAATAGGCGGTTTACTGTTAGCTATTTGCCTTGTGGTTAAAATGCCAGCTAATAATCCAGTTAATAATGAAATTGATTTGGAACGAGATTTACCGCGTAATGATCGTTATCATCGATTTAGCAGGAATGGGTAAAACATTAGCATGAAGAAAAATGATGATGCTATGGCTCCTGACATATATGGAGAAAAGTTTCATTCAGCTATTGAATTCTGTGAGATAAGGGTAAAGTTTGTTATCCCCATATCTTTTGTAAGATTTTTTGTTGTAGCTCGATAATTCATTAAATTGTTTGTCCTCTTTTATCTTGAATATATATTGACGTTAATAATGCAAATGCTGCAAATAACATTATGTAGAATGCAGGAGCTCTACTATTTCCAGTAACTTCAATTAACCATGTGGCAATAAGTGGACATGTACCGCCAAAAATAGCCAAACCCATATTAAAACCAAAAGATAGTCCTGTATAACGTATTTGAGTGTTAAAAGATTCAATCATGCAGACAAAAGCTGCTGGGATAAATAGACTAAAAATTACGGTGAATATTGCCATAGCAATATATACTTGTAATAGTGAGCCAGAAGATAGCATTATAAATAATGGATAGACAAATATAAACATTGCAACAGAAGCCAGAATTAATAGTAATTTACGGCTCACATAATCGGCACAAGATCCAACACACAATATTAAACAAGTAAACACTGTCATAAAAATACTATTAATCTGTAATGCTGTATTGTTTGTAAAATGATTAGTATGTGTTAGATACGTTGGCATCCAAATAAATAAAAGCTGGTAAAACACACCCCAGCAACTGGCAAGGCAAAATACTAATAATAAATTTTTAATGACACTTGGATTTTTTAATAAAGCGGAAATAGGAGAACGATGATTTCTTTTTTCTTTTTGAATTTTTTGGAAGTAGGGCGTTTCCGGCAATCTGATTCTTAAAAACAGGCTGACAAAACAAAGTAAAGTTCCTACCCAATAGCCAGTCCGCCATCCCCATGATAATAGCTGCTCATGGGTAAAAATATTCACAATCAGCAATGACGAAATCGAGCTAATAAGAATACCAAGCGCAGCACTCGTTGGCACTGTGCTTACCCATAATGTACGACGATCAGACGGAGCATGTTCAGCTAAGTAAACAGCTGATCCAGTATGTTCTCCTCCTGCAGAAAGTCCTTGGCAAATACGAAAAACACATAGCAGTATTGGACTTGCAATGCCAATAGCGTTGTATGTAGGTAAGCAACCGATTAAAAATGTAGGAATTGTCATCATACTGACAGAAATTATCAAAGCACGTTGACGGCCATAAGTGTCACCAATCCAACCAAATAATATTCCACCAAATGGACGTACAAAAAAACTCAGAGCAAAAACAGTAAAAGTTAATGTAAGAGATAATAATTGATTGTGAGAAGGAAAAAATAATTGCGAAATAACAGAAGCCAAATAACCATACAATAAAAAATTATACCACTCATTTAAATTACCAATTGCACCGCCAATGACAATCTTCCATATCTTTCGATTTGAGGTAGCGTTATACATTTTTTATCTGCTCTTTCGGATCGCTTGTTTTATTAAATCATATTAATCGATTTTAACCATCGTTCCACCAACTCTGGCCATTTTGTTATTTCAAAATGAGTGCTACGTAATCCAAATGCATGACCACCGTGTGCATACAAATGCATCTCAACAGGAACGCCGGCATTTTTAAGGGCAATATAATATACTAGCGAATCGTTTACATTGTCCTCATGGTCATCCTCTGCTTGCAACAAAAATGTCGGCGGCGTTTGTTTAGTGACGGGAACATTTGGATTCAGCTCAAATTTGTTTTTGTCGATCCATAGATGTCCAGGATACAAAGCAATCGCAAAATCTGGTTTGCAACTTATTTTATCGATCGCATCTACCTCTTGATATATTCGCTTCTGAAAATGTGTGCTCGTTGCGGTTACTAAATGTCCGCCTGCCGAAAAACCCAGTACACCAATTTTGTGAGGATCAATATGCCACTTTGTCGCATTAAATCGAACTAATCCAATTGCTCTCTGTGCATCTTCTAGCGCAATCAATGATTTTGGATAGGGTCCCGATTTTGGGCCACCATTCCGTCCTTCACCTGGCACGCGGTATTTCAACAAAACACAGGTAATTCCTTTAGACGACAACCAGTCACAAACCTCGGTGCCTTCTAAATCAATGGCCAGAATCCAATAACCTCCACCCGGAAATACAACGACCGCCGCTCCTGTATTGTTTCCCTTTGGTGGGTAGACTGTGATTGTTGGTTGTGAGACAGGACCCACATTAATCCAGGGTTTACCCGCAACTTGCGGGTTATTCATTATCCTCATTTCTTCTGGTTGAGTAGTAGGTTGAACATCAGGCTGTGTTTTTTGCCATATTGGTATTTGCATGTGACCTGATGAAGGTTGCCAGACCTGTGCACTCGCACTGATGCAAACAAACAGCAACAGAATAAAAAGCATTATTTTTCTGCTCATCATACATTTCCTAAGCGACTAAACGGGCAAGTTAAACGAAATAAAGAACGATTTCCAGCAGATTTTATGTTTCACAATCCTTTACCTGAATTAGATCTCACCCCAGGTGCAGTTTTGATTTCTGCTTTATTTGCTACTTGTTGTTCCGCACTTTGTTTTAATGCAATCACTTGACTATATATCCGGTCAAGTTGGTTGGTGAAAAATTTTATTTTTTTACTATCGACCGACACACCTATTTCTTCTGCTACTTCTTTAAGTGATGTCGTTGTCCTTTCACCTAATATACATTCAAGACTTGCGCCCAAGAACGTTAGTTTGTCTACTTGTTTCTGATTATTTTTTTGATCTTGCTGATTATTTTTTTGATTTTGAATTTTTTTTATTTCGGCTTCAATAAGCGAGAATAATGTTTTTTCCTCAGGTTCCAATCGCTCAATTTTTTTCTGTCTATCCAAATTTTTATACATCATTTGTTGTTGACGCAATTGTTTTTCATTTATGGGTTGCGCCTCTCTTTGCGCTTGCAACTGCGCTTTTGCTGCATTAACCAATTGATGAAAGCCTTGCTTTTCATGTTTGACTTCATCTCTTGTCTCTTCTGCTATTCCTGATTTTAACTGAGCAAAATTATCATCAGTTAATTTAAATTGAAAAACTCTGAACAACCAATCTTTAAATGCAGCGATGAGTTGTTCTGATTTCTCTTTTTCAGCAATCCAATCATGAGGGTTTTCTGATATTTCTACTTTATTTGCTAGTTGATTAAAAATCACAATTCGATCTTCAATCAATTTATCATTACCAAATGCCTTTTTTAAAACAGCCGCAGAATTACAAATAATCCCTAATTTGTTTCTGATTGCTGAAATCTCATCATAACTAGGTGGTTTTCGGTCTGCTGTCATGATTGGTAATCCTCACAGCTCTTTAATACTTTTAGTATAAACTAAAATTTGATAAAGCAATTGAGAGGCTAATAGGAAAAAACTTAATAAATTCATATAGTTAAAAAAGTGACATGGGGTGGATTTTAGTCCCAAGTGCGACAAACAATATCAGTCTCTCTTAAAAACCAGAATTAAATTCACCTAATTATGGATATGGATTTATGATTTATCCCGAACAGGGTTTTGTTGGGCATTTTGGCAATTTTCCTGGTGTAAATAATATGATGTGTATGTATATCTCCCATGGATATACGATGATTGTTTTATCCAATCAAAGTTCAGTATTCCTATTACAAAATTTAATAGAAAAATTTAATAAATAATCACCCCGGGTCTCGCGGTAATGAAAATCGAAAAGCAGCGCCCTTCTCTTTTTTATTTTCCACCCATATTTCACCATGATGCGCGCTGACAATTTCAGAACAAATGGCCAGACCCAATCCTAACCCACGCTCTGTTGTGATTTCTCGCCCGCGATAATATTTTTCAAAAAGTTTATTCATTTCATCATGAAATATCCCAGGGCCTTCATCTTCAACGCTAATCACAATGTTGTGATTTTGTTTAATGACATTAATATCGATGGGTGTATTCGGTGCAGAAAATTTCACGGCGTTATCAATTAAGTTTAATAAAACTTCTTGTATTAAAAAACTATCCGCCTCAATTGATGGAATATTTTCTTCAATATGAATTCTCACGTTGCGTTTATTTAATTTATGCTGTGATTTATCAATCACCATATTAATTAATTCTTTAATCGAAAGAATTTGTTTGTTTAATTGAATGGATTCGGTTTCAAACTGTGTGATTTGCAGCAAATTATTAATTAAACGACTATGTTGCTCTAATTCATCATAAACTTTTTTACCTATTTTTTGGATTTCAATGGGATTTAACTCGATGGCGCGTTCCATCAGCGCATTGACATCATCCAACACTGCCACTAATGGCGCGTGCAAATCATGTGAAACGGTTTGTAATATTTCATTTTGTACACGGTGTTTTTGCGTGGTTAATTCTTTATGTTTATTTTTTTCTTGAATTTTGTCGACCTCAACTGCGAGTGCAATTTGATTCGAACAGGCTTCAAGTAGATACATTTCTTCAGGGGTCAGTAAACGTTTTATTTTAGGTAAAATACGTAAGACACCAATCGTTTGTTGTGTTCCAATCAGTGGAACATACATTGCATTGGAAAAAGCCAGTGTATCAGTGCCATAACCCGCTTTGGTTTTCAAATCATAGACCCATTTAGCAATCCCTAATTCTTTCTTACTCAGTTGGGGAATATTTTTTTTGGTGCGAATGACCAGTTGGTTGCCTTTGGGTAATAACGCATACACATCACAATCAAACGTATCTTCAATATATTGAGAACCGAGCTCCAATATATTATCAATTCCACGCGTACTCGCTAATTGTCGACTGAGCATATGCAACACGGCAATTTGATTTTCATCAAAACGCGCTAAATCAGATTGTTTGCGAATACGTGACGCCAAATGACTTATGATAAAAGAGACAATCAACATCACAACGAGAGTAAAAAAATACTGAATGTCAGACACCGCAAAACTAAAATAAGGCGGTATAAAGAAAAAATCGTACGCGAGTACACTGACGATCGATGCACTCAAAGCAGGCCCAATTTCACCTAATAATGCAACGATAGTAATACCCAACAAATAAACCATGATTAAGTTACTAGCGCTCAAAAATGGAGAAAGTAAAAAATTGGTGGCAGTTGCCACGCCCACGATCATAAAACCTAAAACATGACTTTTCCATGGTTTAAACACAGTCACATTTTTTGATTGCTGAAACTGGGTTAAATTATTTTTTCGTCCCGTCATGATATAGACATCGATTTCGCCACTGACGCGCACTAATTCATCTGCCAGATTACGAAAAAATAAACTACGAATACGTGGGCGGATAATTTTATAGACCATGATTTGCGTGACATTTTGATCGCGCGCAAACGCCATAATTTCTTGCACGATATCAAATCCAGTCAACATGCGCGTCATCGCGCCTAATTTTTCTGCAAAATGCAGATTTTGAATCGCTTTATTTTTTTTCGCCGGTGAATTTTGAATTTTGGGTGTATCGACAAATACAGCGATCCATTCAATTTGTAAACTGGTTGCTAAACGACGTGCAGCACGTAATAATTTTTTTGATTCATCATCGGGCCCCACACAAACCAGAATTTTTTCTTTGGTCGGCCACACATGTTTTATGTTCTGACCTTGACGATAGAGTATCACTTGCGCACCTACACGCTCTGCCATAATGCGCAAGGCTAATTCGCGTAGTGCGATCAAATTTCCAATTTTAAAAAAATGATCTGCCGCTAATTTTGCTTGTTCTGGGATATAAACTTTTCCATCGCGTAACCGTGTTAATAATTCCTCAGGCGGAATATCGATTAATTCAAGCGTATCGGCCATTTCAATCATGGAATCAGGCACAGTTTCTTTGATCGGCGCATGAATAATTTGCGAAACGTTATCATTCAGGCTTTCAATGTGTTGCACATTCAGCGTGGTATAAACATCGATGCCGAGATCAAGTAATTCTTTAATATCTTGCCAACGTTTTTTATGACGGGTACTGGGCGCGTTTGCGTGCGCCATTTCATCCATTAAAATTAATGCGGGATGTCTTCTGATTGCAGCATCTAAATCAAATTCTAGTAATTCTTTGCCATGATAATTAATAACTTCCCTGGGCAGAATTTCAAAGTCTTTTAGCATGGCTTTGATTTCTTCGCGACCGTGCGATTCGACTACACCAATGACAACATCCAATCCTTTCGAGCGTTCTTCGAGTGCATCATGTAACATTTCATGCGTTTTACCCACGCCCGGGGCCGCGCCTAGGTAAATTTTAAATTTTCCACGCGATTTTTTTTGCTCTTCCGCTTGGGCGCGTTGTAAAAATTTTTCAGGTGCAAGTCTATTGTCTGGCATAATTATATTTTAGCTCATCCAAGCTTATATTGAGTTGCAGAACATTAATTCGTGCTTCACCTAATACACCAAAAGTCCGTTTTTGCACTAAATTTTCAATGAGTTGATGAACTTTTTTCTGTGGGAGATGATTTAAATGCGCAATTCGCGCTTCTTGATAGACAGCGGCCGCTACACTGATTTCGGGGTCCAAACCACTTCCCGATGCAGTGACTAAATCAACTGGGACTAAAGCATTGCTCCCATCTGATTTTTTTAAATTCTCAACCCGCGCTTGTATTGAGGCAATAAAATCATGATTGGAAGGTCCCATATTAGAGCCGGATGAAGATTCTCCATTGTAGGGATAGGGTGTTGTGGCCGAGGGACGGCTAAAAAAATAATGCGGATCTGTGAATGATTGCCCAATTAAATGAGAACCGATTTTTTTATCATTTTTTTCAATCAAACTACCATTTGCTTTCCAGGGAAAAAATAATTGTGCAATGGCAGTATCAATGAGTGGATAAATCAAGCCGGTTAAAATTGTAAAAAAAAGTAAAACTAACAGAGCAGGTTTTAGTTGTTGCAACGTTTCTTTCAACATATTCATATGAGCAAGCCCATGGCAGTTAATATTAAATCAATGATTTTAATTCCAATAAAAGGAATGATAAGACCGCCTAATCCATACACCAAAACATTTTTTCTTAATAAACGCGTGGCCGACACGCGACGATATTTAACACCGCGTAAAGCAAGAGGAATCAGAAAAATAATAATGAGCGCATTAAAAATCACGGCGGATAAAATAGCACTGGCGGGTGTGGCAAGATGCATGATATTCAATGTATTTAAAACAGGATATGTTGTGGCAAACGCCGCAGGAAGAATCGCGAAATATTTTGCAATATCATTTGCAATGCTAAACGTCGTCAGCGCGCCGCGCGTCATTAATAATTGTTTTCCAATTTCCACCACTTCAATTAATTTCGTCGGATTAGAATCTAAATCCACCAAATTTCCCGCTTCTTTTGCCGCTTGCGTGCCCGTATTCATTGCAACAGCCACATCCGCTTGAGCAAGCGCTGGTGCATCATTCGTACCATCGCCAGTCATCGCCACTAAATGACCTTCTGCTTGCAAGCGACGAATCAATTTTAATTTATCTTCCGGTCGTGCACTCGCCAAAAAGTCATCGACACCCGCCTCCCCTGCAATGGCTGCTGCCGTTAATTCGTTATCGCCTGTCACCATCACGGTTTTTATACCCATTTGGCGCAATTGAGCGAAGCGTTCACGAATACCACCTTTTACAATGTCTTTCAGATGAATGACGCCTAAAATATCTTGCCCCTCGGCCACCACTAACGCCGTACCGCCTTTTGTTGAAATTTGTTCGACAATTTTTTTGGCGGAGGCCGGAAATTTTCCGCCGAGTTTATGCACGTATTCTTCAATCGCATCACTCGCCCCTTTACGAATTTGTCGTCCCGGCAAATTGGCACCGCTCATTCGAGTTTCTGCGGTAAACGGAATAAAAGTGGCTCCTAACTCATGAATATCACGACCGCGTAAACCATATTTTTCTTTTGCGAGCACCACAATACTGCGCCCTTCCGGTGTTTCATCAGCCAAAGACGCTAACTGCACGGCATCGGCTAATTTTTCAATGCGCACACCTTCGACCGCAAAAAATTCGGTTGCTTGTCGATTGCCAAGTGTGATGGTTCCGGTTTTATCCAATAATAAAACATCAATGTCCCCCGCCGCTTCAACGGCGCGTCCTGATAATGCAATCACATTGGCTTGAATCATGCGATCCATACCCGCAATCCCAATTGCAGACAGCAGTCCTCCAATGGTTGTCGGGGCAAGACAAACGAATAAAGCGACGAGCACAGTGATCGTGACCACCGTTCCCGTGCCTGCAGCATTGACACTGTAAATTGAGAAAGGCAATAAGGTCGCGCACACCAGTAAAAAAACGATAGTGAGGGCTGCGAGTAAAATTGTTAACGCTAATTCATTTGGTGTTTTTTGGCGTTTCGCGCCTTCAACGAGTGCAATCATTTTATCTAAAAAAGTTTCGCCCGGATTACTGGTGATACGAACAATCAACCAATCTGAAATCACTTGCGTGCCACCGGTGACTGCACTGCGATCACCACCACTTTCACGAATAACGGGTGCGCTTTCGCCGGTAATGGCACTTTCATTGACGGAGGCAATCCCTTCAATCACTTCGCCGTCACTCGGAATAAAATCACCGGTTTCAACCAACACGATATCGCCTGCACGTAAATTGGCGGAGCGTGTTAAAGTCATTTTTGCACTGCGATCAGGTTTCGATAATTTTTTTGCAGAAATTTCGCGGCGTGCTTTACGCAATGATAGCGCTTGTGCTTTTCCGCGTCCTTCCGCCATCGCTTCGGCAAAATTCGCAAAAATTAACGTAAACCACAGCCAAATCGTGATGTTAAAAATAAATGAAGCGGGTGCGTCACCTTTCGTGAATAACGCTTGAATATAAAGCGCGGTCGTCAATAATGAACCGACATAAACAGTAAACATCACGGGATTACGAATTTGATGCCGAAACGATAATTTTAAAAATGAATCAATCAATGCATTTTTGATAATGTCAAAATCCCAGATAAAACGTTTAGTGGCCATACTGTCCCCACAAATTCAGTTGTTCAACAATCGGTCCTAATGCTAATGCGGGTAGAAAAGACAAGGCGCCCAACACAATCGTGATCGCAACTAACAACCCCACAAAATAAGGTGTGTACGTTAACAATGTTCCTTCACTGCTTGGAATAATTTTCTTATTAGCAAGCGAACCTGCAATGACAAGCGTTGGAATCGCAATCCAATAACGCCCAAACAACATCGCGAGTCCACCTAACACATTATAAAATGGCGTATTGGCATTGAGTCCGGCAAACGCGCTGCCGTTATTATTTCCCATCGAGGTAAATGCATACAAAATTTCAGTGAAACCGTGCGTTCCTGGATTGGCAATGGAACTCGTCCCCAGTGGGCTCACAACGGCGATGGCGGTAAAAAACAACACGATTAACGGCATGACTAACACACCAATCGATGCCATTTTCATTTCGAACGGTTCGATTTTTTTTCCTAAATATTCTGGTGTTCGCCCAACCATGAGGCCTGCAACAAATACCGTGAGGATGACAAAAAGTAACATGCCGTATAAACCTGATCCCACTCCACCAAAAACCACTTCACCCAAATGCATCATCCATAACGGAATCAATCCACCGAGTGGCGTATATGAATCCAGCATAGAATTCACCGCCCCATTCGATGCGGCCGTTGTCACCGTGGCCCATAATGCGGAATTCACGATACCAAATCGCGTTTCCTTTCCTTCCATGTTGCCGCCGGAAAATAAATCTGTGGGTTTTTGATCTATCTTTAAATGATGAAAAGCAGGATTACCTTGTTGCTCTGATTGAACCGCCACATAAATAAATGGAATAAATAAAATAAACATGGCGGCCAAAATCGCACGTCCCTGCCGTTTGTCATACACCATCAATCCAAATGTAAAACAAAGTGCTGCCGGAATCAGCAAAATGGCTAACATTTCAAAAAAATTACTGAGCGGTGTTGGATTTTCAAATGGATGTGCCGAATTCACATTAAAAAATCCACCACCATTTG
>CAZOFA010000033.1:0-6792 GCA_964578975.1 uncultured Coxiellaceae bacterium
CCGCGCTCCTATACCCGGGTTGGGGGGCCATAAAAAACCGGGTTTTGGGGGCCCTCGGCTCGCAATGACGAGAGAGCTTCGCTCGCAATGATGGGGGTTAGGTATTATTTTTCAGCAAACGATTCCAACAAAATTGCAGCTGACTGAGATCCTAATTTGACTGCTTCCTGAAGTAATTCAGACGCAAGCACATCATCTTGTTCGACACCCTCACCTGTTTTACACATACATCCTAAATTATACATCGCAATCGCATCACCCAATGATGCGGCTTTTTTAAACCAGGCAATCGCACCCGCTTTATTTTCGTGAACACCTAATCCCATGCGATAACAATGTCCTAAATACCGTTGCGCTTCAGGCACATCTTGCTCTGCCGCTTGTTGAAACCAATGCACCGCCACTTCAAGATTTTTTTCAACACCAAAACCGTTGAGATATAACCAACCCAAATTTACCTGCGCCAACGGAAAATTCAACGTGGCTGCTTTCACATACCAATGCAGCGCGGTTTGTATCGTTGCCGCATCGCGTTCATAAATCCGCGCTAAATTAAACATGGCGGGTAAATATTTTTGTTTGGCGGCTTTCCCATACCAATCGATGGCTTTGGTGATATCACTCTCCACACCAAAACCATTTTCATACATCAACCCTAAATTAAATTCTGCATTCGCATAATGTTGGGCTGCAGCACGCTGAAAATAGTCAAACGCTTTCGTATAATCTTGTTTAACGTCGTCACCGAGAAAATAATAATTACCTAAATCATTTAACGCTTCTTTATCTTCATTTTTGGCACGTACAATTAAATTTAAAATTTTAGTTGAATACATTAGTTTAACAATTCCGTATGTAAATAATCCGGGATAACACAAGACCAATTATATTGCGCTTCGATTTTTTCTTTCAGCGACAGTGCAGCCTCCGGTTCACCATGCGTAATAAATACTTTGCGTGGATGATGATTAAAATGCCTTAACCACTCTAACATTTCTTCATAATCCGCATGTGCTGACATATTACTTAATACTTGCACTTCAGCGAGCACCGGAACTGTTTCACCAAATATTTTTATCGATTCTTTACCACTAATCATATCTGCACCACGTGTGCCTGCCGCTTGATAACCGGCAAACACAATCGTGTTTCGTGCATCTTGAGCAAAAACGCGAATGTGATGTAACACTCGCCCACCTTCCAACATGCCACTGGCAGAAATAATAATTTTTGGTGCGGTTTCTAAATCGAGTGCCTGCGATTCTTCTTTGGTATTCACATATCGCGCAATTTCACACACTTGATGCGACAACTCCGGACTCAACCGATGTAAGTCGGTATATTTGCGAAAAATATTCGTCGCATCTTTCGCCATTGGGCTATCCAGATAAATGGGGATGTCAGGAATACGTTTTTCTTCTTTTAATTGATGCATAAAATACAATAAATGTTGTGCACGCCCGACTGCAAAAGCAGGAATCACCACCGTGCCACCGCGTTCTGTCGTACGATTGATAATGTCAGTCAATTCATCTAATGGATTTACTTTTTTATGTAATCGATTTCCATAAGTGGATTCTAAAATTAAATAATCGGCGGCTTGCATAATCGACGGTGCATGCATGATCGGATCGCTGGGACGACCTAAATCGCCAGAAAACAAAACAATAGTGCCTTGATGTTTAATTTGAATAAATGACGCCCCTAAAATATGTCCGGCTGGAATCAGAGAAATATGCGTATCGTCGGCAATCTTGTAATTTTTTCTGAATTCTAATGCACGTAAGTGTAACAACGATTGCTCGGCATCAAGACGGGTGTAAAGCGGAATCGCCGGTTTATGTTTGGTGTAACCATGTTTATTCACAAATTTGGCTTCTTCTTCTTGTAAATAGCCACTGTCTGGCAACAACACATTACATAATTCTTTCGTGGCTTGTGAGCAATACACATTTCCCGTAAAACCATTTTTCACGAGCAAGGGTAAATAACCCGTATGATCAATATGCGCATGGGTTAAAATCACCGAATCAATTAAATGTGGTTCAATGGGAAATTTGTTCCAATTGCGTTGCCGCAATTCTTTTAAGCCCTGAAATAATCCGCAATCGATTAATATTTTTTTATTGTCGATACTTAATAAATATTTCGAACCGGTGACGGTATTGGTTGCCCCTAAAAATGTTATTCGCATTAACTCAATTCCTGTTGTAGTTCAGGTAAGATTTTAAATAAATCACCCACTAATCCATAATCGGCTAATTGAAAAATGGGCGCATCCGGATCGCTATTAATCGCCACAATCACTTTACTATCTTTCATGCCTGCGACATGTTGAATCGCACCTGAAATGCCAATCGCAATATACAAATCCGGTGCCACAATTTTTCCGGTTTGACCGACTTGATAATCATTCGGCGCAAACCCTGCATCGACTGCCGCGCGTGATGCACCAATCGCCGCTCCAATGCTATCCGCAAACGCTTCCAATAATTTAAAATTAGATGCACTTTTTAAACCTCGTCCACCGGAGACGACAATGCGTGCATTAGTTAATTCCGGACGCTTTGAGATTGTGAGCTCTTGATTGATAAATTCAGATAATTCATTGGGCATGATTTGTGAAATGGGCTCAACTTCCACTTGCGCCAATTCCGCTAATTTAATTTCAGGGAATGCGGTGGTGCGAATAGTAAGAATTTTAATGGGCGCCTCATTTTTTACGGTCACCATTGCATTGCCCGCATAAATGGGCCGCACAAACGTATCGGGAGAAATAATTTGTATGACATCTGACATCATGTCGCAGTCTAATAAAGCCGCTGCGCGAGGCAATATATTTTTTCCGAAGGTGCTAGCCGCTGTTAAAATTGCATCATACTTTTTTCCGATCTTAGCAATCATTGGCGCGATATTTTCTGCGAGTTGATGTTGATATTCTTTTGCTTGCGCTAACAGAATGCGTTGAATGCCCGGTAATTTTTTTGCTTGGCTCACCACGGGAGCGCACGCATCGCCAGCAATGAACACATCAATCGCGTCACCTAATTTTTTTGCCGCACTCAACACATGCAAATTCGCTGTTTTCAACGTTTGATTATCGTGTTCTAACACCATTAAAATTTTCATCAAATGACCTGCGCTTCATTTTTTAATTTTTCAACTAATTCTTTGACATTTGTGACTTTCACGCCTGCACGACGTTTTTCGGGTGCAGAAACTTTAAGTGTGTGCAGTGTTGAATGAGTAGAAACTTGTAATTGTGCAATCGGTAGGATGGTGAGTGGTTTACGTTTTGCTTGCACAATATTCGGTAGTGAAAGATAACGCGGTTCATTTAAGCGTAAATCAGTGGTGATAACTGAGGGTAATTTTAATTTTAGTGTTTCAAGTCCACCATCGATTTCTCGCGTCACCAACAACGTATCGTTTGTGACAACTAATTTTGATGCAAAGGTACCTTGTGACCAATTTAATAATCCCGCCAGCATTTGACCGACTTGATTGTTGTCACTATCGATTGCTTGTTTACCGAGAATAATCAGTTGCGGTGTTTCTTGTTTTGCAAGCACCTGCAATAATTTTGCCGTGGCGAGCGGTTGTAACGCGGCATCAGTTTCGATTAAGAGTGCGCGATCAGCACCCATGGCAAGCGCGCTGCGCAATGTTTCTTGACAGGCGCTCGGACCAATTGACACCACAACCACTTGACTGGCAATGCCCTGTTCTTTTAAACGAACCGCCTCTTCCACTGCGATTTCATCAAATGGATTCATCGACATTTTTACATGTTGTGTCTCAATGCCGCTTCCGTCTGCTTTCACACGAATATGTGCGGCAAAATCGATGACTCTTTTTACTGCGACAAGAATTTTCATTCTGGCTCCTTGCTTTCTTCCTTTTGTCACGGTAACTTCAAAACCCAGTAAGTATCCACGATTCGGGATTTTTTTAAAAGGATTCAATGCAATGGAAATAAAAAATTGTCCGGTTCTCATCAGTGGTGGAGGATCAGGAATGGGTGAAGCGACTGCGCGTGCGGTTTCGGCAAGAGGCGCCAAAGTAGCATTACTGGATATTAATCTTGAAAGAACGGAAAAAATAGCAAAAGAAATCCACGGCATTGCGCTGCGCTGTGATGTGACGGATGCGGCAAGTGTGGAACAAGCGGTTCAAGCTGCGCAATCAGCGCATGGCATTGCACGTGTTTGTGTGAGTTGCGCTGGCATCGTGCAAAGTAAACGAATGGTCGGTAAAGAAGGTCCACTGCCGCTTGATCAATTTGCCCAAGTGATCAACGTAAATTTAATCGGCACGTTCAATCTCATGCGCATCGCAGCCGCCAGCATGATTCAAGCGTCACCTGAGGGCGCCTCGCATGAGCGTGGCGTGATTATCAATACGGCATCCGTTGCAGCATTTGAAGGTCAAATTGGTCAAACCGCTTATAGCGCATCGAAAGGTGGTGTGGTGGCCATGACATTACCGGCTGCGCGCGAGCTGGCGCAATTTGGTGTGCGCGTCATGACGATTGCGCCGGGTTTAGTGAACACACCGATGATCAATCAAATACCCGCTGAGGCGCGTGCTTCCTTAGCCAACATGGTGCCTTTCCCAAAAAGATTAGTGGAGCCCGATGAATATGCAAAATTAGTTTTGCATATTGTGGAAAATGCGATGCTCAATGGTGAAGTAATTCGGCTTGACGGCGCTTTGCGGATGCAAGCAAAATAGCATCTATGCAAATTTATGCGAAAATAAAACATTACATTATTGGTGATCCATTAAATCCTTTTAATCCTAGCACATGGCGTCATGTCTCATTGATCGCGTTTCTTGCCTGGATTGGTCTCGGAGCTGATGGACTTTCATCCTCCTGTTACGGTCCTGAAGAAGCATTTATTGCATTGGGACACCATACCCATCTTGCACTCTATATTGCGCTGGCCACTGCCATCACCGTATTTATTATTTCACTCAGCTACAATCAAGTCATCGAATTATTCCCCAGTGGCGGTGGCGGTTATAAAGTTGCAACACAATTATTGGGTTCGCATGTGGGATTAGTTTCAGGTGCTGCATTAATTGTCGACTATGTATTAACCATTGCTGTTTCGATCGCAAGCGGTACCGATGCATTATTTAGCATGCTGCCTCCTGCATATTTTCACTATAAATTAATTACCGCCGCGATGTTGCTTGTGCTGCTGATGATTATCAATTTACGTGGCATGAAAGAATCGATTAAAGTGCTGATGCCAATTTTTTTGGGTTTTGTCATTGTGCACTTTTCACTGATCGTCTTTGGCATTGCGGCCCATCGCAAAGGTTTAATCGGTATTCTCCCCGAAACCGTGTCGCAAACAAAATCACTCGCCGCCACCATCGGTTGGATTCCTTTGCTCGCTTTTATGCTGCATGCGTATTCGTTAGGAGGTGGTACATATACCGGTCTTGAAGCGGTTTCAAATAATGTGAATCGCTTAAGTGAACCGCGGGTGAGGACAGGAAAATGGACGATGTTTTACATGGCCGTTTCACTGAGTTTTACTGCAGCAGGCTTTATCTTGCTTTATCTGCTCTGGAATGCGACGCCTGTCACGGGAAAAACCTTAAATGCCGTTGTCTTTCATTCTATTTTAGGTAATTCCAGTCTGGGTAAAACCCTATTATTGATTACTCTATTTCTGGAAAGTAGTTTGCTTTTTGTGGCAGCAAATACCGGTTTTCTTGCAGGCCCAAGCGCCCTGGCAAATTTAGCCCTCGACAATTGGTTACCCAATCGTTTTCGTCACTTATCTACCCGCCTAGTGATTCAGAATGGTCTCATCTTATTTGGCATTGCAGCACTCATTGTTTTATGGTGGAGCGGTGGAGAAGTTTCTTTGCTCGTCGTTTTATATAGTATTAACGTATTTATCACGTTTACATTATCGCTGTTAGGTCTGTGTGTGTATTGGATTAAACATCGAGAAAAAACATCACGCTGGATGATGCGTTTATTATTTTCTTTTTTTGCATTTTTTATCACCGGCAGTATTTTATGTATTACAATTTATTCTAAATTTGGTTCGGGTGGTTGGTTTACTATTTTAATTACCTGCACGTTAGTGGGTTTATGCTTATTAGTCAAAAAACATTATTCTTCGGTTAGTAAAAAATTGGCAGAGCTTGATAAACAACTCAAACAACCTATCACCGAAAAACCGCCCACACCTCTCACCCCTGATCCACATCAAATGACTGCAATCATTTTTGTCGGAAAAAGTTTTGGTGTTGGCATGCATACCTTGTTATGCGTCATACGTATTTTCCCACGTTATTTTAAAAATTTTATTTTTATCAGTGCGGGCACGGTCGATGTGGAAAGCTTTACGGGAAATCAGGCATTAGAAAAAATGCAATTCGAAGTCAATACAACTTTGGAATATTTTGTTAATTATTGTCAGCAGTATGGGATTGCTGCAGAAAGTTATGCAACGTTTGGCACTGAGACCGTTGAGCTTTTGACAAAGCTCGCTGAATCCGTCAGTGAAAAATATCCGAATTCTATTTTCTTCGCGAGCAAATTAATTTTCGAACATGATAATTGGATTACGCGGCTTTTGCATAATGAAACGCCCAACACTTTACAACGTCAATTGCATTTGCAAGGCAAAGAGTTGATGATTTTGCCGATGAAAATATAGAGCGAAAACCTGGATTGCTTCGTCGCTACGCTCCTCCCAATGACAAACGCCCGGCATTGGGGGAGCGGACTGTGCGAAACATAAAAGTGTTTTTACAACGGGT
>CAZOFA010000033.1:6802-23241 GCA_964578975.1 uncultured Coxiellaceae bacterium
CAGCCTGATAACAGTTTGCAAGTTTTAAGTATTAAACGAGGTGTATGGATCAAATAAGTAACTATAATGAGATACGAGAAATGTGTATTCTCGACACAATAAGCCCCACAAAACCAACCCCCCCTCCTCGGGGTGGCGCCCGGCCACCAAGCAATCCAGGTTTTTTACGACCGTGTCATTGCCGGTGTTCTCGATACTGCTCCAACAGTGTTGACAGACTGAAAATCCTTCAAGTTGCTCTTCATCCTAGCAAACGATGCACAAAATTCCTCGAGTCCTTCCACACTGACAACACCCTGACTCTGACACCGACCCATCGCACTCGCTGTGTCATAAACCTGCACGACAGAAAATCCAAACTTTGGTTTTTCATCATTATAGACAAAGCTTTTACCAACCAACACTTGCTTAATCCCATTCAAGGTAGCCCATATTTGCTTCATTAAATCCTGTTGTTGTTTTGTTACTTTGCTTGAGTCAAAATTAGCAATATATGAGTCAAACATAGATGCAAGTTGTTGCATTTGAGTGATAATGTCCCGTAGTGGAAACACATGAGTTGTAACTTTATTGTCGATGTACTTGAAATGTCGTATGTTCTGCAGAGACTCACAAGCAAACACCAGTAACTGTTCTATGTTCTGAGTACAGCTCTGTTCCAAGTTTCCCAAAGTTTTATGCAATGGCAGATGAGCTGGCGTTTGAGTTTTTTGCTTAGCAATTTCTCGTTTTATCAATTCAAAGATTTCTATTGCTCGCTCATCAGAAAAATTGCTTTTCCAAGATAATATATACCCGGATATATTGATGGTTAGTGGCTGTTCACCCTTTAATTCTCGAACAAATCCCTCTAGTGTAAATTTGACAAAATCATAGCGTCTTTTATTGATGCATGCGCATGCCAATTTATTGCGTAGAGAAATTAAATCCTGCTGGGAGAGTTTGGTCGGTTGCTTATCTTCAGCCAAATCTTTAACTCGCACACTTTTCTCATCGACAACTGTTTTTATTTCTCCGAGAACTTCCGATGCCCAGGGCATTTTTGTAGAAAAACTTCCTACTTCAGTCGGCTTACAGGTAAAAACAAAATCATCAAATGTCGAAAGTGAATTTTCACAGTCATCAATATTACGATTATCATTTATCGTTTTTATAATCTTGGTGATCGCTTCTAAAAATCGTCGTGATTCTAGTACACTGCGAACTTTGTCTTGAAGAGATCGAGCAACCTCAGGATTAATTTTTTCAAAATTATCTAGAAAACTACTCAATGCTTCAAGCTCAGCATAACGATCATGTTGAATTAATTGGCGCACGTGTACTTGAAGTGCATTTGCTATGATCGCTTTGTCAAAAGCTAAATCCTTATTTTGTTTTTGCACCTGCAGCATTGCTTCAAGCTCTATCCCAGCTTCTCGAATACGCCATAAAATACAGGGTTGATCTTGTAAAGTATTTCCTTGTTCCTGTAGTGTGAGTAGAGCTGCAATAGAGTGTTGTTTTTCTAAGAAATTGCGTTGCAGTGGAGGTGTGTTCTGCACCGGACCTAACTTAGTCTCTACTTCCGTCGCGACCGTTCGCAAAAATTCAATTGTTTTATAGTGTGCTAAAAATTCAAGACCGACTATTGATTCTAGATCTGGAGTCAGTAGATTCACAACGCGATGATTCGTAAAATTGTCTCGATATTGAAGAATAATCTGTTGGCAATGAGCTATTATCCCCTGAAATGTTTCAATTCCTTTTGTTTCTGCGTCAATCAGAGGAGCTGTGTCGTTATTTTTAAAATTCTGTAACTGATTCTTTTTTTGTAACAGCGAACCCAGTAAAGAAACTAACTGATCGCCACAATATCCAACCCTGACCTGCTCTAAAATTGAAGTGATATCTGCCCCGATTCTTGTCATAAGTTCAAGCAAGTCAAAATTGGTTTTAGCCGGAACTGGAGGCAATAACAATATTAAATTTTGAAAATTACTTTGCATCACTGTCATTAATTGGGCCAGCATTCTCATCATCCAGTCACGATAAAGGTGGTCCAGACGGCAAGAGATTGTTTGTAACCCATACGCATTTAAACAATGTTCTCTGAATGCTGCACTACGTTTTGGTTTAGGTGCCTTCCTCGATGTAAACATGCCCGCACCGGTATCACTATTATTCGCAAGAAAGGGACCCACTGCGGCAAGTCCTTTTATCTCTTTGGAAGAGGAATGCGTAGCCAACGTTTCAAATGTTTCTTGGCTGAAATATTCATTCGTATCACCACACACGGAATAATGGAGATAGTGACTGCCCATCGTATCAAAACGCTCATCAACAGCGCGCGAATCTTCTGCTTGACCAAACAATTGCAAAACCAAAATACTTGCTTCTTCCTTTGCTACTTTCGCTTGTGCCTCTTGTGGATCTTTGCACTCCATAAAGAGTGGACTATTAGAACGGAAATCAAATAAATTCATTCTTGCTTGGGATAAAGTTAAATTTTCGAGACTGTTATTTTGAATCAGTACAGCATCTAGCCGCGCAATTTTTTCTATAAAATGACTGATCGCGCCACCAAGAGTACCTTGCGTCACGGTGACTGATCCCAGTCTGTTAAGCGTATTGATTTTCTCACGTAGACTTTGTTTACTTGCAAAAATAACCGCAAGCGCTTTGGTTAAATTCGTTTGAATGACACCCATTTGACTTGCATCAAATTCAGCAAGCCCAGCTGATGAAAAATAGACGCAACTCATCACATAGGCTATAGCCGATTCGCGGTCGTGATCGGTTAGCGGATCCTCGAATTTGCATTCCACTTGGAGTGCATTAATTTGTGCTTTTCTGTTTGCAGTTTCCGTTTGACGCTTCACCTCTTCTAAGGTTGCTAATGCATCTGATCGAAATACAAGATCTGCCCACATCCTCAATAAAGCTTTTCCTTTGACAGGGGTTGAACCAACGTTATTAGGAAATTGGTGATGACTTAGTTCTGAAAATAATGCTAAGTGCTCAAATGGATTAGATGAAGCAATGGCTTTTAAAATTTCCTTCCATGATTTTGTATACTGAGGAGCTGTTAGACCTAAAAAAGGATCGTGCATGCAGCGATCAACGATTTCCAATAGCTGATATTTATAAAAAGCCATGACTGCATCTTGAGGAATACGTGCAGAGGCTTCGGCAGGTAATTTTTCTTCAAAGGGCGCGGGCAGAGTTGACTGCTTCCAACCTAACCATTCAAAACGTAAGTTCGCTTCATTTTTTATATCGTTATTTGGTGACTGCATTAATACATAATAGATAAACATTAAGTGCTTTAATTCAGTCGTGGTCAGTGGCTGTGGTGACACAGATGTAATTGACAGTTTTTGTTGTAATTCTTCCAATAACTCATTTTCATCAATCACAATCTTATTTGTATTATTGGTTTTGACATACACATCAGCACTGAACGACGTAGACCAACAATTATTTTGCGTGGGTTCAAAAAAATCTGGCGCAAAATTTTCATTTTGGAGAATATCACATAACTGCTGTTGAAAATTGTTAACGTCGTGATCCGTAAAATAATAAGTTGCATAAACACGAACAACCTTTGCAATCAGATCTGGTTTAGCTTTGCTATCGAGATAACTCACCACACTCGCTGCAAATTGACCAGCACCACTTCCATCAAACTTAATATCAGCGGGATATAAACCAGATTGCGCCAAACGCAACTGTGCTTCAGCAAGAAGTTGGCATGTCATTGCTTTCTCTGAAAATTGCTCTTTTATCTTGAGGAGCGCGTCTCGTTTTATATCTTGAGAATTAAAAGTTTTCAATGCCTCTGCATCACAGACTTGATCAAATAGCGTAGCAATTTCGCTGGCAGAAAGTTTGGAATTCTTTTCTTCTAAGTCCTGAATAATAATCTGCAACTTTTCAGGACGATG
Source organism: uncultured Coxiellaceae bacterium (assembly GCA_964578975.1). Classification (GTDB taxonomy): domain Bacteria; phylum Pseudomonadota; class Gammaproteobacteria; order DSM-16500; family DSM-16500; genus CAYRUP01. The sequence continues at coordinate 10,726 of CAZOFA010000033.1, forward strand.
TGTTGAAGTAGTAGCAATATTTTCCGCTAGTGTGATTGCACTTTTACAATCTTTAAGTGTTTTGAGCGCACTGTCTTTATCAAAGATGGCTTGATCAAAATCAGAAAGTAAATCATATCTTGCACGTAGCTTTTCCAACTGCTGTGAAGAAGGTCGTATGGCCGGTGAAGATTGCAACCCTAGCCTAATAATTTCCAAATCTTTTTTAATTTCACTGGACGCGATCGTAATGAGCAAATGAATTTGATTCCTCCATTGAATCGCTCTTGGATCTGCACTATCTAAATTTTTCGATATGAATCGATAAGCAATCAGTAAATTTTTATTTAGTACAGAATTATGCGCAGTAAAAATGAGGTTTACATCGAATTCAAGATTTGCTGAATTTTTACTTTTAAAATAGTCTTCGAAGAGACTGGTTAACTTGTTAACTAATAGAGTAGTCGAGCTTGGATCAGCCTTTTTCTCTTCAAGGTTCGGCAAGCTACTAAAAATTGATGTTATATTATCAGGTAACTCATTTTCACCCAGCACATTTTGCAATTCCAAGGTATTTACATCACAATTTTCCGATACAACGCCACACAAACAGTAATTTTTTAATAACCTAAAAATACCGGGATTTTGATCGACAAATTGCTTTAAATTGGCTTGCGAAACAAAGTTTTTCAGAAAATAGGCGCAAGCAATTGGATGTTCTTTTGCATCATTTTCTGTGATATTAAATGTCGCATCGAGTCTAGCAATAGCGAATCGCATCACCGCTGGCTGCAAAGTCTCTAATTTAAGTAATTCCCCCTCCCGTTTACCACCAACACTATTTAATTTTATGAAAAGTTCTAACAATTCACGATGAGTAAATGGAGAATTAATATCGAAACGGATTAATCGCATTAAATTAACATAAGCATCAACGCTTTGTTTTAATTTATCAGAGCACTGTAAGAAGACAATCAACCGATCAAAATAGCTTTGCTTATTTGCATTGTTATTGTTTGGGTCTGTTAATTTATTTAATAAATCCAGTACGAATGGGCTCAATTCATCGGTGACGTAACTTTTTAATTCAGGCAATAAGTCTTTGTCGTTTTGATCTAAAAAGGAAAAACGCAGTTGAAGCTTTGCAATAAAATTCGCGCACTGAACTGGAGTAAGTTTTTTTCCTGGAGCAAGTAATACTGAGCTACTAGCCAGATAGGTTATAACATCAGGATTTTTATGATCATTGTTTTTATCATCCACATAGGAAACTAATTTTTCCATCACTGGATTTGCATGTTCTGTTACTGGATCGTTTACTACGCATGTCTCTTCGAATTTTTTGATGAGAGAAATGTATTGGTTTTTAATATCCTGCTTTAATTGCTCATTCTTTATTTCACGGAAGGTTTTTAACAGATAAACCCAAGCAGCTTTATTATTGGGATTCTCTAACACATGAAAGGCTGCCACTTTAAGTGCTTCAACTTGATTCAAATGGTCAGCACTAACTCCAGTCCAATAACTCCTGATTTTCCGAACATGCTCAGCAAGACACGCTAAGAAATGATAAATAGGATGATCATCTTGAAGTGCATCTAGAAATTTAACATAAGATTTGTGAACTTGTGAACGCAATTCGCTTGAGCGACCTTCGGTCCACAGTTGAACGTCGGCCAACTGTTTCAATAAAGGAATGTGAGACTGTTTATTTTCGATAAAATCTAAACACGCATTCACGATGCCCGCTGACTCACTTATTTTTTTAGGGTTACGAAAAAAAGATTTTGAGCGTTGTTTATCTTCATAATTGAAAATATCTAACGTTTGCATAGCAGCACTTAAAATTCTATCATTGACTCTGTTTGAATTTTTTATTTTTGCTAATTGTTTAAGTTTGTTAGCTATTGCAGGCACTTCTTTTTTACGTGTCGCGATCGCCCGCATCGACGTTGCGTTTTTTTCCAGAGCCTTATGTTCATGCAGCATGAAAAATGATTTTGCCACAAAAGCGGTAGCAACGTATTCATGTAGTGTGTTGCAGAGAGGGGGTAGTTTTCCTACTTCGCAATGTGCTAGCACGTCAGCGGGTTCAGCGGATGAACTTACTAGTGAGGTAAATCCTTTAGCGACAGAAAGTAGACTACGTTTTGGATCCGTTGCTTTCTTCTCACTTTCTTTTTGTTCTGGGTACACGATTTTTTGTATAGCGACAATTTTTGACAGAAAACCATTATCGGAAACAAAAACGTCATGCATTGCCGTGAAACCTTGCACAATGGATGGTAACGTTTTTATAGTGCCTGCCAAAAAGAGTATGCCTGTCACCAACTCCTCCGCAACTGAGGTGTCGCAATCCTCAACATGCTGTGACGTCTCGTATATCCGTTTGGCATTTGCAATAGAATCTTTCACTCTATCCCATCTTTGTTTTGTTTCTACAACTATTTGTCCCAGTGACGTCAAGAAAACTTGAAGAGCGTTTCGTTGTGCTTCTAATGTTTCAATCTCTACTTCTAATTCTTTTTTCCTAGGCGCTTTATCGAGAAGTGTATTTGCCAACCAATTTTCTTCGACACTTGTTAATCTCTTTTTTCTCGCTTCTATCTGTTGACTGAGAATATTAAATTGTGTTTTTGTATTCTTTGACTCAATATTTTCATCTTCAAAAAATTTACCAACTGTCTCTAGGTAGTTCGTTATTACATCGATTAATTCGTTTCGTGATTTTTCATCTTTTAAATATTGTGTCCAAAGTTGGTCTCTTCTCTTTTCAAAATGGTTTTTACTGTCTTGCTGTGGTTGTGACGGTGATAGTGACGTCAAGAATCCAGTACTAGGAGTGGAAGGAGAAGAAGAAGGAGGAGAAGAAGCAACGACTTCCTTTTTTTCTTCTACTTCTGTCCCTTTTCGTTCACTTCTCTGAGCCGATAGAGCAAGGCGTGGATCTTTTTTTACAATATCAGGATCAACAGGAGGATATTTTATTTGAAACGTTGCTTGCATATGAGATGCAGCACACACCGCCTCAATTAAATTAGGATCTATCCAAGCAGGAAGATGAGTACCCGGCGTTACTTCACAAAAACATGCAATCAGAACATCACGCAACAATGCTGGATTATACGAACCCTCTCCGAAATCACTGGTTTTACCTGCATATTTAAAAGCACAAATAACTGCTTTAATTCTTTTGCTTGCCGGTGTGATCGCCATCGTGTCATAGCGATCACCATAAATATCAAAGATAATTTTTCCAATGGTTTGGTAACCACTGCTCCAGCGATCATACCCCTGAATTTGGCCACCTTGAACACATGGATCCCAGAGAACGCTGGGCTTCCCGTTATCGTAAGATTGACAAGTCCAATGATTGCCGGTTTCTGTAGCACGAGGGACATAGGCAGTTGTATGATCAACAAACTTGCTTAAACAATCCTGAACTCGAACGTGTCTGCCTTCCAAGTTACCCGCATGATCAGAGCAAGGTAGCACAAATATATTTTTTCCTTGCGCTGGCACATGCGTGGGTGTTTTATCTTCCAGAAGCTGCGGTTTCGATTCTAGCGATAATAATTGTCCCAACAAATATTCAATGTCTTTACGGTGCAAGCAATGATAGAGCGAAAGTTTACGTTGTTTATCTTTCAATAAAGCTGTCAAGTTATCGACTCTGAGGCTAGTGGAGGTTTGAGCTTGATTTTTTAATTGTTTCCGTTGCTTTTTTGCCCATGCTTCCATTGTGGGACCGAGGCTCACGAATGGATTTTGCCTCTTTCGAATAAGAGGCGTTACAAATTCTATAATTTTAGTCTGAAAAGTAATATTAAACTGAGCAGAATCTACGGATAAAATATCGACAGCAGAAGAAAAATGTTTTTCTTCCACATTTTTTTTCTCATTTAATGCGAAATCATAGATAAACTTTATTAGGTCCTTACGAAAATCTTGGGTGAGTTGGACATTCCCTCTCAGAGCCGCAATTATTTGATCTGCCACCCTTTGTGCAGCTTTGGCAATTGCCAACGCATTTGCTGCTTCTTGAAAGGCATTGATAAGCTGTACAATGACGGGACCGTTTTTTACCACCTCGGATAAACTAGCAAGGAACTGAGCTTTTCCTGGATTAAAACACAACGAAATATAACTTTGATCAGCATCCTCTTTCCTCTCGCCTTCACAGAGAAGAGAAGCCAATTGTTGACGAGCGCCGAATTTATCATCTTCGGTAAGAATTTGGTCTAAATGGATCGCAAGAACAATGGGTATATCAGAATCATCAGCGATCTTGAGCTTGGCGTGCGAAAGTAAAAATTCACTTAATTTTTTTGCGAGCGGACTTGCTTCCTCTTTTTGTACTCGAGCATCCATTTTTAGACCTCCTGGATGAAAATATTTTTTTTATTATCTCTAGAACATATACCTAACAATTATTAAGGTTTTCTTAAGAGATCATTAAATTTTGTTTGAAACAGCGGAAACAGCTAGATGATGCTATTGATCAACGCTGAAAAATATTTCGGCGGCTCAGGGCGATTGTACCAAGTCAATGCGATTTGATTTTCGTAGGTTTTGTTGTGATTTAATACCACTAGCTTTTTCGCCTTGATGTACGGCTGTGCAAACTCTGTGGTTAACACGCTATACCCTAATTGTTCAATAATCATGCACGTGATGGATTCAGTGCGGCTGGCAAAATGTCTTTCAGGTTGCGCATGATGATATAAATCAAAATATTTTAAATAATTCAGTGTCATCTGATCTTGTGGATTGTAATCAATGATTTTTTCTTCTGCTAAAATATTTTTCAGTGATCGATTTTTCCATTTGTAGGACGCAACTAACACATATTTTTCTGGGGTCAATTTTTTATATTCCATTTCTTTGGCGATATGTTCCGGTTGTAAAATCGCAAAGTCGCATAAACCGCGGTGCAATGATTTATGTCGTTCTTCAATGTCACTGATATCAAAATTAAATACCAATTGAGAATATTTTTTGGTCAATGGCAGACATTGGGGAATAATACGCGAATGCATAATGCTACTGGGTCCTGAAATCGTGATTTGAATCGAAGATTCCACGGCCGCATTTTTTATTTTCGCCAATGTATTGCCTTCAAGATTTTGTGCCGCCTGGCAGTAATGCAATAAGGCGTCACCTTCAGGCGTTAAGACCATTCCTTTCCGCGTTCGAATAAATAACGTGGTTTTTAAATTTCGTTCTAATACATGAATTCTCTGAGTGACTGCTGTTTGGGTAATATGCAAAACGTCTGCTGCTGCGTGGACCGTTTTGTATTTGGCGATCGCGAGAAATGCAAGTAATTGGGGGCTGAGTAAACTCATTTATTTTCATCACTTCTTTAAAATGATTCATTATACATTAAAATCGTCATCCTGATAGCGCTTAGATCCTTCCCACACAGGGGGAAGGTGGCCGAAGGCCGGATGGGGGAAAATAAAATAATTATTCAAAACAAGAAAATTTATATTACCCCATCCGCCCTTCGGGCACCTTCCCCCTGCGTGGGAAGGATTTCTAAGAAACTTGCTTCATTTCAATACCCCCTGTCAGCTTTAAAGGCTTTGTCAGCGCCAACAAGTTTGCAATCACTATCCCCTCTCCTGTTTTCTTTAGCTGTGCATCCGAAACTTCAGCCACTTGCATAATCCATGTTGAAAGTTTTGTAGCAATAAATGCAGCGTTATCATGATATGCGTCATCTTGCGTCTTACAAACCGCATACATTAATGGGTCAATATCACCACCGGACGTGGGCATCTTATTAATTTTTGCTAACAGCTCTTGAGCATGGGTTAACTCACTTTTCCCAAAAACACTAAATTTTTTAAGTAACGAATTTTTATTATCATTGATAAAATTCGTCAGCAATGTTTTTAAACTTGAATAAGCTTCATCATATTGTTTCATAAGTCACCTCGTTTTTAGACAATGATCACTATAAAAAATTTCCCTACACAAAAAAAATGAATTGTTTTGATTATTTGATAAGAAAAATTGATCATTCGACGAAATTAAATAAATTGCTGCCTAAGAATAAAAATTTTATGCTATGCCAAAAATAACGGAGAATAACCATGCAAATGGACGATGTTGTGATTGTGGGGCTTGCGCGCACCCCGCAGGGCAATTTATTAGGCGCACTCAAAGACGTGACCGCCCCTGAGCTCGGTGCAATTGCCATTAAAGCCGCGGTCGAACGGGCTAAGCTCCATCCAGCAGATATTCAAGAAGTCATCATGGGATGTGTTTTACCGGCGGGAATTGGTCAAGCGCCTGCACGGCAAGCCGCTTTGAAAGCTGGAATTCCGAATACTACCCCTTGCACCACCCTGAATAAAGTCTGTGGTTCTGCCATGAAAGCCGTGATGATGGCACGTGATTCTATAGTGGCGGGGACAAATAAAATATATGTCGCCGGTGGTATGGAAAGTATGAGTAACACGCCGTATCTTATACCTAAAGCACGTCAAGGTTATCGTTTTGGTCATGCCGCATTACTCGATCACATGATGTGGGATGGACTTGAAGATGCGTATGAAGGAAAACCCATGGGATTTTTTGCCGAAAAATGTGCGGCAACGTATCATTTTTCCCGAGACGAGCAAGATGAATTTGCCACACGTTCATTAGAACGCGCACAACACGCGATTCGTGAAGGGTATTTTTCCTATGAAATTATTCCGGTGCCGATTAAAACACGGCAAGGTGAACAACTCGTCGATACCGATGAACATCCGAATTCAGTCAATATTGAAAAAATTCCTCAATTAGCGCCCGTGTTTATGAAAGATGGAACCGTGACCGCAGCGAATTCATCCTCGATTGCAGATGGTGCTGCAGCGTTAGTGTTAATGAGTGCGACTGAGGCTAAAAACAAAGGCATTCAACCACTCGCCAGAATTGTTGGTCACAGCAGTGTGGCAACATCACCGGATGAATTTACCATTGCGCCCATCGATGCGATTAATCAATTATTAACAAAAATAAATTGGACGGTTGATCAAGTCGATTTATTTGAGATTAACGAAGCGTTTGCGGTGGTTGCAATGGTTGCGATGCAAAAATTGAAAATTCCGCATGAAAAATTAAATATTCATGGTGGCGGTTGTGCGCTCGGTCATCCAATTGGTGCAACAGGCGCACGCATTCTTGTGACATTGATTGCCGCATTGAAACGCAATCATTTAAAGCGCGGCATCGCAGCGCTGTGTATTGGTGGTGGGGAAGCAACCGCAGTCGCCATTGAAATGCTATAAATTCAGGAGAAAAGTATGAGCACGCCGCGTGAATCCATGGAATTTGATGTGGTGATTGTGGGAGCCGGTCCTGCTGGATTATCAGCGGCCATTCGTCTCGCACAATTAAGTCAGCAAAAATTAAATATTTGTGTGGTTGAAAAAGCGGAAGAAATTGGCGGACAGATTTTATCAGGCGCGGTGCTCGAACCACGTGCGTTAAATGAATTAATTCCCGATTGGCAAAATAAAAATCCGTTTGCACATACGGCTGTCACGCAAGATCGTTTTTTATTACTCAGCGAAAAAAAATATTCTCGTCTGCCAACCCCTCCACAAATGCGCAATCACGGCAATTACATTATTAGCCTCAGTCAATTTTGTCGTTGGCTGGCCGCTGAGGCAGAAAGTTTGGGCGTCAATATTTTTCCGGGATTTGCAGCAACCGAAATTTTATTTATTGATGGTCTGCGTGTGGGTGGTGTGATCACCGGTGATAAAGGCGTTGATAAAGAAGGCAAACCCACTGCACGTTATCAACCCGGTATTGAATTGCGTGCAAAACAAACGTTATTTGCAGAGGGTTGTCGCGGTTCACTCACTAAATCACTCATCGAACGTTTTAATTTACAAAAAAATTGTGATCCACAAACCTATGGTTTAGGCATTAAAGAATTGTGGGAAATTTCGGATGAGATGTATCACGATGGATTTGTCATGCATACCATCGGTTGGCCGCTCGATAAAAAAACCTATGGCGGATCTTTCATGTATCACTTCAACCAAAATTTATTGGCGATTGGATTTGTCGTCGGGCTCGATTATAAAAATCCTTATCTCAATCCGTATGAAGAATTTCAACGTTTTAAAACCCATTCTGCAATTGCGCCGATGCTGCAAAAAGCTAAACGCATTGAATATGGTGCACGCTCATTAAATGAAGGTGGTTTGCAATCCATCCCTGAACTCACCTTTCCCGGCGGCATGTTGATTGGTTGTGCGGCTGGATTTTTAAATGTGCCAAAAATTAAGGGCATTCATACCGCGATGAAATCGGGCATGGTGGCCGCTGAAAGTATTTTTTCGTCCGTCGAACAATACAAATGTCAGGTGTTCGTGGATAACATGAAAAAAAGTTGGGTGTATGATGAATTGTATCGCGCACGCAACATTCGACCGGCAATGAGTTGGGGATTGTGGCCAGGATTAATGTATGCTGCAGTGGATACGTATATTTTTCGTGGCAAAGCGCCCTGGACGTTGCACAATCATGCGGATTATAACCAATTAAAATATGCGGATAAGTGTCAAAAAATCGATTATCCGAAACATGATAATCAAATTACCTTTGATTTACCGGCGAGTGTTTTTCTCACGCATACAACACACAATGAAAATCAACCGTGTCATTTAAAATTAAAAGATCCAGCAATTGCGATTGAAATCAATTTAAAATATTACGCATCACCTGAGACACGTTATTGTCCGGCGGGTGTTTATGAAATTATTTCGGGTGAAAATAATGTGCCGCGCTTGCAAATTAATGCAGCGAATTGTATTCAGTGTAAAGCGTGCGATATTAAAGACCCGATGCAAAATATTACCTGGACCCCACCGGAAGGTGGCAGTGGGCCGGAATATTCGATGATGTGATTTTTTCCGCAGAGGTGGTCGCAAATTGCGACCACCTTGCCAGCCGTAATTGATCGATATTTATCCTTTTTGGTTAAAATTTGATATAATCGATGTTTTGAAAAATACGGGTTATTTTACAATGCAGCGGCGTTCTAACTTTAGAGGAACAGGGGGATGTGAAGCTGAGTTATTGGCAATTGGTTTTGTGCTGATTGATGACGAAGGTCAAATAACTATTGACCCTACATTAGACGTATTTCCTATCTTTGAATACACCAAACCATACGGAATTCGGTGTATGAAAGAAAATATAACCTCTAAACCTAAATTTTTTTCTGAATTAAAAAAAGTAGCAGAACGCAATGATCTTTCTATTCCGACACCTTTCGATTCGCCACACATATTTGAATTTGTAACCGCGCCGACCGATAACACAATTATTTTAGATGCTCAGTTTAACGAAATACGGCAAATACAAATTGATTTAATTGAATTTCTGTTAATAAACAAAAAAGCAAATCCAGCGCTTGATTTCATTTGTGTGAGCGACTGGATAAATGATTATAGCCGGCGATTCCCAGCGGATGCCATCACCGCAGCCGATGGCACTGATCACATGTATATTTTGGTCGATTATTCTATTGAACAACTGGCGCTGACCGTTTCGCAACAAAAACATTGGCGCGAAAAAAATAATCTCCATTTATTAGCCCAAGAGATTCAAGAGCAATTGTTGCATAGCGTACAATTTAATTTTGTTGCAGCCTTGCAACACAATATGGGAAGTATGCTGATTGAAAATATTGTCAATCCCATTCTGTCTGAATTTAAAGATTATCATGAGGCATTGCACAAGATAATAACGCAAGGTGTTGCAGGATTAATTGCAAAAGGTCTGACAGAAGCGCAAGCGCACGCAAAGATAGAAGCCACTGAAAAAATGATTTTGTTTTTGACGAGCAACCAAATCATACCAGAAACACAAATCCGCATCCTTCAACAAGCTGAGTATAATGCTAAAAACGCGTGTGCCTTTCTTCTAAATATCGAAAAGCGTAAATTGGCAAAATTACACGGATTTTTCTTTATTTTATCGATGAGAATTTTAACGGAAACTGCGTTCATTCCGTTACCGCCTTATAACACAAGCAAAAATAAATATTTCTTTTTTGTAAAAAATCTGTTGCCTGAACTTACTGAATGTCTTTCTAGCCATGATAAAAAGTTATTGTTTAGTTTGAATGATGAAGAAAGAGATGAACTATTACTGCAAATTGCGGGATCTTGTGAAATATTAGGCGTTCAGTATCGAGTTAATCAAAATCAATTTACGGTTAAAGAATTATTAAAAAATGTATTGGGATATAGTGAAACGATTTGCTGTGATTCTCTTCCAGGATCGCCCGCTAATGAGATAGAACAACTTCCAATTGAACCGAAAACTGAAAAATTACGTAGTAAAGATCATAGATTGAGATGGTTATTGTTAGAATGTCGGGTTAATCCATTAAAAAATTTAACTGACACCAAAATAAAAATGATTCGGATTCTTCAACTAACAAATTTGTTTTGTCAAACGACTTATCTTCGTACCCAGCAAGGAAGTTCTACTTCATCTGGCGTTCATGAAACTAAACAACTGGATGCTGCGCATGAGGTCGATAAAAATGTAGCAAATGCGCTTAGGGTTATATTCGATCGAGTCTCTTTAGTATTTACCGCTCAAAGAGGAAATCAGGAATTTGAACAGTTAAAAAACGAATTGCGAGAAAAAATATTTTCGCTTGAGCGCGATATTATGCTGAAGCAAATTAATTTTTTATTTACCCAAGTTGAAACTATTCCATTCCCCATTATTCAAGAAATTGTAATCGATCTATTCAGAGAAAAATTATTTACCTCGTTTACTTTCCCTTTGCAGCAACATGACAAGCAATATGCTGCATATATATTAAATAGATATGCGCTCACTAAAAAAATACCTGATGGAGTGGAATTTCTTGATCTTGTGATGTCTCTTGATAATCCGGCCGAGACACAACGTGTGATTGCTGCCATAGGGAATGAGAAATTCAATAAAATTATTGATTCACTGTCTGACAATAAATCGTTGCAGGTACATCTCAAAAAATTCCAACCGCTTCCGAGTGCATTAGCAAATTCGGTGTTTTCTCAGAATAACCAGGTATCGCCAAATCAAATTGAAACGTCTATGTCATGCCAGCGAAGGCTGGCATCCAGTTCTTAATCACAAACCACTCTGGGTGCCAGCTTTCGCTGGCATGACAACATAAAAAAACCTTGAGTGTATCAAGGCTTTTTCTAAAAATTAAATTGCGACTATTCGTCGTTATTTTTTTCTTTCGTCACATGATGTGCTTGCAGTCCTTCACTTTGCGGAATTCCAATAAACGCGACTGAATCTCCTAACTGTAATTGTTCAAAGCGCGGATGACTGACATTCGTGGGACTGAAATAATATTCACTGCCATCTAATCCTTGAATAAAACCATATCCTTCTCCCAAAAATAATTTTTTAATCACACCTTGTAACGTCAACTCATGTGTTTTCACATCGCCACGCCGTTTGCGTGCATAGGTTTCTAATTTGCGTTGAATCGCTTGAAACGCGTCGCGAATGGCAACATACACATCTTCGTCGCGCTTTCGATTTACCACCAATTCCTTGCCCGGAACGGTGAGATCGATGCAGACGCTAAATATTTTACCTTGATGTTTATGTTTTTGATCGACATGGATGACAATACGACAACTATTAATACGATGATAATATTGAGTTAATTTATGAGCTCTTTTACGTAGATGATCTTCTAGAGCAGGTGAGTTTTGCATATCTCGCACAGTAATTTGAACTGACAACATAATAAACCTCGCGTTTTTATATGTTTTATATACAGTTTTTACTATATTGGAGCATATTTAGGCAGGGAACCTCCTTGAATTATCATGATGTTAATCTAATTATATACAACTTTTTACCTTCAGCTTTTATTTTAGCATGACTAAACTGGATTAGATAGGTGGGCTTGCTTTGATCAAAAATCTCTAGTAGGATGATTTTTGCGCTGATTTGAGCAACAGCTTGCGAGCGCATTATAAATACGGCTAAAGCGTTTCATTTCATGTTTTATTCTGAAAAGATCTCGTTTTTAGCCTTTATTAAATAACTTAATAGAGGTAATTATCATGGCAACACCAAGAGTTAAACTTAACTGTCCTGAAGGATATTTTACGAGTTATGAAAATGAAATTCGGATTATTGCTGAAGCATTAAGTAGTGAAAATCCTACTAACGTGTCTATTCATATAGAAAATTTAAGGAAGCTGCCAGGGAGGTTAAAATATTTCAAAGATACTTTTCTTCTAAACGATATCCAGCGAGATTTAATCGATCAGTGGCTGGGAAACATCGACGATTGGATTCGTGAGAAGAAAGTACCCTTGGGAGTTCTAGAAAAACCGACGGAGTTAGCGACAGTTAACAAGAGAGGATTGTCATAGACTACTGTCATTGCGAGCCCTGGCTTTATGTAAGCACCCCTCACCCGCCGCGCTTTGCGCGTCGACCTCTCCCACAAGGGGAGAGGTTAAAAACATCACCTCTCCCCTTGTGGGAGAG
>CAZOFA010000034.1:0-22840 GCA_964578975.1 uncultured Coxiellaceae bacterium
ACAATAACCACATTTTGCTTAAAATCATTAAATAAAAATCGGTGGTTTCCTCAGTGGGGTGCGTGGGTTATTACAACGAAACAGATAAAAGAATTTCTTGATCAGCATCATGTTAAATACATAACGATTGATCATTCGCCGAGTTATACCGCCCAAGAAATTGCAGCAGTTGCGCATATCTCGGGTAAGCAATTGGCGAAGACCGTGATCGTAAAAGCGGGTTCAAAATTTATTATGGTTGTGATTCCTGCCATCGATCATATTAATTTTTCTGAATTGAAAGAATGGACGGGTGCGGGAGAAGTGGATTTAGCAAGGGAATCTGAGTTTAAGAGTAAATTCCCGGAATGCGAAGTGGGTGCGATGCCACCGTTTGGAAATTTATACGAAATGCCAGTGTATGTTTCCAGTCATCTAGTGACAGATGGCCAAATCGCATTTAATGCGGGTTCACATTCAGAATTATTAAAAATGTCATTTAAAGATTTTGAACAGCTGGTGAAACCAAAAATTATTACGATGCATTGATTGTTGATCCGTCATTGCGAGCCCAGCTTTGCTGGGCGTGGCAATCCAGGGTTTTTATTTTCTGGATTACTTCGTCGTAAAAAACATTCCTCGCATCATGCTCTTTTTTTGATTATGTCATTTTCCCAATACGTGCCAAAAATAACGTTAAATTTTGTAGCCTTTGCAATGGGGCAAACAGTTTTATTATGTTTTTCAAGCTTTACAAAACCATAAGCAGATAATGTTTTTAGAGTTCTGGACAAATTACTTAATTGACGTCCTGATAGTTCAGCCAATTCACTTAAAGAACAAGGTTTTTTATCCATGATAAGTTGTAATAATGCTTGATTTTCATTACTGAGTACTTCAGCGAGCGATCGCAGAGAGGTAAACCAAATTTTTGGCTCATCGGGTTTTGGCTTGTATTTGCCTTGAGCGATAGCAAGCGTTCTGTTACGAATGTCCTTTTGAGACATAATACCAATCTTTATGATTTTTGCGCTCATGCATATTCCTCTTCTAATTCTAGGGTACGTAATGTTTTATCAACTTCTGACCAAAAATCTTTAAGTAATTGATGTGCATCAACGAATTCATAAAAAATTCCTTCATCATTTGAATGTCTGTGTCGATGGTCATAGGTTTTCCGACCTTGATGCTTGCCTCTTTTTCCTAGTTTAACCGCATGCGCATTATCAAAACCCATAATGCGTATTCCTTGTTGATTATGAAGGGTTAAACTATAGCGTTTTCCATGGGGTATCTCTTCTGTTGGTGATATTTGCTTGACTTCAAATTTGGTCCAATATCCACCTGCTTGTTCGATGATAACCCCATCTAAATCGAGTAAGGTATTTATCTCTTTTCCATAAGCCATTTGTTATCACCTGCTGATAATTATAACGTAGTATTTTATATAGAGTCAATTGAGAGTTTTGTGAGTAAGATGTGCCGTCATTGCGAGCCCAGCTTTGCTGGGCGTGGCAATCCAGGGTTTTTATTTTCTGGATTACTTCGTCGTAAAAAACACTCCTCGCAATGACGATGTCGTGAAAAACAGCTCCCAAAGAGCTTCATCGCAACTGGTTGATGACAGCAGAAAGCTTTTCTTTAAATCTTTCCAGAGAAAAATTTTCATTGACTTGTGCGTAAGCTTTTTCACCCCAATTTAATCGTTCATCCGACAACGCCATCGTTAACATGGCTTGAGCAAGTAATTCAGCATTTCCAGGTTCAACCAAAAGACCAGCATCGCTAATCACTTCAGGAATCCCATACACACGTGTACCGATGACCGGAAGTCTGGCCACCATGGCTTCGATTAACACGAGACCGAATGCCTCTTCAACCGATGATAAAACAAAAACATCGAAGGCTTTTAAATAGCAAGAAGCATTGGCAATGAAGCCGGTAAAAATAACAGCATGGTGTAAATCAAGTTCGTCGACGAGATTTTTTAAATCTTGCGCTAAACGTCCATCACCGATAATCATCAATTTTGCTTGAGGAATTTTTTCGTGAATAATTTTAAAAGCGCGGATCAGTGTGCGCTGATCTTTGTCGGGAACAAGACGTCCGACCGTGCCAAACACAAACGTATCAGGGGATAATTTTAAATATTCACGAGCGTCAGCGCGTGTGAGTAAAGTGGCTTCTGTGACATTCACATCGATGGAATTATACAATGTGATGATGCGTTCTGCAGGCACGCGCCAAAGATTTTTTCGTAAATCGTCACGCACGGAATTAGACACGCCAGCAAAATACATGTTTTTTCGTATTAATCCCGCAATCAAAATTTTTCTGCCGATATGTGTAATCGTATGTAACGCATGCATCACAAATATCAACATTGGAATTCGACAAAATTGTGCGGCCCACAACATAATATAAATCGGTTTGTAACGATGACAAATCACCACAGAAAATTTTCGCGCACGACATAACGCCACCATTTGCTTTATCGCGCCAATTTTGAGTCCCCGAATATCACGTTTCGAGCAATTTAAATAAATCACTTCTTCCGCTTCAGTTTTTGTCAGCACAATTTGTTGGTTTTTCGATAAATAAACCACGGTGACTTTAAAATTATTTTTATCAAATGATTTTGCATATTGATTTGCGATGTCAATGAATTGAGTGCCATCGTTATGCATAAAAATTAAAATATTTTTACGTGATGTCATCGACCGTACACTCCAAACGTCCCTGCATGAGCCGCACATAAATTTTATCACCACGTTTCACTTTATTCGCTTCGTGTAAAATAATGGAATCAGCCGCACGCGTTGCAATTGAAAATCCTCGCTTTAAAATGGCGAGTGGATTTAAAGCTTCAAGTTTTGCCGTTAAGGTGTCTAATTTACCGCGCATCGTTTGGATTAATTGACTTTGTAATCGAACTAATTCAATTTCAAAATAATCGAGTTGTTGCAATTGTTCGTGTAGACGACGCTTAGGATGTTGTTGTTGCAAATCTTTTTGTAACCAGGTGGTATGTTGTTGCAATTGTTTTAATTTTTGTTGCATGAGACGCGTTAACTGTTTTTCGTTATTTGAGAGCGCGAGCAATAAATCATTTTTGTCAGGCGTAATTAATTCTGCGCTCGCCGTCGGTGTGGCGGCACGTAAATCAGCGACAAAATCAGCGATGGTAAAATCAATTTCATGACCGACACCCGAAACAATCGGTAGTTCACTGTTAAATATAGCGTGCGCGACGCGTTCTTCATTAAATGGCCATAAATCTTCAAGTGATCCGCCGCCGCGCGCTAAAATTAAAACATCACATTCTTTGCGTCGATTAGCCGTTTGTATGGCTGTCGCAATTTGACTTGCGGCTAATTCACCTTGCACCAGTGTGGGGTAAATAATAATTTGCGCCATGGTATAACGACGTTTCAGCACACTTAAAATATCATGAATCGCAGCACCCGTTGGGGAGGTGATGACGCCAATTGTGTTGGGAAAAAGTGGTAATGGTTTTTTATGTTGCTCATCAAATAATCCCGCTGCAAACAAGCGTTTTTTTAACGCTTCAAATTCTTGACGCAATTTTCCTTCGCCAATTTCTTCCATATGTTCGACTAACAATTGAAATTCACCACGCCCCTCATACAAACTCACGCGCGCTTTAATCATCACCTGCAACCCTTCTTTGGGAGTGAGGGTCAGACGACGATTTTGCGGACGAAACATCGCGCAACGCACTTGCGCGTTTGCATCTTTCAACGAAAAATACCAATGCCCGGATTGCGGTGCGGCAAAATTTGAAATTTCACCTTCTACCCAAAGCAAGGGAAAGCTGCCTTCTAATATCAAACGAATGTCGCGATTTAAGCGACTCACAGTGTAAATTTCTTCGGTATGGCTAATATCGATTGTATTCATGGCGTTATGGTAAACGGAATTTAAAAGTAAATAAACCCTAGGATTTTACTTCACTTTTGGCAAAATTCGTGTAGAATGCCCAGGTTAATTTTACCTTACGTTTTAGGGGAATTAACATGCGATTAACCCAAGATGCACTGACCTTCGATGATGTTTTGCTATTACCGGCTGAATCCTCAGTTTTGCCCCGCGATGTCGATCTAAAAACCTCTCTTACTCGGCGTATTACGCTGAATATTCCACTATTGTCTGCCGCGATGGATACGGTGACGGAGTCGCGTTTAGCGATTGCGCTCGCGCAAGAAGGGGGTCTCGGTATTATTCATAAAAATATGACCATCGATCAGCAAGCGCATGAAGTGCGCAAAGTGAAAAAATTCGAGAGTGGGGTGGTGAAAGATCCAGTGACGGTTTCACCGCAAACGACCGTGCGTCAAGTGTTAGATATCATCAAATCATTTAATTTCCATGCACTTCCGGTGGTGGAAGCGAATCAACAATTAGTGGGCATCGTGACGAGCCGCGATTTGCGTTTTGAAACCCAACTTGATCAACCCGTTGCAAATATCATGACGCCGAAAGAACGATTGGTGACGGTGAAAGAAGCCACGGGGCGTGAAGTGGTACGCGAATTACTGCATAAACATCGTATTGAAAAGGTGTTAGTGATTAATGATGCTTTTCAATTGCGTGGCATGATTACGGTGAAAGATATTTTAAAAGAACAAGCAAAACCGTTTGCGTGTAAAGATTCGCTCGGACAACTGTGTGTCGGTGCGGCAGTTGGCACGGGGGGTGAATCGGACGAGCGTATTGCAGCACTGGTTTCAGCGGGTGTGGATGTGATTGTGGTGGATACGGCGCATGGGCACTCAAAAGGTGTGATTGAACGCGTCCGTTGGATGAAAAAACATTATCCGCAAGTGGATGTCATTGCAGGAAACATTGCAACGGCGGATGCAGCCAAAGCCCTCGCAAAAGCAGGGGTGGATGCGGTGAAAGTGGGGATTGGACCGGGTTCAATTTGCACGACACGAATTGTCACCGGGGTGGGTGTGCCACAAATTACGGCGATTAGTAATGTAAGTAACGCATTGCGCGGCACTGAGATTGGCGTGATTGCAGATGGTGGGATACGTTATTCAGGCGATATTTGTAAAGCGATTGCAGCAGGTGCGACAGCGGTGATGATCGGTAGTTTGCTCGCGGGCACTGAAGAAGCGCCAGGCGATGTGGAATTGTATCAAGGTCGTTCTTACAAAGCGTATCGCGGGATGGGATCATTAGGTGCGATGGCGCAACGTCATGGCTCAAGTGATCGTTATTTTCAAGAAGGAATGACTGCTGCAGATAAACTGGTTCCCGAAGGAATTGAAGGTCGTGTGCCGTATAAAGGTGCATTAGTGAGTATCATCAATCAACTCATTGGCGGGTTGCGTTCGGGGATGGGCTATACCGGTTGTGCTAATTTGCAAGAGATGCGTACGAAAACTGAATTTGTACGTATTACTAATTCTGGCGTGCGTGAGAGTCATGTACATGATGTGCAAATCATTAAAGAAGCACCCAATTATCAGATGGATGAAAATTATTTTAAATGATAAAAAATATTAAAACTTGTCATCCCCGCGAAGGCGGGGAACCATCTAAAATAGATTCCCGCCTTCGCGGGAATGACACAAATATTCGCGGGAATGAGACGAATATTCGTGGGAATATTCATGCAGAACGTATTTTAATTTTAGATTTTGGTTCGCAATACACACAATTAATTGCGCGACGCGTACGCGAAATAGGCGTGTATTGTGAAATTCATCCCTATTATTTATCAGAAGAAGCGTTAATCGATTTTGCGCCGCACGGCATTATTTTGTCGGGTGGCCCTGAGAGTGTCACTGAAAAAACCACCGCGCGTGCGCCAGAAAAAATTTTCCAAATGGGTTGTCCGGTATTGGGAATTTGTTACGGCATGCAAACCATGGCAGCGCAATTAGGCGGCCAAGTGGTGCAAGGTGCAAAGCGTGAATTTGGTTATGCGAAAGTCGATGTCAAAGCATCCAGTCCATTATTAAAAGAGATTGATATCTCGCTCGATGTTTGGATGAGTCATGGTGATCATGTCAATGTGTTGCCCGCTGGATTTTCATTAATTGCAAGTACGGATGATTGTGAAATTGTGGGGATGGCCGATGCGGCGCGCCATTTTTATGGATTGCAATTTCATCCAGAAGTGTCGCACACCCCGCAAGGATTAAAAATTTTAAAGCATTTTATTTTTGATATTTGTCACTGCAAACCATTGTGGACGACAAAAAATATTATTGCTGAAGCGATTGAAAAAGTGCGTCTCGACGTCGGTGATGATCATGTGTTGTTGGGTTTATCGGGTGGCGTTGATTCTTCCGTGGTTGCAGCATTATTGCATCAAGCGATCGGCGCTCAATTAACTTGTGTGTTTGTCGATACTGGTTTGTTACGTTTGCATGAAGCAGATGAAGTGCAAACATTATTTGCCAAACATTTAGGTATTCATTTAATTACCGTCAATGCAGAAGAAAAATTTTTAACGGCATTAAAAGGTGTTATTGATCCCGAGGAAAAACGCAAAATCATCGGAAAATTATTTATTGATGTGTTTGATCATGAAGCGTCGAAAATCAAAAATGTAAAATGGCTGGCGCAGGGAACCATTTATCCAGATGTCATTGAATCAGCCGCCACAAAAACCAGTAAAGCACAAGTCATTAAATCACATCACAACGTAGGTGGTTTACCGGAAAAAATGAATTTAAAATTACTCGAACCATTGCGCGAATTATTTAAAGATGAAGTGCGTAAAATCGGTGTTGAATTGGGATTGCCGTCGGAATTAGTTTATCGCCATCCTTTTCCGGGTCCTGGTTTAGGTGTGCGCGTATTAGGTGAAGTCAAAAAAGAATTTGCTGATACCTTGCGTGATGCCGATGCGATTTTAATTGATGAATTACGCAAAAATAATTTATACGACAAAGTTAGCCAAGCATTTGTGGTTTTTTTACCGGTTAAATCCGTCGGTGTATTAGGCGATGCGCGTCATTATGATCACGTGGTTGCAATACGCGTTGTCGAGACAATCGATTTTATGACCGCGCATGTCGCCCATTTATCTCATACGTTATTAGAAAAAATTTCCAATCGAATTATTAACGAAGTGCGCGGTATTTCTCGTGTGGTTTATGATATATCAAGCAAACCACCCGCGACTATTGAGTGGGAATAATGTTTACGCTAGACGATGAAAAATTTATGCGTCATGCGATTTCGCTCGCTGAAAGGGCTTATGAACTCCAAGAAGTGCCTGTCGGTGCGGTATTGGTGTGTGATCAGCAAATCATTGGTGAAGGTTACAATCGTCCAATCAGCACATTTGATCCGACTGGGCATGCAGAAATGCTTGCGTTGCGTGAAGGTGCTCTGCAGAACAAAAATTATCGTTTAGTCAATTCTACGCTGTATGTCACGTTAGAACCTTGTGTCATGTGTGTGGGTGCAATTATTCATGCACGTGTA
The DNA here is from genome assembly GCA_964578975.1 of uncultured Coxiellaceae bacterium. Taxonomy (GTDB): domain Bacteria; phylum Pseudomonadota; class Gammaproteobacteria; order DSM-16500; family DSM-16500; genus CAYRUP01. The sequence continues at coordinate 7,450 of CAZOFA010000034.1, forward strand.
CAACGCGTGGTGTATGGTGCGGCTGATTTTAAGACTGGGGCCGTAGCGAGTGTGTTTCAACTGGGTGATGCCCAACCATTTAATCATCGCGTTCAGTATCAAGGCGGCTTGTTTTCTGATGAATGTGGCGAATTATTGAGAAAGTTTTTTCGCGAACGGCGCTAAGCTAAATATCTAATTTAATGTATAAAATATAAATTTTACTAGAGTTTTATTATGTTAAACATTGACAAATATGCAAAAAATTGTATAATTATAAAATCTATTACTTGGTTGGGTGATACCCATAAAGTAGTAAAAAATTATACGGATGTTGTTCGACAACAAATTGGGTATAACTTGGATAAAGTTCAAAAAGGAAAAGATCCTGTTGATTGGAAACCGATGAACTCCATAGGCCAAGGTGTAAAAGAAATACGAATTCATGAAGAAAATGAATATCGTGTTTTTTATGTAACGAAATTCGAAGAAACAATATACGTGCTGCATAGCTTTGTAAAAAAAACACAGCAGACTTCTCAAAAAGACATTGAGCTAGGAAAAAAGCGATATGCTGAAATGTTAAAAATGAAGAGGGAATTAAAATGAAACCGCATGTGACTAAAGGCAGTGTTTTTGATGACTTAGGCTTTAATAAAGCAACAGCTGCAAATTTAAAAATTCGTTCAGCTCTCATGCATGCTGTTGAAGAGCAATTGGATAAAAAAGGATTGACTCAGGTTCAGGCTGCTAAATTATTAGGAGTTACTCAACCAAGAGTCAGCGATTTGAAACGGGGTAAAGTACATCTTTTCACTATTGACATGTTAGTCAATATGCTTAGCAAATTAGGCAAACCAGTTTATCTTGTTATTGATGATCGTATCGCAGCTTAGTGAATGAGTGATTAGTTGGTTATTTGACCCGTACCCCTGTTTGGTCGTTTAAGTTTCCTCCAATTGCGCTAACTTATTAATTACTCTAGACTATTTATAAGTACCTCTAAGTGACTAGTGAGCGCCCCATGCCGAGCCGATCATTTATGCGTTGTGTCTCGTTTTGTACCGCAGGGAGTTATGATTTGCGCGGTCTGGCAAATTCTTTTAAGCGCAAAGGATATTTAACGCGCCTGTCGCGTGATGTGTTGCATGTGGTGAGTAACAAACGACAAACAGCCGATCTTTTTTTCTTTAGTCACGGTTCATTTGTTTGTTGGGGTTTTAACAAACGACAAGAATTGAAGTGGGTCGAATATGTGAAAGATTTCGCGCTGAATCCGCTTGCCACCATTGAGAGTGATCATTTCTGTTATCGATTGGGTGAAGAAATTTCGATTGATACTCATGAGCGTTTTAAAATCGATATGATCACGTTGGATTCGGACAATGCACAAGTGAAACTCGCGATATCCTACGGACTGGCTCAAGCCATCAAACTCGAAGCGTTTGAAGCGTCTATTCAAGAAACCATCAAAAAAAATAGTAATTTACCCGAAGAAATTGTTAATCGCGGTATTACAACCATGTCACGCACATCACTGTTTAAACGCATGGGCGAAATTTTTATTGCGCGCAGTTCCATTAATTTAAATAGCGAATATCTTGATACGCCAGAATTTTTTTGGCGCAATCCGAATCTCGAACCTTTTTATGTGATGACAAAAAAGTTTTTAGATATTCCCAGTCGCGTGATGGCACTCAATCAAAAACTCGATGTGTTGCAAGATTTGTTTGATATTCTCAATAGCCAAGTCGAACATCGCCATTCGAGTATGTTAGAAATGATTATTATTTTGTTAATTATGATTGAAATTATGATTAGTGTTTTTCAATTTCATTTCGTGTAAATTTTTGTGAAAGCAATTCAAATACTTTCCAACAAATAAATTCAACCGCATAAGATTTTACGCGTGGACCGCGAAAAGGAATGATCACATCAATGGTTTCTGGTGGTGGAGTGGTAAAATTAACGTGAATTTCCAACCGTGTTTGTGTGCCACCCTCATTCTGCCAAAATGCTTCGAGACCTTTAATCATAATGTGAGATGGTTCATTGATGTCATAGGTGAAATGAAGACGTGAAATCGTGTGAGGTGTTTTGATGATGGTTTCAAGCAAGCCACCGGTTGCCAAATCACAAATTGTGAGTGTGACATTTAATTTTTCTAATTGCTCACGCAACAATTCTGAAGCAATTTTGCGGCCGTCATCAATTAAATACGGTTTAATCAGCGCTTCAACTTTTGGTACCAAGCGTAAAAAATCGCCATGATGGTTGGAATGGAGTTTAAATTCAATGTAAGGATAAAAGAGACGATAACCCGTCACACAATCATACGGTTTCGCGAGCGCATCTAATTCTTCAGCAATTTGTCCTTCGCTGACACCAAATAACAACCAGTTTTTATGATACTCGACTTGCGAAAATCCGGAATTTTTAAGTTTGGGCAAAACATTTAATTCAAACATCGGCAAACATTCAGCCGGCGGGCCTGGCAACATGAAAATGAGTTGTTGCTGATATTCAAACATGCAACCGGCAGCAGTGCCATGAGGATTAGGGATGATGGTTGCGGTCTCAGGAAAAAGTGCTTGTTGGCGATTGGAAGAAGGCGGTGTGTCATAACCAAAACGTTTTAATCGCTGCACAATGTCATTCCAGGAATGTTCATCAAAAATCAGCGGTTGATTGACTGCTTTGCTTAACGCAAATCGAGTGAGATCATCTGACGTCGGCCCTAAACCTCCGGTAATAATCAGTGCGCTGTGCGATTTAAGCAAAAATAAAATGGCGTCTTCAATATCAGCAATTGTATCGGCTGTCACTAGATGCATACCCACATGCATCCCATGATCAAACAACTGGCGTGCAAGTTCTTGCGTGTTGGTATTTAAAATATCGCCATTACTGATTTCATCCCCGGTTGCGAGCAAAGCAATTTTATTTACTGGAATCGAATCTCGAGCCATAAGATTTTTTCATCCGTCATAGCATGCCGTTCTCTTAAAGTAGTCTATGTGGGAAAAATTTCCTAGTTTTTTTTAAACGCCCAGCCGCAGGTTTTTTACTTGTCATCCTGAACGTAGTGAAGGATCACTCGCCGGTTGACTGATCCTTCACTACGTTCAGGATGACAATGGTTGCAGTTCTTTTGGATTAACGCTTGCTGTCATGCCAGCTTGGAGCATGCTGGCATGACACACAGTTTTTTATTCTTAGACTTGATCGTCAGAAGAGGAGGGTTCATCAGTTGCGGATGGGGTATTGTCAGCAACTTGTTTACCGTTATTCAACGCTAATTTTTCTTTAATACGTGCAGCACGACCACTTAATTCGCGCATGTAGTACAACTTCGCACGACGCACATCGCCGCGACGTTTTAATTCAACGCTATCAACCATCGGGCTGTAAGTTTGGAAAACACGTTCAACGCCGACGCCGTGAGAAATTTTACGCACGGTGAAAGAAGAATTTAGTCCGCGATTACGTTTTGCAATCACTACACCTTCATACGATTGTAAACGCACACGTTCACCTTCTTTTACTTTGACTTGAACGACAACCGTGTCGCCAGGCGCAAAGTTTGGCATTGGTTTTGCATTTTGCATTTGTTCCGCTTCGAGAATCTGAATAATATTATTCATGATATTTTTTCCTCACTTCTAATGTCTTGGATAAACTCAGCAAGTAATTCTTGCTCAAGTTTCGTTAATTCTTTTTTTGCCAATAAATCTGGGCGCTTGCGCCATGTTCTACCTAATGCTTGTTTCAGTCGCCAGCGGTTAATGTCCGCATGGTTCCCATTCGTTAACACCGCAGGCACTTGCAATCCTGCAAAGTGTTCTGGCCGAGTATAGTGCGGATATTCTAATAAGCCTTGGCTTAATGAATCATTTGCCGCAGAATCTTCGTGCCCCAATGCACCTGGAATGAGTCGGGTCACTGCATCGATGATGGTGAGGGCTGCTAATTCGCCGCCGGATAACACATAATCACCGATGGACCATTCCTCATCCACTTCCAATTCAATTAATCGTTCATCAATTCCTTCATAGCGCCCAGCAATGAAAAGCACATTTTTTATATCGAGCATGCTTTCCGCCGCTTTTTGGTCAAAGCGCTTGCCCTGAGGGGTGAGATGAATCACGCGTGGTACACTCGGCGCTGCCTTTTTCGCTGTTTGAATCGCAGCTTGCAAGGGCTCTGCCATCATCACCATCCCAGGACCGCCCCCGTAAGGACGATCATCCACATTGCGATGTTTATTTTCGGTAAAATCGCGTGGGTTCCAACAGTTCACTTGGATTAACCCATTTTTTAATGCGCGCCCAGTAATACCATATTCCAACGAAGAAAACATCGGTGGAAATAACGTCACGATACCGAACCACACTTAAATCAATTCCCAATTCACATGCATGACCCGAGATTTTAAGTCGATGCGTGTAATTACTTTTTCAGGCAAATAGGGAATCGCATATTCTTTGCCATTATTTTTTACCACCAACACATCATTGGAACCCGTCTCCATCAGATAAACCACCTGACCTAATGTCTCATTGTGTTGATTGATGACGGTTAATCCTTCCAAATCCTTCCAATAATATTCATCTTTTTTTAAGGCCGGTAATTGCGAATGTTTGATCGCAATTTTTTTCCCCGTCAATAAACGTGCTTGCTCGGGTGTGTTATATCCAGCAAATTTTGCCACCACACATTTGCCGTGTTCACGACAATCATCCAGTTGGATGGCTTTCCAGGTGTCACCTTCTTCCAGGTGCCAGGGTTCATAATCCAAAATGTCAGGTATTTCTTCCGTAAAAGAAAACACTTTCAACCAGCCATGAACACCATAGGTTGCACCGACTTTACCGACAATGATGTATTCAGCGGAAGCGTCAGTCATGTGCAACTCGCAAACGTTATTGCACGCTGCTGTTTGCATCAGTCGGTTGCTCTGCAGCCATTTTCAGCAAGCGCTGAACACGTTCAGATGGCTGAGCACCTTGAGAAATCCAATATTGGATCCGCTCATTATTAATGTTTAAACGGACATCTTTGCCCGCGGCAATCGGGTTATAGTAACCAACACGCTCAATGCAACGTCCATCACGCGCACGGCGCTTGTCAGCAACAACAACATGATAAAATGGGCGTTTTTTAGCTCCACCCCTTGATAAACGAATGACTACCATTCTGTTTCCTTCCTCATTCTTTAAGTTAACTAAAGGCCATGAATTATACGCGAGTTTTTATGACTTGCAACAGACAACGCTTAGCCGATGGGCGGAAATCCGCCTGGCGTGAATTTAGTCGGCAAACCGCGCATCAGTTTCATTAATCCACCTTGCTTGGAGAACTTTTTCATCATCTTTTGCATCATGGTGAATTGTTTTAATAAGCGATTCACCGCTTGAATATCAGTCCCCGAGCCCCCCGCAATACGGCGTTTGCGCGACCCATTAATGATGGCCGGAAAACGACGTTCTTTCCGCGTCATCGAATTGATGATCGCTTCGATTTCAACCAGTGATTTATCATTGATTTTATCTTTCGCAGCTTGTGGCAAATTCCCCATGCCAGGCAATTTATTTACAATGCCCATCATGCCGCCCATTTTGCCGATCTGTTTGAGTTGATCACGAAAATCTTCCAAATCAAATGTTTTACCTTTTTTGATTTTTTTCGCGAGTTTTTCTGCTTTTCCACGATCGATATTTCGTTCGGCCTCTTCAACCAAGGTGAGAATGTCACCCATGCCTAAAATGCGTGAGGCAATGCGATCAGGATAAAATGGCTCAAGCGCATCAATTTTTTCGCCGACCCCAATAAATTTAATCGGTTTGCCGGTGATGTGACGAATCGAGAGAGCAACACCGCCGCGTGCATCGCCATCGGTTTTTGTCACAATCAAACCGGTTAAGGGAAGCGCTGCATTAAAAGCCGTTGCGGTATTTGACGCATCTTGACCTGTCATGCTGTCGACCACAAATAATGTTTCGATGGGATTAATCGCAGCATGGATGTGCTTAATTTCATCCATCATTTCTTCATCAATATGTAAACGACCGGCGGTATCAATGATGACAACATCAATTAATTTCGATTTAGCGAGTTGGATCGCAGCAGTTGCAATATCAACCGGCTTTTTCTCAGAGCCATGATAAAATTCAACACTGATTTGTTTGGCTAACGTTTCCAATTGCGTGATAGCAGCAGGGCGATAAACGTCTACGCTCGCCACTAATACCGATTTTTTTTGATTGTCTTTGAGCCAACGTGCCAACTTGGCAACCGTTGTGGTTTTACCGGATCCTTGTAATCCCGCCATTAAAATAATCGCGGGCGGTTGCGTTTGTAAATTCAGCGAATCATTGAATTCACCCATGAGTTTCACTAACTCATCATGCACGAGTTTAATGAGTGCTTGTCCGGGGGTGAGACTTTCCATGACGTCGACACCCACGGCTTTTTCTTTGATGTGTTCTTCAAGACTTTTCACCACGGGCAAGGCCACATCCGCTTCCAGTAAAGCAAGACGAATGTCGCGTAACGTATCTTTAATATTTTCTTCGGTGAGACGTCCGCGGCCGGTTAAATTTTTGACGACGCGTGCTAAGCGTTCTGAAAGCGTGTTAAACATAATTGGACTCATAAACTAAAGATAAAATTGGTGCTAAGTATACATGAAATTACTTTTTGAAACCCATGTTATTCGCTTCAGGGGCGGGAAATAAATTGGTTGGTTTTTTGGGCGAGGGTGCAGGAAAAAGTCGTCCCTGAGAGGAAGGGGAGAGTGTTTCTGTCCTCGCAAGAAGTTTTTGTTCGGGTTCAGTGGGTTGACCGCAACCTATTTTATTTAAGCCGGCATCAATGATAGGAAAAAAAGTATGACAGAGATAATAAGTGTAATTGGTTGTTTCACGTATCGCAATACTCCACGCGAAAGCAAAGCATAGGCTATCAGGTAATGTGGGTGGCAATGGATCAGGCAACGTCGCCGCTGGTTCTTTGAGTAAATTATAAATTAAACAACCTTGAGTATGTCCCACCGTGAGCGCAGTAAATAAAGCCAAAAAAAATGTCAGCAGGTTTTTAAAATTTAAATTTTTGTAATCGGCGAGCTTAGCAAGAAATTGATCAATCGCCAAACTACTATTTTTACCATTAAACATCGTATCAACCAGACCATTAAAAAAACCGAGGATCAGCACGCAATATTTAAAAGCAGGCGAAGACCAATTCAGAATTATTTTTGCCAGTGCCATTGCTGTAATATAACTTTCAATCCAATCTTCGATTGCACCTGCGGTAATGAGGAATTTTTTTACGACGATCAGTGGAATATCCCATAGGGTGGTTTGTACAACGTCACGCTCTTCATTTTTTTGTGTCGAAAAAATGCGATGGGCCCACAGCATGGTTTCCATTCCTTCGGTTGGGAGATTGGCGATCGAGACTAGCCCACCGATCACGAAATTAATGGGCCTGTTTTTGCTGGTTTCCTGCGTTTCAAGATAATAAGCGGTTGCCAATAAATCGAAGAGGGACGCCATCACAATGATCATCATGGAAAGAAATAACGCCATGCAAGAATTTATTTTAGAAATCTCTTCCCATTCATCTTGTTTTTCATGTTTCATCAAGGCATACATTGTGTTAATGCCGTGCGGCACAAATTGTAAATTGAGTGCGATTGTTTCTACGAGATAAAAAAACGCTAACATCCAGGAAATGGTAACCGATAACGGAATAAATCCTAATAAATCGCCATTAATATCTTTGAGTCCAATAAAATATTGCAGCACATCGATGACTGAGCTGAAAAGCAATGTGTATCCGTTAAAAAAATAATACAGGGGCCGAGACATTTTCGTGCTCGGCGGTTCCGGCAAAGCTTCAGGCGGATCTTGATTCACATCAATGGCATGATCATCTGAATCTTTTTTTTCAGGCGCTAAATTTTTTTTAGGATAAAAAAAACTAAACATGTGTTGTTTTTTACTCGCACAAAATGATTTTAAAAATTGAAATTAGAAAGAATTGTATTAGCTTGCGAAATGACGGATGGAACAGCGGATTAGTATTGTGGATTATGCGGTTTCTGTCAACAACAACATTTTCAATATTCTCGTAAACGTTACCGCTTGGGCATGTGTCATTCCCGCGTAGGCGGGAATCTATTCTGAAAATGGCACAGTGCTTATTTTTAGATGGATGGATTCCCGCCTGCGCGGGAATGACACATGCGCAAGCGGTAACGTTTACGATTATTTTATTATTAATGCAGCAACGACATTTCTATTTTCAGCGGTCAACGCAGTGTAAGTGCGGCAAGCAGCGTGCGTATCCATAATTTCTACGCCAATGCCTTCATTAATTAAATCACCGTACACCTCTAACGCAGGAAATTCTAACATTTCACCCGTGCCAATTAATAAAATCGCTGGACTCAATTCGATGATCACCGCAAGATCGTCTGCAGTTAATTCAGCGATGTGCGCTGGACGCCAATGATCAATTAATTTTTCGGGCGAAATAATAATGCTGTGTGTGTATTTCGTCTCATTGACATGGATGCAGCCGGGTTGATAGGCTTTAATTTGAAATTGAGCATGATTTTCATCCAGTGCAAGTCCCATAGACATTCTCACTTGAATATTTTTAGAAATGTTGACAAAAAAATGTTTTTTATGCAAGCATCATTAATAGTTTTATGGAGTGATTTATGATAGAACCAACTCAACAAAAAAATTATTTTCTTCCGTTCAAAAGTGTGGCAGGTGCGCTGATTTTTTGTGCGCTGCTTGGGCCTGTTGGTGTTTTATATTCTTCACTGACTGGTGGAATTGTCATGATTGTACTGGGATTACTGGTGTTACGGGCGAAATTATGGGGCCCGGTGATTTTAATTTGGCTGATCTCCTGCATTTGGGGCGTGGCCGCGACCAATCGATATAATAAAAAAATTTTGCGCGACCGTGCTTAACTAATTATTCCGACAGGGACGTTTTTCATGACAAAAAAAACAATAAAACGCCGCACGCATTCCTCTGAACTGATCGACCATGATCTTCATCCTCTGTTGCAACGCATTTATCGCGCGCGTGGTATCACCACGACCAAAGAACTGGAGCGTGGTTTAGAGCATTTACTGCCTTTTCATGATTTGCTCGGCATGGATCAAGCGGTGCAATTGCTGAGTCGCGCGTTGCTACAAAACCAACGCATCTTGATCATTGGTGATTTTGATGCAGATGGTGCCACCAGTACCGCCGTTGCGATTCGTGCGTTAAAAAGTTTTGCTGCGCATGATGTCCACTATCTTGTGCCGAATCGATTTGCATTTGGTTATGGGTTGACACCTGAATTAGTGCAAGTCGCAAAAGAATTAAATCCACAGTTGATTGTGACAGTGGATAATGGTATTTCGAGCCACAAAGGTGTGCTTGCGGCACTGGACGCAGGCATTCAAGTGCTCATCACCGATCATCATTTACCTTCTGAGACATTGCCTGCGGCTGATGCCATTGTGAATCCCAATCAAGTGGGCGATCCATTTTTAAGTAAAAATATCGCCGGTGTCGGTGTGATTTTTTATGTGATGTTGGCATTGCGCCGTTATTTAAGCGAACAAAATTGGTTTCGAGAAAAAAATATTCCAGAGCCCAATATGTCAAATTTACTGGATATCGTGGCACTTGGCACGGTGGCCGATGTGGTGGCGCTGGATCATAACAATCGTATTTTAGTGCATCAAGGCTTGCGACGCATTCGTGCAGGGCGTGCAATTCCCGGCATTACAGCCTTACTTGAAATCAGCGGACGCAATCAAGCGCGCGTCATGGCAGCGGATTTAGGTTTTGCTGTTGCACCGCGGCTAAATGCAGCGGGACGTTTGGATGATATGTCATTAGGCATTGAATGTTTATTATGTGATGATCTCGATGCAGCTCGAGAAATGGCGCAAGTTTTAAATCAACTAAATGAAGAACGCCGTGTCATCGAACAAGATATGCAAGAACAAGCGTTAACTGCACTCAAAAAAATTCCGACGCAAATGAATTCTCCCTATGGTGTTTGTTTATTTGATGAAACTTGGCATCAAGGTGTGATTGGGATTGTCGCCGGACGAATTAAAGATCGATTACATCGTCCAGTGATTGCATTTGCGTTAGCGAATGACACTGAATTAAAAGGTTCGGCGCGCTCCATTCCGGGATTACACATTCGTGATGTGTTGGCGGATGTGGCAACGCATCATCCTGAACTGATGTATAAATTTGGCGGACATGCGATGGCGGCAGGGCTCACGATTCCGCGCGCATCATTCGAACGCTTTGCTGAGATTTTTAATGAGATAGTGTCAGCGCGACTGCATCACATCGATTTGCAAAATGCATTAATGAGTGATGGCGAATTACATCCGCACGAATTATCGCTGGAAATCGCTGAGATTCTGCGCGAAGCAGGACCTTTCGGGCAGTCGTTTCCCGAGCCGATGTTTGATGGTGTTTTTGAAGTGCTCGAACAACGCTTGGTCGGAAGTCGCCATTTAAAAATGACGTTAAGTCATGCCAATCAATCCATTGACGCGATTGCATTCAATATTGATATAAATCAGTGGCCTAATTATCGTTGCACTGCGGTAAATGTCGCCTATCGTATGGATGTGAATGAATTTAGAGGCAAACGTACGGTACAATTAATTGTGGAGCATCTGGAGGCGCTGTAGACTAAGTTTATGCGACTCAATTGGGCATGGCTAAACAGAAGAAAATTGCGCGTTGATATTTTAACGGTATTCGCAATTTTAATGGTGACCATCTCGTTGGCCATCATCGGTTATTCTTACATTAAAAGTTCCCGCGTCATTCTCGAATTAGGTGTGCAATTAGTCGAAAAATCGACGCAATCCGTCATTGATAAATTTAACAACTATATTCGACCTGCATCACTGCTGGATACCTCTCATGTCTTGCTGCAAGATAATTTATTAGATGAATCAGACAAAGAAAAATTAACCAGTTTCATGCATATTTTGTTGCAAACGCATCCGCAAATATTGAGTGCGTATATTGCGGATATGCACAACAACATGTTTCGAGAATCACGTGTGTCTGATGATTCGCACTTGCGTTTTGCCACACGATTTCTACGCCGACCAGAAATATTGCCTGGGACGAAATACGTGTCAGAAATTATTACAGCGCGTGGCGATAAAATATTTCTGAGCGCTATTTTCAAAGATCAAAATGGAAATGTCATCGGTAAAAAAGAAAATATTCCTCTGAATTATTTTCCCACCCAACGACCTTGGTTCAGTGGCGCGTTGAAGAGTGAAAAAAATAATTGGATCGCGATCAATGTGTTTAGCGAATATTTAGGTCTACAAATGACAGCGGCTGAACGTATTGAGCTAAATCAGAAAATCATGGGGGTGGTGGCGGTTGATGTGAGTGTGGATATTATTCGCGATTATTTAGAATCCTCCAAAGTCAGCAAAAACAGTGTGATTGTTATTGTCGATCAAGCCGGAAAAGTTTTATCGGTGAAATCTCAATCCGCATTAATGCACAAAGAAACTTTACCCTCGATTACGGAATTGCAAAATCCATTGCTGGCAACCGCTTATCAATTATTTAAATCAAATAAAAAAAATTATTTCACCTTTAAATTAAATCACACGGAATATATTGCGATATTTGTGCCGTATGCGCTGAATGGAAATAATGTCTGGGAAATCGGCACAATTGCCCCCATCAGTGATTTTATTGGTAAAAGTAAACAACAACATCAAGAGATTTTATTATTTTCATTTATCATGTTGTTAATCGGTTTGGGATTTGTGTTGTTGTTTTCTTATAAAATTTCAAAACCAATTATGCAATTGGCGGATGAAACCCTCACGCTTAAACAACTTGATTTCAGCAAGCCTACCATCATTAAAACACATATTCATGAAATTCAAGTGTTAACCGATGCGTTTAACGCAGCAAAAAACGTATTATCGTCGTTTGCGAAATACATTCCCAAAGTGTTAATTGAAAAATTAATGCAGCTCGGCACGATTGCGCAAGTGGGGGGAGAGCGTAAAGAAATTAGTGTGTTATTTAGCGATATTCGCGATTTCACCACGATCGCAGAAAAAATTCCGCCAGAAACATTGATGCTGCATCTGGCGGATTATCTGAATGCAGTCTCTGCCATCATTCATCACTATCAAGGAAACATCGATAAATTTATTGGCGATGCGGTCATGGCATTTTGGGGTGCGCCGCTGGATGATGCGCAACATGTACAACACAGTTGCATGACGGCGTTGAGCTGTGCGCATCAAATTAATAAAATGAATGAACAATGGAAAAAACAAGGAAAACCGGTGTTTTACACGCGATTTGGTTTAAACACAGGTGTGGCGGTAGTGGGAAATATGGGCTCATCCGATCGCTTAAATTATACGGCAGTCGGTGATGTGGTGAATTTGGCGTTGCGTTTAGAAGATATTAATAAAATTTATGGAACACAAATCATGGTGAGTGAAGCGGTTCATCATGCGTGTCATAAAGAATTTCTTTTTCGTCCTGTCGATGTGGTCAAAGTCAAAGGTAAAATTAAATCGACGGCGATTTATGAATTGATCGCAGCAAAAACTGGACCAGAAGAATTAATTGCCACCCCTAAACAAATCGAGCTATGTGAATTAACGTTTGCAGCGTATGAAGCCTTCCAAAGTGGAGAACGGGAAAAAGCCATGCAAATTTTTAAAATGATTTTAGAAAAATTTCCGGATGATTATGTGGCGTTATATCACTTGAAAAATATCATTTAATCCATCAATACTGTACATAATTAGCACATAACATTAAATTAACTTTATTTATTGAGCTTAAATATGTACAATCCTTAAGGTTTTCTTAAGAAAAAAACCACGAGGAGCTTGGGTATGGGTTATTTGTTAAAGAGCAAATTTATTCTGTTCGTATCACTCTTTATTTTTGATATATCTTTGTCAATTGCTTACGCGGATGTGTTGCCAACCAATAATCCAAACACCATTTTCCCAGAAACAGCCAACCAAACAGGCAGCGCCTTGTTGCTGCCCGAATTATGGGGAACCATCACAAAACCCTATCCCACCAACGTTTGGTTTGGGAATGCGGTGTTTTATGATGATTCAGCAAAAAAAATGAGTATGGGCAGTTTTCCCATCACTGCGTATCCGTATGTGTTGCGTGCAGCAAAAATTGATGGCGATCTGAAAAATCACAGCATTGGTTTGGGTGTGGGTTACAGCACGAAACGTGTATTTGCTGATACGGATAATGCATGGATGTCATCAGAACCTTCTATCATAAATTTCAGTGCGACCGAGGATGACAAAAATCCTCTGGTGTTTACCGAATCTATAGTATCTCCGAAAAATGCAACGCCTTCGTTATCGGTGACGTTGAATTGGAGAACGACATCACAAACGGGGCAGACCATTGGCATGGTCGCGCCGATTGTGCGCGGTTCACCGTATACAACCGTTTTTTATCATAATGCGACGCCATTGCTCAAGAGTCCTTATGTCATGGAATTAGATGGTGGCAAGGAAGGAGTTTCTGCGACTCGTCATACGATCACGATCAATGATGGTGGTTTTAAACAAACTTGGATTTTATATTCACAAACCGCAACGGTTTTTAAACGTTTAAATACGTTGCGCGCATTGGTTTTAGTGACGGATCATCATGTTGCGTACAATGGCTGGATTCGTGCGGCCGTTCAAGATGATGTGATGAATGATGTCATGGATGGAAAATCGGTGCACATTGAAACCGGCGATACTAGCGATATTTTAGATAAAAGTGCGCGTGTGATTCCATTGAGTGGACAAGTTGAAACGAAAGCAGTTGTGGGGAATCCGAATGCTGAAATTGTCAATTTTAATTATGCAGTGCTCGCGGATGATATAAATTCTAATTCACCTTTACTCATGACAGTATTGCCACATCAAAAAGAAATTCTTTCTCAAAATAATATCAATCCAGGACTGCAATATCGCACCATGAAAGGTCCAGCATCCGGTGTGGTGTTGAGCGTGCAGAATATTGGATCAGGAAAATATAGTTCAACCTTGAGTATGCAAGAAACATTACCCGTGGTTTCATTTCAAGATACAAATTCTCTCACGGATCTCCAAGTAAAGGCGCTGCAAACTGCATTGCATGAAGATGTCAGTGCGCTGAATGAAGAAAATTGGTCGCGCGATGCTTATTTTGGCGGAAAAGAATTAGCGCGCGCGGGTCGCATGTTGGTGGTGGCAGATCAAATTAATGATGCAGATGCGCGTAAAAAGTTGCTTACCAATATGGAAAGTTATCTTGAAAAATACTGGCTTTCATCATTATCCAACAATTGCGCGTTACAATATGACACGAGTTTTGGTGGCATTATTGAAGATGCAGTGAAGTGTCCTGACTATCAAAATTACATGTATAACGATCATCATTTTCATTACGGATATTTCATTTACGGTCTTGCCGTCATTGCAAAGTATGATCCCGCGTGGATGAAAACCACTGCCGGTCGTTCCTACACGCCACAACAATGGGGTGATACATTAATTCGTGATTATGCAAATCCGAATAACGATGATCCGTATTTCCCACGGTTGCGTATGCAAGATGATTTTGATGGCCATTCATGGGCGGAAGGTTTATGGGCGACAGGCGATGGCAAAAATCAGGAATCCATCAGTGAAGCGGTGAATTCATACTACGGCATTGCGCTCTACGGACAAGCGTTAAATAATCCAGCGCTTGAAAACTGGGGACGATTTTTGTTAGCGCGCGAAATTCGTGGCGCACAACATTATTGGCAAATTCCCAAAGACAGTGATGTTTATGTGTATAAAGCAACGGATGGAACTGACGTTGGCTTCGAAAAAAATCATCTTTCAACCGCCATGGTGTGGAATGGAAAAGTGCATGATACAACTTTTTTTGGCGGAGATGAGCAATATCGTTATGGCATTATCATGATGCCGTTTACGCAAATTTCAAAAACATTGTTACAAAAAACATGGATAGAAGAATTTTATCAAGAAAAATTAGCGCCATTAATACCAAAACTTGGCAATTCGCCGCAATGGAAATGGACTCTTGTAAAAGGCGCGATGTTTGGTGCGCCACCGCAGGATCAAAATCAATTCTGGAATCAGGCGCTGCAATCGAATATCAATGAATATGACAATGGCGATTCTAAAACCAATACACTTTATGTGATGGCATCTGCCATGACGGCACCACCCTAGATGCTTTCGTGGGGGGGGGGGGGGGGTGGGGGGGTGATTTAAAAAAAGGGGGGGGGGGCGAAACAAATAACTGGAATTTAAAAATAATTAAATATTTATATATATATTAAT
>CAZOFA010000035.1:0-22735 GCA_964578975.1 uncultured Coxiellaceae bacterium
TTCTCCCCTCGCCCCCCCCTACCCCGCGGGGGGACGACGTGTGACTGAGCGCGCCCGATCGGGAATGACATTAGACATCAAATATTTTAGAATGAGCGGGCAAATTCACGATGGAGTATGGAATAAAACATGCGTATTTTAATAACCGGTGCCAATGGTTTTATCGCACGAGAAATTATCACACGATTGACTGCGTCCGGTCATACGATTGTTGCGTGTGTACATGGAAAATTATTCGAAAATATTCCACATGAACGCGTTTTTAAAATGGATTTTACCAAAGCGACGCAACCGGATCATTGGCGACCACACCTAAACGACATTGACGTTGTCATCAATTGTGTGGGCGTGTTTCAAACCGTCAAAGAAAAAACCATGTGGGCGATTCACTACGAAACCCCGAAAGCGTTATTCGCTGCGTGTGTCGCGCAAAAAATAAAAAAAATCATTCACATTTCGGCACTCGGTGTGGATAAAGTGGATGTGCCGTATGCGAAAAGTAAATTAGCGCTCGATGAATATTTACAAACTTTACCGATTGCTTCAACCATCATTCGCCCCGGTTTGGTCTATGGTAAAGGTTCATATGGTGGTACATCATTGTTTCGTGGATTAGCCGGTTTCCCCGTGATCCTTCCACTCCCGGGCGCTGCCTCCCAATTGCAACAACCGGTGCATTTAGATGATTTAACCTTGATTATCGAAAAATCATTAACATTACCCGATAAACAAATCCTCTGCGCGGTGGGCGATGAAAAACTTTCCGCAAAAAATATTCTTATCAAATTACGTGCGTGGCTTGGATTTAAAAAAGCATGGCCACTGTCCATGCCAGGTTTTTTGCTTAACTTAGGCGCCAAAATCGGAAATTTTTTACCGAATTCACCGTTAAGCGAAACGGGGATCAAAATGATGTCGGTGGATAATATTGCGAGTGATGCCGAAATAAAAAATCTAGAAAACAACATGCACTTCAAACCGCGCGGTTTTACTGCCGGATTAAACGGCATGGTGAGCAGCGTGCAAGATCGTTGGCATGCGCGATTATTTTTTCTGCGCCCCTTGTTGCGTTTGAGTATCGCATTTATTTGGATTTTTTCCGGCGTTGTCAGTCTGTTACCCAGCACTCGTTCTTTTAGTATTGACGTGATGGCGCAAGCACATATTCCATCATTTTCAATGTATGCGTTGAGTGCGATCGATATTTTGTTGGGTGTTGCAACATTATTGAATTATCGACTCAATATCATTGGCACACTGCAATGCGCGCTCATTGTGATTTATACGCTCACGATTTCTTTTTTGCTCCCCGCTTTTTGGCTCAATCCATTTGCACCGATCGCAAAAAATATTCCTTTATTAGTTGCCATTCTCGTGATGATGGCGTTAGAGAGTGAACGATAATGTGGTATGACTGGATTAAGATATTGCATATCATCAGCGCCTCTGTATTATTCGGCACTGGACTCGGCACGGCGTTTTATATGTTTTATGTGAATCGACAAAAAAATATTGAACTGATTGCGCAAGCCACTGCTGTCGTTGTGATTGCAGATTGGCTTTTTACAGCGACATCCGGTGTGATACAAGCAGTGACAGGATTTACCTTGGTCTATTTGAAAGGATATTCCTGGTTAAATTTTTGGATCTGGGGATCCATCATTGGTTATGCAATCGCAGGAATTTGTTGGTTACCGGTCGTTTGGTTACAAATGCGTTGTCGTGATTTAGCAATCGATGCGCACACCAATAAAACAGCTTTGTCTCATCAGTATCAACAATATTTTCGATTATGGTGTTTATTAGGTATTCCTGCTTTTATCGCTTTAATCATTGTTTTTTATTTAATGAGCAATAAACCTTCTCTATCATTTTAAGCAATAAATTTTTAAATAAGGATAATATATGTTAGCTCGAGCTTTAGTACGCGCACCAAAATTGTTGGGAAATGCGGGATTTTTTATGTCGAAAAAAAATTTTTCTCAAGGCATACAATTTCAATCGATATGGGATGCCATGAGTACGTCAGAAAAATTTGGCATTTCAAAGAGTAAATCTGAAATTAAAAGTTTGTATCATCCGAATGATCCTGCTTACAGTATTTTTGAAAAGATGGTTAAATTTAGCTTCGTACATCAAGGAAATTTAGTCGACATTGAAGTTTCCAAAGCTCAAATTGATGAAGCACTTAAAAAACCCCAACAACTGCCCGATGGTAGCTTGAGTATCCAGCTGACACAAAAAGTTTTAAATACAGATCTTGTATCCAGTATGCTATTTGGTGCTGATTATAAATCGCGTACTATTGCTTTAACATTTAATCCACAACAGAAACTAAAAGCAATTGAGGTGACTGAGGAAAAAATGAAATGGGAAAAAACCGTTTTGTTTTCATCAGGTGTTGCTGAATTAGCGCAAGAACAACAACCCGCATTAAGAAAATAATAATTCAAACCATGTGTCATGTCAGCGAAAGTTGGCATGACACCATTTTTAAAAAACCAGGAGAAAAATATGCTTAACCGATTATCACGCATATCAACATTGTTTGGAAAATCACAGATGCTCATGGCACAAAGACATATTTCTGAATTCCTCCAACATGGTAAAGATAATGTTCTTCGTATTTCACCGAGCAGAATTAAAAAAAATCCCAATCCATTTAATCCTAATGATGTTACGTTTGATCAAGCGGTTAGATTCAGCTTTAAAGATTGTGTTTCAAAAACAATAAATATTGATGTTCCTCAAGCAGCTATTGACAAAGCAGTTGAAGAACTCGCAAGTGGTAAACTTACCGTGAAATTAACCCAAGATGATAAGGTGACGAAATTTTTGTATGGCGCAGAGTATGGGACCTATGTGATTACATTAAGACTTGATGCAGAAAAAAAATTAGAAGTTGTTAAAATTATTGAAAATCAAGCTGTCTTGTTTTTGGCAAAAAATCCTGCGCCGCAATTAAGAAAAGAAGGATCAAGCTGCGCGAGGAAAAAAATATAATCCACTCAGCCTAGAGCCAGCAGCTAAGAAATCCTTCCCCCTGCGTGGGAAGGATTTCTAATCTGCTATTTTTAACGCACATAATTCGTCAACGCCGTCGCAATCTTATCTTCAATTTCACGATAGCGCCAAATATTACCATTATGCCCATTCACAATAATCACAAATGCAATCGGTTCATGCTCTTTGCTCACCGCATATCCCGCAAGCGACACGACACCGGCAATCGTTCCGGTTTTCGCGCGCACCTTCCACGCCACATTGCGCAAACGATATTTCAACGTTCCATCCACTCCCGCGATCGGCAATGCAGAAATAAATTCATAATTCGTCGTGTAATTATGAAACGCATAATCCAACACTTGCATCATTTGCGCCGGTGTCACTTGGTTATCGCGTGATAAGCCAGACCCATCAATCACATGCATCTGCGCTGTATCCACCGCCGCTTTTTGGGCGAGAACTTGTTTCACCGCATTACTTCCATTCGACCAACTCCCCGGTTGACTCGAATACAGTTCACCCATTTTTTTAAATAACGAACCGGCAATAACATTATCAGATTTTTTTAACATTTCGCTGATTAACACGCGCAACGGTTTCGATTGATGTTCGGCTAATACCGCTAAATGATTGGGTGCCGCGCGTGCACTAATATGACCCGTGATTTGAATCCCAAAACGATTGAATAAACTTCTTAATAATGATTCGTTGTATTTCACAATATTTGCAATCACCACAATACCTGAGCGCGAATAACGACCTTTGGTCATGCAACCATCAATGGTAATGGTATTATCCGTTTGCGTCGTCAGGGATAAATGACACGAACGACTGTGCGCCGGTTTCGTCACCACGGAGTTTGCAATGCCCGAATAATAATAGCGGGGATTTTCAATCACGGTCGCTAAGTGTCCCACCGATTTTCCCGGGGTAATCTCGAGCGAAATACAATTGTGATTCACAATGCTTGCATTAATCGGTGCGGCATAACAATAATGCATATCTTTTTCGATCCAACCGGGTCCCACATTATCTTGATCATAGGCGGTGTTATCCACATACACATTGCCATTAATCCCCTGAATTTGCTGGGATTTCAACGCCACCATTAAATCGGTCAAATCATAATAGGTTAAAGTCGGGTCGCCACTGTGCACCAAATAAATATCCCCATTGACCATGCCAGCGGTGGTTGATTTGGCATCCGTTAACACTTGTGTATTGAACGAAAAATCAGGCCCCAGAAAAATCAGGGCAGCTTCTGCCGTTAAAATTTTTAACGTACTGGCTGGCGTGAATAGTTGCTTTTCGTTGCGTTTATAAAGCATTTCGCCACTTTTCATGGACTTAACTTCAATTCCAATAATGGCTTTAGAATCTGCCTTGTTAATCGCTTGGTTAATCACATCGACTAAGTTTGCGGAGCCGTAGATGGCGCCCGTGCTATTTTGGGCTGCAGGGTGAGCGGAATGGTGCCGATGATGCCGTGAATGCTTTTTTGCATAAGTTGCCGTGCTGGCTAGACTCATCAACACTAACCCAATGAGAATAGCCGATTTTTTTCCTAACAATTTCATTTGTACTCCATAACTCACAACTTAGGTTTACTATAGTATCAAAGATGTATGCCTTTCCTGCAAGTAATCTATGCTACAATAATGCAGGTTTAAGGGGAGTTTCCATGACAAAAAAACAAATGAGCTATGTGAGTGAAATCGATAAATTCTTAGCGGAATTTGATCGCAGCCATCCTGAACTTTCAAAATCACAACAAAAAGAAATTGCGAAACACGAACGAATTTATCGTTTACGCGATGACCCAACGTATACCGAACCGACCACGACTTTATGGGAAGAGTTTTAATATGAAATCGATCTTTGAAAAAATGCTTCCGTTTATGTTTGTGGGCATCATGTTAGTGGTGTTGGTGTTGGGAATTATTTTGTTTTCCTATATTCTGATTTTAGGCGCGATCGTCGGTTGTATTCTCTATGTCATTGCACGCATTCGAAAACTTTTTTCCTCGAAACAAATGGCTCGAACCCATCAACCAAAACAGCCTGGCCGCATCATTGATCATGATGACAAGTAACTTGTTTTTTTCCTCATAATCCGCTACTGTCCACTCCCACAAAGTTGTTGCATAAAAACGTCATTGCTTCGCTCGCAATGACTTGATTTTAATTAAAAGGAAATAATCTCATGAAAAAAATTTTTTGCTCTCTCTTGGTCACCGGTAGTTTATCCATCTCTCCTTCCATCCTCGCCAATACATGTTTGGATCATATTGATGAGCATATTGTGGGAGGTGGTGCGCAAATGGAGTTAGATACGTGTGATATACAAGATGCGGATATGCCCGCTGTTGCAACGGCACTCACTAACTATCCCAACGTCACTGACCTTTTTCTCGGGTGGAATAATATCGGGCCCGCGGGTATCGCTGCTTTAAAAAATAATCACACTGTGAGTGAGTTATTCATTAACGATAACCACCTGGGCGCTGAGGGTGCTGCGATTATTGCGCAAATGGATTCTCTCACCGACGCACTGGATATCGATAATAATATGATTGGCGACAAAGGTGCGATTGCACTCGCGCAAAGCAAAAATCTTCAACAACTTTTTGTTGAGCAAAATAACATTAGCGATGCGGGTATCAGCGCGCTGGCAAATCAGCCGACGGTGTGGAATTTAGATGTGGGACAAAATGCATTTGATAATAGCGCATTAACCGCGCTCGCAAAAAATAAAAAAATTCGCTGGCTACAAGTTCAGAATAATAATATTGATGCCAGTGGAATGGCGATTATTGCTTTGATGCCATTAGAATTGCTCGACGTCGATCAGAACCCGATCGGTAATAATGGAATAAAAACGCTTGCACATCACGCTCATTTAAGCGAGATTTTTGCCGCAAATTGTGCAATTGGCTCCAGTGGCGCGAGCGCACTCAATACGCTTCCGGCCATTTATGGAATTTATCTGGAAAACAATTTTATTGATCGCGACGGAGTGCGTGCGTTATCTCAAATAAGCCGTCTGCACGATTTGAGTCTTGATGCCAACTTTCTAAGCGATAACGATGTGATGGATTTAGGGGAAAATACAACATTAAAAATTCTTATTTTAAGACATAATGCCATTCAAAATGATGGTGCGCTGGCGTTATCCAAGAATAATACGTTGGACTTCTTAGATGTGGACTTCAATAAAATAGGAAATGATGGTATTGAAGCCTTGAAAAACAGCGGCATTAAAAATGTATCTGCTAATGGAAATTATTCACCTGACGCAAAAAACACAAAAAGAAATGTCGTCAGACATGAAAAAATTTGTCTGCAACGCTCGAAAGAAAATTGCTATATGAGTTTGGTTCAGCGCAATAAATAAATTTTATGTTATGTGAAAGAAAACCCGAAGCCCAAGAAACTTCGGGTTTGTTAACAACGGGCTTATTTGCTTACGAATCTCACAAGCAAACCATTTACGTTATCATTGAGAGATATTCTTTATGATCGAAACCGGGAATTTTTGTTTTGATGTTTAGCTACTGGTTATATCCCACTTTTTTCGCGATTTCATCGGTAAAATAATATTTACAACGAATATCAGCAGTCATATTCCAACTAAAAAGTCCTGCATAAGGCTTGCTGGTTGGAATATCGCTATCGCAACCATCCACATCAATTCCTTGCGTCATGCGTTCTGGATGTTGATAGCCCAGTTGTGAAATAAAATCCGTTGGATCACTGCCACCGTAATTTTGTGTGTTGATTAAATCAAAATAATCCATATTATTTTGATCGACATTTGCTATACCTGCGGCAGGTGTAATCGATAAATAATACGTTTTGTGATCTTCGTTGCCCGCTTGATCGAGTGCCGCGCGTAAATTTTTAATCACACCATCAAAGTGATCTTGCGTAATATACCCGGATGAGCCATTAATACTTTCATCATCAATATCAAATCCATCTAACTGATGTGCGCGAATAAAATTTATCACGCTCGGAACAAATTGATTGGCCTGATTGATGTAATCATTACTAATATACGTCCAATCGTTATGTTCCCAGCCTAAAGAAATTAAAATTTTAATTTTCGGATTGACTTGCCGTGCAGTGTTCATCAGTTTTGGCAGTCGGTTGACTTCATCAGGCTGATTCACTTCAAAATCTAAGTACGCACCGCGATTATCATCGGAAGGGTACACATGAGCAAACGCAACAAAGATCGTGCTCACTTTATTAAAAGGCATATCAAGTCTCGGCTCGACATATTGCCCTACACTATTATTGTAGATGGGGTAATAAGTCGCAGCCACGGGGGGTGGATAAGCGGCGAATGCGTTGCTTGCCAGAAAAATTCCTACCAAACAAAATATAATCTCATCCATGTGATTACACTCTCAGAGTAAAAACATAACAAAAATCATAGCACAACCATTTATAAGTCTGTCATCAAATTGTCATATTCTTCTTATAAAGTGATCCTCGAATGAATCATTTTAAGGAACACAAAATGTCCTATCAAAGCTTAGATCTTTATAAAACTGCGGTTAAAAATGTTTTAACGGATTATTGCAAGACAAAAAGATTCGGGCGGAAAGCAACGCATTTTGATAAAGCAAATAACTTTCTTATCACGCTCACTACCATTCAAAATCAAAAAGAATTAACGGAGCAATTAACCGATTTTTATTTTGGTCTCAAAACTCTTTATAGCAGTGAATTACATGATCGGCTGATTATGGTGTTAGGCGAAGCATTAAATATTTCTGAAGCCAGCTTAAATGCCTATTGTCGATTTCGTCGATATTATGTTGGCACATGGAGCGCTGCGCATTTAAGAGGCCCGATTGAAGAGAAACTCGCTCACTGCCAGATGAGTTAGGCACTACTTTGAATCTCGTCATTGCGACCCAGAACGAAGTGAAGGGGAAGCAATCCAGGTTTTTGACTGACACGCAACACCTGGATTGCTTCCCTTCGCTTCGTTCTGGGTCGCAATGACACTTCGATTGATGCTCCGTGAATAATTACGAGGTGACAATCATCATCCAAACGCATGCTCAAGATCACGTTTTAAATCATCAACTCCTTCCACACCCACGGAAATTCGAATCAAGCTATCTTTAATGCCTAATTTTTCACGTTGATCTTTAGGAACACTGGCATGCGTCATAATAGCCGGATGTTCAATCAAACTTTCCACACCACCCAAACTTTCTGCTAACGCAAACAAATGACAACGCTCTAATATCGCAACGGTTTCGGCCAAATCACATTTTAATTCGACTGAAATCATCCCACCAAAAAGACGCATTTGTTGTTTTGCTAACTCATGTTGCGGATGATTTTTAAGTCCGGGATAAATCACTTTAGAAACTTTTGGATGCGCTTGTAACCATTGCGCCAGTTCAAATGCGTTGCTGCAATGTCGTTCCATACGCAACGCCAAGGTTTTTAAACCACGTAGTGCAAGAAAACTATCAAATGGGCCCGCAATCGCGCCCACCGAATTTTGTAAAAACGCCAGTTGCTCTGCTAATTCTTTATTTTCACCCACCACGACAATGCCGCCCACCATGTCAGAATGTCCGTTGAGATATTTCGTCGCTGAATGCAATACTAAATCAAATCCCAGTTCGAGCGGACGTTGTAAAATAGGTGTGGCAAATGTATTGTCGGCCACGGAAATTATTTTGTGTTTTTTGGCAAGCGCCGCCATTTTTTTCAGATCGACCAGTTTTAACATTGGATTGGTTGGCGTTTCGACCCAGATCATGCGTGTCTCGGGACGAATTTCTTTTTCCACTTGATCAGCATCACTTAAATTCACGAATGAAACTTTTAAACCTGCCGAACGCTTGCGTACGCGATCGAGTAATCGATACGTGCCGCCGTATAAATCATCCATCGCAATGATGTGATCATTCGGTTGTAACACTTCTAACACCGTTGCAATCGCTGCCATGCCTGAGGCAAACGCAAAACCACGTTGTCCCGATTCAATGTCCGCCACACAATTTTCATACGCATCACGCGTCGGATTGCGCGTGCGCGAATATTCATACCCTTTGTGTTTTCCCGGACTGGTTTGCACATAGGTTGAGGTCGCATAAATCGGGGTCATCACCGCACCGGTTGCAGGATCAGGCGTTTGACCCGCATGAATCACGCGCGTTTTAATATCGAATGAATTTTTTTTCATGAGAAAATTTTCCTAGGCGGTTGTGGTTTCCAAAAATCCGTGCGCTTTCATCCATTTGTCATCGGCAAATCTTGTCAGATAATTGCGAATGCCATCGCCCAGCACGATCACACATTTTTCGCCTTTTTTCAGACGATTTGCGACTTGCAATGCCCCCCAAACCGTCGAACCACTGGAACCGCCCACGAGTAAACCTTCTTCTCTAATTAAACGACGCGCCATTAAAAAAGAATCTTTGTCATTCACTTTGACATATTGATCAATCAGCGAATTGTCTAATACGTCGGGTACAAAATCATAACCAATGCCTTCCACCAAATAAGGAAAAATTTCAGTGCCGCCCCCTAAAATCGATCCATAAGGATCCACACCAATAATTTGTATCTTGGGATTCACTTCTTTTAAACGACGCGCCACACCGGTCGCGGTGCCACCCGTACCCACGGACATCACCACCATCGCAAGATTGTCACCAGCATCGTCTAAAATCTCTTGTGCGGTGTAATGATAATGCACGTCTGGATTGGATTGATTGCTATATTGATCGAGAATATGTGAACGCGGAATTTCTTTATTTAATCTTTTCGCCAATTCAATATGACTATCGGGATCATTCCAAGCGGCTTTGGTCGGCGTACGATAAATTTTTGCGCCTAATGCTTCAATCACCACTTGTTTTTCGTGACTCATTTTTTCTGGCATGGTGATAATGATGTTATATCCTTTCACCGCACCGGCTAACGCAAATCCAATGCCAGTGTTGCCGGAGGTAGCTTCAATTAAAGTATCACCCGGTTTGATTTCACCGCTTTTTTCTGCTTCTTCAATCATATGCCAGGCAATACGATCTTTCACCGATCCGCCTGGATTCAAAAATTCGCATTTTGCATACAGTTCGCAAGGAAGTTCATGCCCAATACGATTTAAACGAACGAGCGGTGTTCGCCCGATGGCTTCTAAGATATTATTCAATTTCATATGATTTACCCACTTGTTGTTATCGGAAAATTACTGCTTTTATATTTTAAGACGCGACATTCAGAATTGCCGCGATAAGGCGTTAGACGACCCCAGACACTCACCATCATGGATTGACCGGAAATAATGCCGTTTTCGAGACGACAAAAATTGTTAATGACGGCAAGTGGACCAAATTTCATTTTTGATACGGTGATACGATACGAGTGACCGTAGGTAAATGCAATCCAATAATTATCATTATTTTTTATATCAAATAAATACGGTGACACCACACCCGTATTGACATCACGCACAATTAAAAGCCAGGTTGGTTTACCTGTGATGGAACGAAAACGCGTATTAATCTGCAACGTTTGACCAAAAGGATTTTGTGCATGCAAAGAGGTCATACACAATGCAAGCGCAAATAAACAAAAAAACTTCATCCGGGTCATGCTCAATCGCTCCTTGAAAATTAACGTTGTAATGTTCGTTTGACCTGCCACAAACTACTTAAGAATAAAATCACAAACACGATCAAAGACCATTCTGCTAAACTCAAATGCAAAAAATCCCAACCTTTTTTCGAACATTCAGCCGTTCCCTGCATGATTTTAACAATAACTTGATCAAAGGGTAATGCTTGAATGAGATAAGATAAACTTGCGCCACAATCTTCATGTCGACTGGCGGGTAAATGCTGAAGCCAAACTTGACGACCCGACAATAAAATTCCAATTAACGAAACCAAGCTTGCGAAAATACTCATAAACAAAGACACGAATTTTTGTCGCCCGAAAACAAATCCCAAGAAAAAAAATCCGCTGAAGCTTATCAAGGCAAAGCGTTGCAAAATACACAGTGGGCAGGGCGTAAAGCCATCGAATCGTTGTATGTAAAACGTGATTCCCAGTAATAAAACAGAAAAAATAAATCCCAAAAAATAAGTGCTACGTTCTGAAGGCATGTTCATAACTTACTCTTTATGTGTGGTTAACCAATTTTGTAAGACCAATTGTGCAGCGACACGATCCACTTGTCCATTCTGTAATGCTTTATATCCACCTAAAGCATACAATCGTTCGCGTGCATCTTTGGTACTTAACCGCTCATCCATTTCATAGACGGGTAAATTAAATCGTTGTGTTAATTTTTCAGCGAAGGCGCGCGCAAATTCGGTTAACGGTTGAGTCGTGCCATCCATGTTCAGTGGAATACCCACGACGATGCCATCCGGTTGCCATTTTTTGATTAATTTGCTGATGTCATCCCAGGAGGGTTCGCCTTCTTTTGCAGCAATCGTCACGAGCGGTCGTGCAGTTTGTGTGACAGTTTGTCCCACAGCAACGCCAATGCGTTTCATACCGAAATCGAAGCCGAGGAGAACATGGTGTGTTGATTTTTTCATTTCTTAAATATTTCCTTAACGTTCACATAAACGTCATTTCCCAATACAAAAACTCCCAAAAATTCTTCCTAATAAATCATCCGAACTAAATTCACCGGTAATTTCATTTAATGCCTGTTGTGCTTGTCTTAAATCTTCTGCGACAAGTTCGCCTGCTTTAAATTCTAATAATTGTTGTTGTCCATTCAATAAAAATTCTTTCGCGCGAATCAATGCGTCTAAGTGGCGGCGGCGCGCGGAAAAATTTCCTTCGAGCGTGTTATTAAATCCCATAAAAGTTTTAATATGTTCTCTCAGTAAATCAATGCCTGTGCCCATTTTTGCAGAAAGTGAAATAATGGTTTGATGCTGATTTTTTTTAAGCGACGGCTCTTCATTGAGTAAATCAATTTTATTTCTGATGAGAAAACAACCGTCGTCCCGCGGCTTGTCCGCGGGATCCAGAGATGACGATTCCAAACTTGCATCCGTCACCAACAAAATCAAATCCGCCCGCGTCATTTCATCCCGCGCCCGACGAATGCCCTCTTGCTCAATACGATCATCACTGTCGCGCAATCCAGCCGTATCAATAATATGCAAAGGTATTCCATCAATTTGAATTTGTTCACGCAACAAATCGCGTGTCGTGCCAGGAATATCCGTCACAATCGCGGTGTCTTTGCCACTTAAGCGATTCAGCAAACTCGATTTACCACTATTCGGTTTTCCCGCAATCACAATCGTAATACCTTCACGAAACAAACTGCCTTGCACCGCTTCTGCTTGAATCGTTCCAAGATCGTGAATAGTTTGCGATAATTGCTGTGAAATTTGCCCATGATTTAAAAAATCAATTTCTTCTTCGACAAAATCAATCGCCGCTTCAATATACATGCGCAAATGAATAATTTTTTCGACGAGTGTGTGAATTTTTTTTGAAAATTCGCCTTGCAGAGAACGTAATGCATTTCGCGCTGCTTGCGTGGACGCTGCATCAATTAAATCTGCAATTGCTTCTGCTTGGGTCAAATCCATTTTATCATTTAAAAAAGCACGTTCAGAAAATTCACCCGGGCGTGCCAAGCGTGCGCCGAGCGATAAAATTCGTTGTATTAAGCAATCCACAACATGCGGTCCACCATGACCTTGTAGTTCTAAAATATCTTCGCCGGTAAATGAATTGGGTTTAGGAAAAAATAATGCGATACCTTCATCAATCGCTTGATCCGATTGATCATAAAAACAAGAATACGTGGCAAAACGGGATTTAAGTTTTTTTTTAATTAATTTTTCGCAGATGTGATGAACGAGCGGACCCGATACGCGCACAATCGCGACACCACCGCGCCCAGGTGGTGTTGCAGTGGCGACGATGGTGTCTAATGTGTTCATGATGATTTTTTGGCGTTCGCCGTTTTTTCCATGCTGTGCATGATGTACCATTGTTGTAAAAACGAAAGTGTATTATTCACAAACCAATACAACATCAATCCCGCTGGAAATTTCGCAAATAAGAAAGTAAATACCACTGGCATCAACATCATCAATTTTGCTTGCATCGGATCTGGCGGTGGTGGATTTAAGCGTTGTTGTAAAAACATCGATAATCCCATCATCACAGGCAAAATATAAAAAGGATCATAGGTCGACAAATCTTGAATCCAGAACATGAAAGGTGCTTGACGCAGTTGCACACTTTCAATTAATACCCAATAGAGTGCGATGAACACCGGGATCTGAATCAGAATCGGCAAACAACCACTCATGGGATTCACTTTTTCTTTTTTGTAAAGTTCTAACGTCGCTTGGGTAAATTTTTGTTTGTCATCACCAAAACGTTCTTTGAGCGCATTAATTTTCGGTTGCAATTTTTTCAAGCCACTCATGGAGCGATAACTTTTTGCGGACAAATGATAGAACATTAATTTGATCAGCAAGGTCACAATCACAATCGACCAGCCCCAATTGCCCACCACGTTATAAATTTTCTGCATCATCCAGAAAATAGCGACGGAGATCATCCATAACCAACCATAATCAATCGTCAACTGTAATCCGGGAGCAACTTTTTCTAAATCATCTGCAATCGCGGGACCGGTATACAATTTTGCTTGCGTACTCATTTGTTCACCTGGTTTGACCGAAACTTTAGGTCCAATCATACCAATGGTGTACAAGCCATCCGTTGTCACACGCGTAAAATACTGCGATGTGCTATTTCGCGGAGGTACCCAAGCACTCACAAAATAATGCTGAATCATCGCAGCCCAACCACCTGTGATGGATTGATTGAGATTATCGCTATCCATTTTTTTGAAACTAATTTTTGTGAACGGTTTATCAGGACTTGAAAGCGCTGCACCAAAATACGTCGCGAAATTCACAATACCGTGTTTACTGGTCGGCGGTGTGTTGTTGCGCATTAATTGTAAATAAAGATTTCCATCCCACGCTTGATTTGATTGGTTATTAATTTGATAACTCACATCAATCGCATAATCATTCGGGTGAAAAATAAATGTTTTGGTAAAAATAATGCCGGCTGAATTTTTCCAATTCAGTTTGACCATTAATTCTTTTTGGCCATTTGCTAATGTGTAATCTGTCTTCTCAGTTGAATAAGTGGCTTGTCCATTGGATGTGTCTGGGCCATTTGCACCCAGCATTCCACTTTGTGCGATATAACGTGTGTTGGATGCATCGTTGAGTAATAAGAATGGCGCGGTTGAATTTAATTCTTCTGGAAATTTTAACAACTCGGTTCTCACCACATTGCCGCCAACCGGATTGATATCCACATTCATCACATCAGTGGTGATATGAATTAGTTTAGTTGCAGGCACTGCACTCGTTTCTGTGTCAGCGGACACCGCTTGCGTTGCTGATTTAACCGATGGGGAACTATCCGCTAATTGAGGCACATAATTTGGTGTCGTTGATGTTTGGGCGACGGGTGTTGGCGCAAGTTTTACATGTTCGTGATCCCACGCTTGGAATAAAATTAAAATAATCACGGCTAAAGTGACGTAGAGAGCAATTCGTAAATAATCAATCATATTTGTTGGCATTTTGGTTTATTTTCCGGAATAGGATCATCACCACCTTGAGCCCAAGGATGGCAGCGTAAAATTCGTTTTAATGTAAAGTAACCACCGTGAAAAAATCCCCATTGTTGTATTGCTTCAATCGCATACGTTGAACAGGTTGGATGAAAACGACAACAAGGACCGATGAGAGGACTGACAAGGTATTTATATGCTCGTATCAAGATAATGAGCAGTTTTGAGAATGCTTCAGTAATTTTTCCCACAAGTAATCTATACCTTCTCGGATTTTTTCTTTGGTTAAAGTATCGCATTGTTGACGAGCAATAATCACGATATCCCAACCGGTTAACTTCTCCTGATGAAAGCGAAAGCTTTCTCTTACAATACGTCTGATGCGATTTCTTGCAACAGCGTTATTCACCACACGTTTTCCCACAATAACCCCAATTCTTGCAAACGCTACCTGATTAGGTTTGTAAAGAAGAGTTAAATGTTTCTGACTTATCTTCAAAGGCTTTTCAAACACATAATTGAATTCAGCTTTTGTGATAAGTCGCTGACGATGAGAAAAGACCAACGTTTTTTTCAAATTAATGTCTATGGAATCAATCGCTTACGACCTTTCGCGCGACGTCGACTTAATACTTTACGTCCATCCATTGTCGCCATTCTGGCACGAAAACCATGTTTTCTCTTGCGTGGTATCACGCTGGGTTGGAATGTTCTTTTCATAGCTTATTTTCCATCAATAACAATTTAAAATCAGGGGGCTAATGATAGGTTTCATTTTGATTTTTGTCAAACTTTCATTCATAAACTTCTTTCCGATGCCCTACTCGTACGACAAGAATAAGAAGTGCATCATCGTTTATTTGGCAAACAATACGAAAGTCTTCAATGCGGTAACGCCATAAACCAAATTTATCATAGGATAGAGGCTTACCAGATATGCGTGGATTTTCTAATGGTGAGATACGAAGGGTTAAAAACTTAAGGATCTTTTTCTGGATAGATTTATCTAATTTTTTAAATTGCTTAAGAGCGCTAGCATTAAACTTTATCGTCCAAACCAATCTCTTTCTCCTCATCTTTTGTCAAACCGATTTCACGAGCAACTTCAGCTATTGAGTAATTGCGTCCTTTTTCTTCTAAAGCTTGTAGTGCTAAATAGGTATCTTCTACTTCTTCCAAGTAATTCATGAGCGCTTCTCTTATGTAAAAAGATTTAGAGCGATGCGTTTTGCGAGCAAGCATAGTGAGTCTTTGATCAAGCTCTACAGGTACTTTAACAGGCAGTGCTTTATAGGCCATATTTCACCTCGAGTAATACTTATATATACCAGTATATACCAATATATACTTTAGATCTACTTCAACCTGTAGGCCATTTTTCCTTTAAGCCCCGCGCTAATCAACATAACTCTTTTATATATATTCTTTCTTATTTTTCTTTTTATATAGGTGGGGATTTTCTGTGGAAAACCATGTTTTCATTAATATATTCATCATGTTATGGATGTATTACTCTGTGGATTACTTGAGCGCTGGGTGTGTGAAACATGGGTATCATCTGGGATAAAATAGGGGGGTGGTTGTTTTACCCCGCTTTTGCACAGACAATGCAGAGCTTAACGGATAGGTTATTGACAGGTTGTTGAGATAAAAATATATGCAGCGTAATTTACAAGATTGGGTGGAACATATCAAAAAACAGCACAGACAATCCATGGATCTGGGATTGGAACGCGTTAAAACCGTGGCCAAGCGCTTGAATTTATTAAACCCTCATCACCCCATCCTCATCGTGGGCGGAACCAATGGCAAAGGCTCAACGGTCGCAGGACTGGAAGCAGTTTATTTGGCCGCGGGTTACAAAGTCGGTGCGTTCACCTCACCCTATCTTTATCGATTTAATGAATTAGTGCGTATTGAGGGCGAGAATGCTTCAGATGAAGATTTTATTCGTGCATTTGAAAAAATCGAACAAGCACGCGCGGATATCACACTGACGCAATTTGAATTTGATACCTTAGCCGCGCTTTATCTATTCCGTGAACACCAATTGGATGTTGGCATTTTGGAAGTGGGATTAGGCGGACGCTTAGATGCCGTGAATATGATTGATGCCGATGTGTCGGTGGTCACCAGCATTGCCATTGATCATGCCGATTGGTTGGGCGATACGCGCGATAAAATTGCCATCGAAAAAGCCGGTATTTTTCGTTCGGGCAAACCTGCAGTGTGTGGTGATATCGATCCACCGGTGTCGCTGCAAAAGTTTGCGACGGAGAATTTCGTTCCATTATTTCGTCAAGGCCAACAATTTGGTTTTGAACAGCAGTCATCGACGTGGACATGGTGGAGTGAAAAAAAACGTTTAAAAAATCTGCCTCTGCCACAGTTGATGTTACAAAACATGTCGTCGGTGTTGATGGTAGTTGAACTCATGCAAGAAAAATTATCGGTTAAACGTGAAGCCATCGATCAAGCGATGAGAGAGGTTCATTTAGCTGGGCGCATTCAAATTATTCCTGGCGACGTAACAACAATTTTAGATGTGTCGCACAACCCAGCGGCCGCTTTTTATTTAGAAAATTTTTTAAAACAAAATCCGGGTGTTGGCAAATCGCGCGCGGTTTTTTCTATGTTAGCCGATAAAGATATCATTGGAACGATCGCGATGCTGCAAGAAGAGATTGATGAATGGTACATTGCACCGTTGTCGGTCGAACGCGGCGCTTCATTATCGATGTTAGAATATTGTTTTCGTACGCGCTCAATCGATGCGGTTTTTACTTTTCCTTCGATTAAAAATGCGTATGCAGCGGCAAATAAAGCATCCGAAAAAAATGATCGGATTGTGGTGTTTGGTTCGTTTTATACGGTGGCGGATGTGTATGATGTGTCATTCCCGCGTAGGCGGGAATCTATCTGAATGGGTTCCCGCCTGCGCGGGAATGACATGTAGTGCAGATTTGGCCTTAAACATCCGCGCATGCATTCCTACATTATGCACGCGTAAATAATCAATTTGTTTTTCGCATAAAAAAAGTGAAAGCGTTGCGGTTTCAATATCACGCTCCGCAAAAGTTTTATCAGTAAACTGCCCGAGAAAAATTTTGCGTGAATGACCCACTAATAATCGTGTACCCAATTCACGAAAACGTTCGATATTTTTTAACAGTGCGAGCGATTGCTCGGCATTTTTGCCAAAACCAATACCAACATCAAAAATAATTCTTTTCTCTGAAATATTGTTCTGTGATATTTCGTCTAAGCGTTTTTTTGCCCACTCTAAAACAAGATCCACAGGATTTTTATCACGCGGTAAAATTTTTTTTCGATCCACCGGAATGCCAAGATGATGCATGAGCACAATATCACACGTGTTTTCGCTTAACAGCTCACGCATTTTAATATCATCTAAACCACTCACATCATTAATCCAATTAACCCCTAATTCCAACGCTTTTTGCGCGACATCGGCATGGCGTGTATCGACACTTATTTTGGGTGCAAGCGCCGAGGTCGACGTGAGAATGGCAGACAGCACGGGTTCTAATCGTCGCCACTCTTCTTCCGCTGAAATCGCTTGCGCGTTTGGATTAGTCGCCTCAGCACCGATATCAATAATTTCTGCACCGGCAACGACCAATTTTTTTAATTGTTCGACCGCGTGCGCAACATTTTCATATTGCCCGCCATCCGAAAAAGAATCCGGTGTCACATTAATAATGCCAACCAGTTGTGGCGTATCAATGCGCTGCGCAATTTGCCGTGCATGCAAAGGCGCCTCACCGGTAAAACGTGAGCCAAAACGCTCGGCCAATTCCGCGGCGGTTTTTGTTTGTCCCGGATAAATCCAAAAAGGTGCGACATCTGATAATGGCCATAAAGCAAAAGGACGTTCCAGTAAATGTTCATGCGGAATATGCAATTTTTCAGTATAAAGTTGCAAATCATCCCACGCTAATAAATCAATATCGATCACACGCGGTCCCCAATCTTTACTTGGTGTGCGCCCCACTTTTTTCTCAATCGCTTTGACATGCTGCAATAATTCAAGTGGTTCAAGCGTCGTCTGCGCGCGCAATGCTAAATTTAAATAAGGTAAATCCGCTGCAGTCGGTGCGTTATCCGCGACGAGCGCATCTGAAATATAAACCGGAGAAATTTGTTCGACATAAAAATCAGGAATTTTTTTTAGATAATCTAAAGCAAGACGCAAATGGGCTAAACGATCACCTAAATTTGAACCCAAACCCAAGATGACCATGTTGCTTTATTCCTCATCGCTATAACAGAATGTCACACCACGCGTTAAATTTAAAATAGCCGGTTTTTTTGTGATACAAATTTCGACGGCGATTTCTTTGGCCACCTCTTGTT
This sequence comes from uncultured Coxiellaceae bacterium, assembly GCA_964578975.1. Classification (GTDB taxonomy): domain Bacteria; phylum Pseudomonadota; class Gammaproteobacteria; order DSM-16500; family DSM-16500; genus CAYRUP01. The sequence continues at coordinate 19,010 of CAZOFA010000035.1, forward strand.
TAATCGCACGATGAATTTCATAGCCTAAATGTTCTAACAAACGAAAATTACGCGTTGCCACACTTGTTTTTATCACACTCACCAAATGATCATAACAATACGTATCTTCTAATTGATCCGTGCTGCACGCGTTGGGCGGTGTTTTGAAATGCAGTGTGACATCGAGTGTAACGATTTGTTGTTTGATGCGTTCACCTTGCGGCCAACCTAAATTTACACTGAGCTCAAGACCATTTAACGTAATATGATTTTTCATTTTAATATTTTATCAATCCTCGCCATTAGCTCCGGCGTTAAAGCGGATTTTATTTCCACCGCTTCTAAGTTTTCTATTAATTGTTCTTTCTTCGAAGCACCTGTGATGACCGTACTCACATGCGGATTTTTCAGGCACCAGGCGATCGCTAATTGTGCTGTGGTACAACTTAAATTATCGGCAATTTTAGAGATTTCTTTAACTTTTGCAACTTGCTGTTGAAAATTCGCGGGAATCAACCAAGCTTCCTTATCCAGTCGACTATCGGGCGGAATGCCGTGATCATATTTTCCCGATAAAATGCCAGAGGCCAGTGGACTCCAAATTGTGGTGCCTAAACCATAGCGTTCAAATAATGGTAAATAATCTTTTTCTAAATGATCGCGAAAAAACATATTATATTTGGGTTGTTCCATGGAGGGTTTGATGCAACCCAGCTGCTCCGCAATTTTAAAAGCGCTTTCAATATCTTTTGCCTTCCACTCTGATGTTCCCCAATACAGCACGTAACCTTGGCGCACTAAATAATCCATGGCTAACACCGTTTCTTCGATCGGGGTGTCGGCATCGGGTCGATGACAAAAAAGCAAATCAACATAATCCAGTTGCAAACGACGTAATGAATTGCGCGTACCTTCTAATAAATGTTTACGCGATAATCCGGTATCATTCGGCCCATTGCCACCCCAAAAAAGTTTCGTCGAAATCACCACATCTTCACGACGAAAATCTTTCAGCGCTTTTCCCATTAACACTTCCGCTTCACCATGCGCATAACCTTCTGCCGTATCAAAAAAATTAATGCCGTGATCAAAACCAACATGCATAAATTCTCTGATTGCATTGGCATCTAATTGTTTCGCAAACGTAATCCATGAACCAAATGACACTTCACTGACTTTGATGCCAGCACGACCGAGTTTATTATATTGCATGGGTTGATTTTCCTTGCGAAGGTGTCTGCGCCGATGTTATCACGGATTTTGCACGATTTTGTTTGGTGTTAGCAATATCGATGATGTCCTTATAAATTTTTGCGATGGGTGGTTTTGGGAATTGAGTGGAACAGACAATTCTGTAAAACGGATCCACCACCGGCATGATGTCTTGAAGAAACTGGTTTATTAATTGAGGGCGCATAAAATCCATATTGTTTGCGAAATCTTTTTCTAATTGAAGATACCGCAAAACCACTTTTTTTAAAGTATACATATTTTCGATGATCTGGAGTTTTCTTGCCTCAGATGGAGTTCGATCAAATTCTTGTTCTGCAGCCATCGTATGAGTCGTGACAACTTGCCCGATGGGGCTAAATTGCACGCGCATTTGCAACATGGCAAAAACGCTGTATCTGAAAGGAGCTAACGCCATATGTTCATTCGCTGGATGTTTTTTTATATCCGGCCAAAGCAGCATATTGGCATTTTGAGCGGTCACGTATTGGAAAGTACTATTGTTTAAATCACAAATGTAAAAATAATAAAAATTTCTAATTTTATTAAAATAATCATGCTCGACGAGACCCTCACCGCGTAGCGCAGGAGTACTATTCGTCACGGGATTATTATTAATATAATGCAAGAAAAAACTGGTGACATTGCTTGGAAATAATGCTGCATTTTTTAATCCATACAGATAAAGAGGTTCGAGAAGATCTTTATAATGATCATCCAACAACTGATAAGTAATATTTGCGTTTGGATGTTGCTTGGCAATTTTATGCGTTTGCATTAAAACGAGAGTTAGTTTCGAAGGATCGATCAACGTTTTGGCGCACGAATCAGCCCAAGAGGTATCCCGCTCCTTGTCTTTTCCCGCAATTAAATCGAAATGATAACCGTACGGCCGGTGAGAAATATCATCAACGACTAGGTATTCATCTAATTCAACGCGCGGTATGGGAATAGCCGCATCTTTTTCATCTGCAAGCGCATCATTCACTGCCTTGGTAATTTTTCTCAATGCCGCACAATAGTAAGGCATATCCCAGTGCACGCGACTCGAATAAATTTCTATCGCCGGGTCTTGACGCGTTGAGCCGGAAATAATATAGGCCTTATCATATTTTTTGCTGGCCAGTGTTGCTTTGATATGCGCTATTAAGGGTTGATTTGTTTCTAGTAAAACTTGGTCATCATCGGCTATATTTTCTCTTAGCCATACCTTTGAACCATCCGCTGAAGTGATTTGTTGACCTTCACGAAAATGCTTACCGAATACCGCACCATCTCCATCGATTGAGAAATAAATAATTTCTAATTCATCCTGTGTCGGCATAACCTCGCTCCTCCGGTGAAAACCCATATTACCCACATCGATTTCTTATTGCTACAATCAGTACAACTGCGGTACTATATCCGACCTTAAAATAAAGAATTTGAAGACCTAAGACCTATGTTACGCATTAGCAAATTGACCGATTATGCCATCGTCATTTTAAGCTTCTTTGTGCGGGATCCTCACCAGATCGCCAGTGCCAGAGAAATTGCTGAACGTACGCATATCACCTTACCAACCGTGAGCAAGTTACTGAAAATATTATTAGAAGCGGGATTAGTGCAATCCTACCGTGGTACGGGGGGTGGCTATCAATTAGCGTATTCTCCGGATGAAATGACGGTCGCGGATATTGTTTCTGCCATCGAAGGTCATTTGGCCATGACAGAGTGTTGTTCGAAAAAAAAGACCTGTGTCATCGATTCGTTGTGCGGCATCAAAGGAAACTGGCAGCTCATCAATCAAGTCATTTTGACGGCATTGAGCAGTTTAACCTTGCGCGATATGACCAGTCCTTTGCATCGACATCCGCTGGTTTGGAACGGTATACCGATTAAAGTAACAGGACGATAACATGACCACCAATCAACACATTAAAAATATCGTCAATCAAAATTATCAATATGGGTTTGTCACCACGATTGAATCAGATTCTTTCGCCCCGGGATTGTCAGAAGACATCATCCGCAAAATTTCTCAATTGAAAAATGAACCGGAATTTATGTTGCAGTGGCGTTTACGTGCGTATCAATACTGGTTAACACTATCACCACCACAATGGGCACATCTGCATTATCCCGACATCGATTATCAAAAAATTATTTATTACTCGGCACCCAAAGTAAAAAAAGATGCGCCGAAAAGTTTAGACGAAGTGGATCCTAAATTACTCGAAACGTATAAAAAACTCGGCATTCCGTTGCATGAACAAGGTCGTTTGGCCGGTGTCGCGGTGGATGCAGTGTTTGATAGTGTGTCGGTGGCCACGACTTTTAAAAGTAAATTAGCGGAAGCCGGTGTTATTTTCTGTTCGTTCTCAGAGGCGGTACAAAAACATCCTGAGCTCATTGAAAAATATTTAGGAACGGTGGTGCCCTATCGCGATAATTTTTTCGCGAGTTTAAATTCAGCGGTATTTAGCGATGGTTCATTTGTGTATGTGCCGAAAGGCGTGCGTTGTCCGATGGAATTAT
>CAZOFA010000036.1:0-22583 GCA_964578975.1 uncultured Coxiellaceae bacterium
TAATCCACAATGAAAATCACCGATATGACTTTTATAAAATTGCCTGCCCAGGAAGCCATTTGTTCATTAAGGACTTATATATGTTATCAGATCGCAATCCAATAGATGTCATAAAAGAAAGGTTCCAGCAATTTAAGGATACCGTTCCACAACTCAAAAATGAAGCACAGATTCCTTTAGATCAGTTCCCAGAAGATTATTTCACTGAAAAAAAGAAATTTTGCAAGCAACTCTATCTAGACACAAAAAAATTTTTTGATGATCATCAGGATGACATATCGTCTACTGATAAGATGCTCGTATTACGGGAGTATATTAGAGTATGGGCGAATACGAATTGTATTTTAGATATAAGTGATACTGAGTATGCTGAGGTTTATAAAAATTCAAGTTTGCCTGTGTATAATGAATTTACACCTATGATGGCAGGATTCAATTTAAAAAATATTCGTTTTGGAAACCGTACTGTAACCTGGCATGAATTTCCTTTTGTTGATTTGAGAGGCGCTGACTTTACAAATGTACGTTTAAATCATAACAAATTTTATCATTGTCTTTTTACTGATTCAACAATAGGTAATGCTAAATTCAATGGCAGCAAATTTTTTTACTGTCAATTAAATAAAGTTTTTTCTTCAAGAATTGCTTTACAGGATGTTACGATAATTGAATCCCAGAAATATAACTATCCTTTCTTTTTGAAACATCTTAAAGTAAAACCTAAAGCTTTAACGCCAGAAAAGGTTGCGCATGCCTTATGGTTATCTGATAGAAATCATCAAACAACGGAAACCTATAAATCTCAATTTATATTATGGGCCAGGCTTCATTCCTTGAAGTTTGATGAAAAAGATGTCGAAAAATGTTTATCTCGTTTTGAAATGAAATAAGTTACAACAAAGGAATAGATCAGAACGGGTCATAAACCACGTCGTCGCGGGACGACGTGGTTTGTTCGGTTTAAAAATTTATTGCAAAGTCAGATTTATTAATATTCTTCGAACAGTTATTACCGCACTGAGTGTTGTTAACAGATTTTGACTGCAGAGAGTTTTGATCCACCCGATTGACGTAACCGATTTTCAAACAGCATCAATTCATTTTTTTTATCTTGATTCATATAAATTGGATCGATCGATGCTTCATATAAAAATTGATGTGATGGCTCAAAGGTTTTTTCTGACGCTTTATCATGAAGAATGATTTGATTTGCGGTGACAATACGCTGTGTCATTTTATTATTTTTTCCATCTAATTCAATTCGATAATCAATACCGGATGCCGGATATATTAAATGCTGGTCAACACATTCATTGAAAAGGTTCATTAATTGTATTTCAAATTCAGATTGCTTTGTTTTGCTATGCGTCGATAACACGCGCATTTCATCAACGGTAAATCCAACGGGTTGGCAATTTTGTGGATAAGGAAAGTTATTAATTAAATCTAGCAGTTTCTGAGCGGCGCTTTTTACGAGTTGATTGCGCGCAAATGTTTTTGAAAATAAGCGCTTGGACAAAAAGGATGGGTTCGTCATTGAAGAATCGTGCGCATCAACAGCATCAATCAACGCTTGAAGGCGATTCGATAACCCAATTTTATGGGCCATTGCTTGGTTTAATTGATCAGGAATAGATAATAAAGCCTGCGATTCGTGAATTTTAAGCATTCTGATATGACCTGGAGGATAGGTAATTTTATAATTAATTTTATGCGCTACCTCGCCTTGTTCCTCAGCGCCATGGGCTCGGAGAAAATTATAAATATTAAATGAATGATGCAGTGCTGCTTCTCTCAACATCAATTTATCTGCTTTGATGATCATGTCCTTAAATTCAGCTGGATGCTGCGCTTGTAATTGTTGTAAGGACCTTAGATCGTGATTTTTGATGAATGCACAAATCACATTTAATAATCGATGATCTTTAAATTCATTGATAGATTCGATCATTTGTGCATAATCCATTTTGTTATGCCTGCTTTGCACGACGGATTTTAAATTTTCCAAAACTTGAAAAAACTGATCGAAAGTGAGTAGGGATGGATCTTTCAAAATTGCTAAAGATTTTTGTAATAGCAGAGTAATGCCAGGTAGGATTTCAGCTGCTAAATCAGTATTTATATATTTATCTGAAATAATTCGAATGAACATGGGCGATTTATCCAAACCAAAAACTAACGTGCATTTTTCTTGTAAATCATTTAAAGCATTCTCAAATGCTTGTGCGTAGTCAGGATAAGTATGTTGTGCGACAAGATGAGCGTGATTTGTTTTTCTAATCATTTTTTTAAATCGATGCGGGTCACATTCCTTCAAAGCAATTAATGGGTTGAGTTCAGCATTTTCCTGCAAAACTTTCAAATACAATTCATCTTGAATTTTATCAATGCGCTGAAGTATCTCTTCATAATCATCTTTATCACTCATTAAATTGGTATGAATCTGTAATTGCTGCGCAGCCTGTGAAAAATTCAAATAATTTTCAACGGAGGAATAATTTAATAAGATATTCAATGTTTCTAAAGTTGGAATTAAATAACGCGCGATGTCAGGCGTCAGATCGCCTTGTAAGTAATATTGGTAAATGATCGAAACGAATTTTTTCATTAGTATATTTTGATGTTTGCTAAGATTCGCTAACAGCATTTTGATCTGCTGATTTGTTTGATCCTCATGATGATCAATGACTAATTGATTTTTCTTTTTTGTTTGTATAGCCCGTACTGCGACTGTTGTTATCTGAATTTCTTCTGCAAACAATTTTTCCGCTGTTTGCTCATCTGCAAATTCCTGATTCGTATAATTCCTTACTTTTTCTTTAATCGATTTAATCTGCTGACTGATTTGGTGGATATGCTCCAATAACATCAAGCGATCATTTTCTTTTTTCCGTTTATTTTTACTTTTATCGAATTTGCGCAGCAGTTTAGCGCGGTAATTTTCGAGCTGGTTGACGAATGTTTCCATTTCATACATAAATTTAACTTTTAAATGAGGAATGGCGAGCAGGGGTGATGTAGATAATTTTTGATAATAAATTGAATTTTGTCCCTGTTTTTTTAGTTGCAATGCATGTTTGTCATCTAATGCTTCAATATAATTTTCTTTAATCAACGCAGTTGCATTACGATATGCTTGACGAAATATAATATGCGGTGTGAGCGGTAAATCACATTCAGCGCGATATTTTTTTGTGCCCGATTTAATTTTTGCTAAAACAGTTTCGATTTTTTCACATAATTGAGCGACTTCCGCCATGTAATTTTCATCAGGATAATTATTCAGATAAATCACAATGGGGCTGTGCATTTGACGTTTATGATTATCATTCAGTTTAGATCTTTTGCTGGATACGCTTTCGATATTATAAGTTTTATATAATATTTTTAGACGATGCATCGAGTCTTCCAATAACTGAAGAACTTCATCTTGTACCTGTTCCAATTCATCTGGATGGATACAAATATGTAACTTGTATTTGTGGGGCAGAACATCAACTCGAAAGCCACCAAATTGCCAAGCTGCTTTATATTCGCTCTCAATGTGAAACATTAATATATTCCTCAAAGAGCATATATTGTACAATAAATAGCCATATTTGTCCGATTTTTTTGCAAAATAACAAAAAAAATCAATACAATCATGAAGAACGGGTTAAAATAATTGCATTATCAAAGTTAACGTATTAAAATGATCCACTTACAATGATAAGGATAAGCCTATGAAAAAATGTATATTATTTTTACTCGCTTTAGCGTCTGCTAATTTGGCAATTGCAGCTCCAAGATACATTCCATTGAGTCCTGAGCATGTAGTCATGTCACCGAAGATGCCAGGCACGATCTCTCTTAGTAATTTGGAAAAATATACGCCTTACGATGTGATTTGCATCATAGCGAGCCAGGGAGAAGTCGGGCAAAAGTTTGTTTCAGTTCAACCCAGTTTTGATAAGTATTCTCTGAGCGGTAAAGACCTTTCTGGAATCATTAAATTACCCATTAAAAATGTGAGTAATGAATATGTCCTTAGAACGGTTGTTGCTGATGTTTCCAAAGTATCAACGTTAGAATTCACCAATTTAGATGATGATTCTGCTGTTGAAGTTTATAACTGTGTTGCTGAACGTCATTTTGGTGGCGGGCAGAATCCGCAAAAGTCCTAAATTCCTCCTTTAAAAAAAACTGGGCCATATAATTAATGACCCAGTTTTTTCTCGTATGACCACATCACAACATTAACTTTTTTGTGTGTCACTTAAGTTGGTCGGACACTTGACGCCTACTTTTTCAAAAGCAGCCATGACATCGTATTGTGAGTAGCCTTTATCTATCGCAGATTGGATGATGCCACAAGAGCCTGTGTCTAATAATGTATACATGGTCCAATATTTCATTGCGCCAAGAACCACTTCATAGGCTTTATCAATCGACCAATCTTTCGTCGTGCTCAATAAATAAAATGCTTTATTATATACTCCACTCGCATAGTGAGCAGGTAACGAAGGATAATAATTATTTAAATTATCAATCGAATATCCATCTTTTTTGGGATCATCCAAATAACGAATCGGTTTCCGATCTTTAGTCACCTTATCGCCGATGGTCCAATCACCGCTCCAATACCAGGCATAACCATTTTTACTTAAATAATTTTTCAACGCGATTCCTGTCATGTCAGCAAATGATTCACTAATCGGTGCTCCCTCGTAAGAAACGGCGACCTCAGAATTTTCATCCAATAAAAGATGTCCCAACTCATGGGCAACTATGTCAGCTGACGTGAGAGGAAAGTAAATGGCATCACCATTACCCAAAACAATTTGCGGATTTCCCTCAACTCCAGCGGTTTTGAAACAAGTGGGTCCACAAGCAAATGAATCGTCAAGTTGACCGACATGAGTGAATATGCGAATCCCTTTCAGCGACGGTATTTTATATTGATCGGTCCACATTTCATTGGTTTCGCTCGCAAAATACGCTGCATCATTCATGGGAGACACGCCACCATTGACGGGTGCATATCCACCATCATCTTTATTTTCATAGCTGGGGTAATAACAAGTAAATTTGAAAGGAGAAAGTTTATAAGTGATTTCATCCTTTTTTGAAACAGGGAGTGAAAATTGTAATCCTTTTACGGGTGTATTATTCAATGTAATAATTTCAGAAAACTCAGTTGTTTGATCGCAACCTGCGATATCAAAATTCGTCGGTATACCACCAAATAGCCCTCTACCACCGGCGGGGTAAAAGAAATCATATTCATAAAGTCTTAAAATACCGCCATGCCCATCCCCGTGTGCCAGCGCATCCCATTGATGTAAAATTTTTCCAGTATTTGCATCAATAATATAGGAAGGCAGTTCAGGTCCGCTTTTTGTCTGATTAAGATAAGTGACATAATAAGCTAATTGCGCTTTATTCGAATCTTTCTTATCAAAGAAAATAATTTTTTGAATATTGATCGGTGTGTTAACAATATTATTTTCTAAGGCAATTTTTTTAGCTTGCTCAAGCGAAATTTTACCATTTAAATTAGCCACATCTTGCTGTATTCCAGTCACCAGCTCACCCGTCACCATATTTTTTGTGGCTGAAAGATGATAAGAAATTTCTCCACCCCAAACCAGTAAATTATGATAATACTGTTGATAGCGCACATGACTGGTTTGCGTTTCATCTACTTGGGCTTTAACGAATTTCAACGTCTTCAGCGGATTTTTTTGCGTGTTTAAATTAGAGGGGTAGCGCAAATTGTTAGATGTTGAGGCTGAATTATCTAACGTGTAGGTTTTTAATAAAGGTGCATAATGATCTGCTTTACCCCAAATTAATTGTTGCTGTGCTGCATAACTGATGGTGATAGGGGATAAACACATGGCAATAACTGTTTTCTGCAATAACTTACTTAACTTCCTTGTTTTCATATCATTTCTCCATTTTGAAGTGTTGAAAATCCATGACACTATCAAACATCATAAAACAAATTAGATTAATTTGATAAGAGATTTTTTCAAACATGAGCCGAATGTGAGCTTAGTAAAGTTTTTGAAAAAATTAATAGAAGTTTTATTTTATTTCCTGTATTTATTGGTAATTCTTAAGGAGAAATTTTTTGAAAACATGGATGATAGGAAGCGCTAATTTTTTGCTTGCAACTGCTTGTTTTGCCAATGCGACTGATACGAATTTAATACACGATGGTTTATTTTTAGGTCTTGGCGCCAGTTATAATTCAATACATCTCACGCAAAATTCGTGGGGGAAGGGTGTGGGAAATATCACAACCAATACAGGTTCCAATTCAAATGGGGTGGCTGAAGGGACAGGCGCACCATTCGAAAATAATAGCCAATCGTTAGCGCCTGAAATTCAAATTGGCTATGTAAAACATTTTGCGAATCACCAAAATTATTTATATGGATTCAAATTTTCTTATCAATATTTAAATTCCAATGCAACAAATCCAAATCTTTATATTCCACAAGTCGGAACGATCACCAGTCAAACAGGTGTGACGAGCCCACTTTATGGCTGGGTGAATGTCGATGCGGTAGAAGTTACTACGACACATCAATTTAATTTACTGGGATTTATTGGCGAAACCTTGGGTAATAAATATTTTTATTTCGGCGTAGGCCCAACGCTCACGAATCTTACGTCACGAAATTATTACTCCATTGGCTATGCGCAATTTGAGGGCGCGACGGTGAATGTGACAGGATTAATCAGTTATTCTACGCCTTCGCTGTGGTTGCTAGGTGGTGCCGCGCAACTTGGTATGACTTATTACATATCTCCAACATGGTTTATCGATGCCTCTTATACGTATTCAATATCAGCAAGCACAACGGTCAATCATCAACAAAGCTATGCTTATACATCTAGCCTTGGGTCGACTATCTATAATTCATCCGGGATGTTGTTTACTAAAAACACGCTACGCATTAAAAATCAAACGATAGGAATTACACTCAATAAAATGCTGGATGTTTAGTATGCCTTCCCTCGCTGGGAAGGCATGCAAATATTGTCACTGCGGTTTCGGGCTAGGCAAATCTCTAGCATTAGCACAAGAAGAGGGAGGAAGTACCGCGGGTGGTTTTAAAAGATTATTCTCAATCAACCCTCTAACAGCAGTTGGATTTAATTGAACACCTGCTTTGTCATCCTTACTCGCTGTTTTAAAATGGGGGTTTAGTTTAAAGAGCTTCAATATCGCTTCTTCACCGTTTTGACGTAAAATATGCATGATGCGAATCATTTCAACTCGGGTGTGACATATCATGAGGTTGTAGAGAAAAACCTTTACATGAAATTCAGGCGTTTCTGACAATGTATTTTTGAGATCTTCGAATTCAGCAGCGCAACCTTTCTCAAGCATCTTCAAAAATTGACTTTCCTCTCCATATTTTCTGTTGGTTAGATCATCAAGCTTCATGACTTTTTCCTTGTCTTTAAGTGAATAATTATAAAAATGTCAATTGGAGTATACGATATTTTGATTCTTTAATCTGCAGGGATAATAATTCTCTCAGTCACTCTTGATTCCTTCACACCGCACATTTATTATATTCAACCAATTGTCATTAGAATTCACAACGAGGAAGCTGCTATGGATACAAGATTTAAATTAGAAGAAGTTTACGATAAATATAAAACACAATTAGGCAATTTATTCTGCATCTCTGATGAAGCCTCTGGTATAAAAATCGATTCAAAAAAAAATACAATGAGCATGAGTTTTGCATGTGTAAAATCAACCGATGCCCAAAAAATAAATTTTGATCTTGACGTTGTTTTTTCTGCGACGGGTTCGGTGGCTATATCTTCAAGTTATCGAGAACTTCTTAAAAATGAAAAAAATTCAATAGAAAACTATCAGGGCCAAACGCGTGTACCTCATTTACATGCGACAAATAGCAAATTTACATTAACGCATAATTCTCTCTTCCCAAAGGATGGAGCAACGTATGATTTTTTGAAAAGTCCTGATGATGATTTTATTTTAAGATGGGCACGAGCTTTAGTTATACAAAAAATAAATAAGTATCTCGCCACGTCTATACCGCAACCTGAAGATGCTCGAGTCAGTGAAACATTGGAAATGTTTAAAGATAACGAATCGTATTTAAAGCCTGATGCGAGTAATTATCCGGCCAAAGGAAAATGGAGTCCGACCGCTTTTTCAGAGTCGACTTATCAAAAATCAAAGTCTGAGCCTAGTGTGCGAGCCTCAGTGAGGATATGTCAAACAAAAGCATGGTGAATATCGATTCGTTCTTTTATGAGATACAACATGATATAGCTGTATGACGTGAGAGGTGTTAATTGATGACAAATCCTGGTTACACTGACTCAGGCGCAGACAAGTGGCTTTGTGCAATTAACCATTGGTTATTTTCCTTAATTAATCCCGCTGAAAATCGTAATTTTTCTGTAATCATATTGTGATGTATGTTCGCGGCATCCCTCATTGTCATTCCCGCGTAGGCGGGAATCCATCTAGAAATAAGTGCTGCGCCATTTTCAGAATAGATTCCCGCCTGCGCGGGAATGACACATGGAGTTACTCTAACTGTCATTAAATAAGTAACAAACGCATATTCATTGTTAACTTCAATGGCCACTGGATGGAGTTTTACCTCCGCATGGGAAATTTGTTGCAATTCTTTTTTAAATTGATTAAGAATTGCTTTTTTCCCTCGCAAAACTTCATCCTGGTTTGTGCCAATCACCACTGCATTTGGCGCAAAAAATTCGCCTAGCGATTTTATATCCTTTTTTTCATAAGCCAGAATAAATTCCTGAAAAAAAGTATTTACCGATTTTTCTTTTTGGGTATTTGCAAAAAGATTGAAAGAAAGGGATAAACACATGCAAACAAATACAATTTTGATTAAATTACGCAACATACACATTCCTTAAATGGTTATATTCTGCGTATGATACGCAATATTTGAAGTTAAAATGTCCGTGAAAAATGCGGACATAAGTATTATCATTACTCTTGCTCGCTCACAGTATAATCGTATAGGAAAAAAATGGATACTCGTAAACAAATTTCACCAGACGTTGCGGCTCAGTTATTAAAAGAAATAAAAATACATATCAATAACGAAATTGCGCTACTTCAGAATAAAGATGCAGACGCTAACTTTTTATTTACACAAAAAATGCTATTCGCGGGATTTGGTATTTTCACCAGCGCAATGACAATTCATGCGTATTATTGCGGAAAAAATGTCATCAACGAAGCAAACCAGGCACTTGAATCGTTATATAATTGCGCCACGGTTTTTTGTCATGGGAAAGACATCTCTCAACAAATCGCTGTTTTTACCAATCATCAAACGATCGCGTATCGTTTACCTTACATCGGATCGTTTGCCAGTTTTCTTTGTTTTGGATCGAGTGGGGTGATGCAAGCGGCACTTACACAGAAAAAAAACCAAGCACGCGAACAAATATTACAACAACCTTTTTCTCGCTTATCTTTTTCTTCACAAAATCCTGCATGCCAACAATTAATCGAGCGTTTGTGCCGAGGAAATAATTTTACGGTCGCAACAGTATTGCTGAAAATTGAAAATTTAACTCTACCCAGAGGAAAGAAAGCACGCAGGCTGTTTAATGCTTCGCATCCAGCAAAATCACAACCACATGCTCCTGCTGTTCATGCGAGAAGGCCTTAAAGTTACTTTGCATTCCCTGCAATCCAAACACCAAACAGCGCAATTAATCCGCCTAATAATGCCAACGTTGCAGGAATTTCACCTAACCAAATCCAACCAATCAGTGTTGCGATGATCGGCATAAAATACAAATAATTCACGGCTTGGGACGCAGGCATTTCTTTGAGGCCATAACTCCAAGCCAGATAACCGGCTGAGGCGGGAAAAATGCCTAAATAAATCACTGCTGCAGTGGTATGAAATGAAGCGGTATGCAGATGCTGTAACATAGCAGGTAAGTAGATTAATAATAAAAGTGTTGCACCCCAAATAATATACGATGTTACGGTGATGGCGTGATATTTTTTTAACAGCGGTTTTTGTAACACGGTGTAAATCCCGCCAATCACCATCGCAATACAGACATACAAAAATCCGATTTGAAAATGAAAATGATTTGTTTTGCTTAATGTAATTAATGCAATGCCCAACATGCTAATGAACATGCCGATTAAACGACTGGCTGTGATGGTTTCTTTTAAAAAAATGGCTGCGACGATTAATGTCACAATCGGTGACACACTAATAATAAAACTGGCGATGCCGGCCGGAACCGCAATTTCACCATAATTGAGTGCGATATTATAAATTCCTAAACCAAACATGCCGATTAAAATTAAATATCCGCGATCAACCCATGACATCGAAACTTTTTTTGGAAGCGTGAGTTGCATGACGAGCATACAGAGCGATGCCACTAAAAATCGTAATAACGCAAGTGATCCAGGTGAATAGCCGTCTAATCCTGCACGAATACCCGGGAATGCGGATGCCCATAAAATGATAGCCAGCCATAAAGTGATGCGAGTTTTTAAAGTAACAGTATTATTTTTCATAGGAGGTCAAAGTGCCAAGATCACGATTTATCCTGAATGAAAACGGAGGAAATGCAATCATACATTTCCTCCGTTATTTTTTTGGTATTAACCTGGTTGCAAGGTTAACGGAATAGTACTTCCCACAACAGGCGCATAGGTCATGTGTGTGGTGCCGGGTTGTCCGTTATAAACATATCCAACGTCATAACCTGAAACGACAGACTTATGTATATATTGCGTGTGACAAACTTTTGAAACAACAGTTTCCGCTTGTGGCGGTGGCGGTTGATTCATATTACCTTCCACAGAATTACCAGCCAATGCACCCAACACAACACCGCCGATAGTTGCAGCGGTTCTTCCGCGACCTTGACCGACTTGATTACCTAATGCGCCACCCGCAATACCACCCACTACAGCGCCAAGACCTGTGCTGCCACTATGCGCACCGGGAGGCGCGCCGACGAGTACTGTGTGCGGCACATGATGACAAACGCGGGTAGGGTAGGATTGAATTGTATAATGCGGTTGAACACTGGTGACTTGTGCCATCGGTGTTGCAGGTACTTCTGGAACAGGCGCTGCAGCAACCACAGGTGCTGGATCTGCAGGTTTTGGTGCTGGTGTTGCGGTGAATTTTAATAAAAGCACGGCAGCGATCGCGCCCAGACCGACCAAACCAATGGCGCCTAACGTCAATAACATACCTTTTTTAGCTTCTTGATGCATACCCTCTCCGCGTGTTTTCTGTAAAAAAATTGTACATAAGTTTACCAGAATTCCTAGGAAAAGGTCAAACTATTTGCGAATATGTTTTTTAAAATACCTTTTTTTTGAATATAATGGCGCACATTTAAAATAAATTAATAAGGATTTTCCATGCGCGGACGTTTTAAACAAAATACGTTAATCATCCCGGATCAAATAGATGATCTAGTAAGAGAAGTATTCGATTACCACAATTCTAACAATTTTACACGGTCGCTAGAATCATGTCAGACGGTCTTGGAACGAGATCCAACGAATGTAGATGCTTATTATATGCGTGCGTGGAACAACATTCAGATCTCAGATACAACGAATTCGAATAACGTCAAACCCTATTTAAAAGCCATCATCGATTTACATATCGCATTTATTTTGGCTTCAATTACTAAAAGAATATTAGAAGATATTGCGGGTTTAGTCTTAGGAAAACTTTATCATTCGTTTCAATTATATAATGAAGCCATTGAAATTTATAACGACAGTAGTAAAGCCAAACAAAATCCGCAGATGTTTTTAGAAGATCTAGAAAGATCACAAGCACAAATTAAGCCCTCGGATACATCCAAGTTTAATCAAGAGATTCAAGATTGTAGTAAAATATTAAAATCAAATCCCACACATCTAAAAACATTGTATGCGCGTGCACAATACTATGAGCATGATAAAAAAACAAAAGCACTTGTTGATTATCAGATTATTGTAACGTTGAAAGAAATCAATAAAAAAATAAATATTAATCTAAGCGAAGATATCAGCAATGAAGAATACATGACTTGCATGCTTCGTGTTGGATTAATTTATCATAATCTAAATGTTTTTGATGAGGCTAAAAATAGTTTTAATAAAGCGATTGAAAACGCTTCCCCAACAGATTTATTTTTCTCATCCATCCAAAAAATTAAATCTCGTCAGGATCGAATTATTATTTATCAAGCCTGTTTGGAAGATAAATCAGAATTCAAGGAATCAAAAGAAAATGAGAATGGAATTTTTCAATTAATTCAAAACGAACTGCGCAGGGAAAATTCTTTAGTAGAGTTAGCAGAGATAGACAAGCTTTTTGATGACCAAAACTATCAAGCAGCACTGGAACGTTCTGGCCGGCTCATTCAATCTAATCCAACTTGTGCAGAGGCGTATTTTTCCCACGGGCTTAACCTGATGGCGCAGGGCACAAATGATGATCGAAAAATATATTATATTAAAGCAGCAGTCAATTTCCATTTAATGTTGATTCTCGGATCATCTAATAAAAAAAAATTAATCGGCAGTGCTGCGGTCAACCTAGGGAGAATTTATCAATCGCTTGGCTGTTTTGCAGAAGCAGTTGACATCTGTGATGCCGTTTCAGAATTTGCAAACGATTCAGATCGCGAATGTCTTCGTGAAATAAAAAATCAAAGTGAAGTGAAACCAGCCGATGCAACAGCATCAGATGGTTACCTTCGATTATGTAACCAAAGATTAAAAGAAAATCCAACGCATATAGAAACATTATATTCACGTGCGTTATTTCATGATACGGATAATCCAACAAAAGCAATTATCGATCGATTGTTAGTGGTCGCTTTAAAAGATTTTAACAAAGCAACCGGAGTTTCCACTCATAAGAATGATGATTTGAGTGAGGAAGTATTTATTAATTGTGTTCGTGATATTGGATTTTCTTATGCTATTTTAAGTTTTTTTGATGAGGCGATGGTTTATTTTAACAGATCGATTGAGTTAGCTTCGCAATTGCCAGAATCTTCGGAATTAACAATAAATCGGATCTTTTTCTCTGCTGATTCTGATAATTTATTTTTTAAGCTTGCCTCAAGAGTGATTGCAAATTTTAATTCGAATCCGGACGCTGCTGTTGCATTGATGAATTTCATCAATGCAGAAAAATTTTATAAAATTATTCTATCCATCGAATCTCATCAAGCTCGGCGGGATGTATATCAACAATTTTTAATTCCAGATTCGATATTTGATGCGAAATTAAAAGGAACACCCGAATATGCAAAAATACGACAATTGATTCGTGAAACTTTATCAGATGAGGAATATTTAGCAGTAGCAGAGAAGTTTTTGGATGCAGGTGAATATTTAAAGGCGGTTGAAACTTGCGATGAGCTTATAAAAATCGTTCCAACGTGTGTTGATGCTTATGACGTGCGCGCGCGTGCCAATGTGGATCGTATGGGAACCATGAATTCAGGTCGAAAAATACCTTATTTAAAGGCAGCCGTTGATTTTCATTTAGTGCTCACACTTGCTTTACCAGAAGATAACATTTTAAGAACACGTGCTAATTTCTTTTTAGGAAAATTTTATCATTGGTTAAATTGCTTTGATGAAGCAATTGAACATTTTAAGCAGAGTTTAGTATTTGCCAACGATTCAGAGCGAAAAAATATTCTGATCGAACAAGAAAAAAGTATTCAGGAAGCTAAGCCAAGAGCTCTGACAGTAATCCCTGCTGAGTCATCCTCTGTTGCAACCACACAGCTTGATGAAGCATTTAAATTTTACAATAAAAAGAAGTATAAAATAGCAATTCACTGTTTTGATCAGTATTTGAAATCACATCCAGAATCAACGAGAGCTCTTTTTTGGCGTGCACGATGTTATTCTAATATTAATAGAGGTGGAAAGTCTGTTCTCGACTATGAATTGCTCTTGTCAATTGAGCTGATCAACAAAAAAAGAGGTTTAAACCCAGATTTGACTGATAAGGAACGTAAAGTCATCTATTCTAATCTTGCAGTTTGTTATATTCATTTATTTCTTTATGACCCGGCAATTGCGTTTTTAAATATGAGTATCACGAAAAATCCAGAGTATGCAGTCCCTTATTATTTTCGTGGGTATTGCTACAAAATGAAGAATGATATTATTCCAGCAGTAGAAGATCTATGCAAAGCAGTTGAATTAAAAAAATCGGACTATTTAAAAAATGTAACACCGATGTTAGCTGAAATGCTTGTCAAAGCGATTGAAGGTATTAATGCAGGGACATTCACTGATCGTGCATTTCAACAACTATTTAAAAATCTGCCACAAGCAATTTGGTTTGATATCGTTAAAACAATTCAGCCGAATGAAATGCAAATTAATGTATTCGATAAATGGCTAAATGATAATTCTCCTGCTGAATATAAGAAATACTTGCATTCTCTTCGCAATGCACCACCAGTTCCAACGTCATTATCAGGAAGAATATTTAGGCAACTATTCAAATCACAACAACCAGACAGTAAAGAATTTGAATTAAGATCATTACCAAGGAAAGATACATCAGGGATGACGTTAGGATCCGGAGGAACTTCTTCCTAAGCCGAGAGATGCGGCATGTTCAACGTCGTTATAATAAAAATTATTAAATATCAATTAGTTGTAATCTCTAAGCGAATTAGAACAGAACATTAATTGACCATATGGTCATAATTATTATAAAATATTTCCATTTCTTACTCAAACCCAGGGTTTAATGATGAAATCAGGCCATGATCCAAAACCATTCGATTATGAGACTTTTTTTGAGATGATCAAGGTAGGCGATCATTTTTGTTTTAATAAATTTATAAACGATTTGAAAAGCGTAGACATGTGTAACTTGCTTAATTGTAGTAATGATAAAGGCATTACTGCTTTAATGTTTGCAATTATCCATCAGCGTAAAGTGATGATCCGGGTTTTACTGAATGAAGGTGTTGACGTTAACGGGCTTTCTAGAATTGATACAAACCTAAACTTATTCAGCGAACCACGTATACGCACCCCGTTGATCAGTGCAGCAGCGTCTGGAAATGCAGCAATTGTTCAGCTTTTACTTGAGCATAAAGCAAGTGTAGAAGGCATAAGAGATGAAAAAGGCAGAACAGCTTTATTTTTTGCATTTACAAAACCCGAGGAAGGTCAAGAAATCGCTGAACTTTTACTTGCGGCGGGTGCAGATGTGCATGCGGAACGTTTTGATGACGATAAAACAATTTTACATGAATGTGTCGACCAAAAAGTTGATCCAAAGGTAATTGATTTTTGGATGAGTAAAGCCAATCATTCATTACTAAACCGTCAAGATCAACATGGAAATACACCTTTGATGTATGCAGAACAAAAAGGAGATAGTGCTCTGGTACTAAAATTCCTGGCGCTTGGCGCAGATATCGTGGTCTGTAACAAAGCTGGAAAAATAATTTATAATTTTTATGCGAATCCATATTGTAAATTGGAACGTACTTCAGAACATCGATTAGAAAGCATTAAATTTCCTGAAGAAAAAATTCCTAGCGACATGCTTTGTCCGATCACCGGCAAAATAATGACTGTGCCTGTGAAAGCGAGTGATGGAAAGACATATGATTATGCTGCAATTAAAAAAGCATGGTATACCGATCCGACTATGCGCAGCAAAATTAACAATGATTTTGAACAAGAGAACGCTGTTAACCTTGCATTGTTTGCTAAAATTTTGAGATTTATTGTGGATAAAGAAGTAGAAAATACAGCAGAAAAGAATACTAAAATGGAAAATAAGCTAGAAAAACCGAACCTTTTCAACAAATCTTTGCCACCACAACTCCCCATTGAAAATGAAAACAATCCAACATCGCCGACCCCCCTCATTCCATTACCTTGTCCTTCGCCAACGGGTTCACCCTAGCAAGTGCTTCAAAATCAGGGCGAATCATAGAAAAGCGCCTCAAATGAGAAATATGTGTGGGTTTCAAAAATTGCTGCATCTGACGTAGCAGGTCACTATCCTATAACATCATGTTTATAAAAGAATTATAAATATACCTATTACGTTGAATTTTTTTAAGCATATTGAGCTAAAATTATAGAATGAGCATTAAAGAGAAACTACCATGACAGATGAAGTAATCACGAAACGAAAACCAAGAAAAAAACGTTCTCTAAAAGATTTTTTGATATCGATGATCTTATTAATTTCTTGGATCATCGCAGTCGCTGTTACGATCATGGTTTTCAAATTAATTTTTGATATCGTTGGTGTTCATTTCACCTATAGTACGGGTGAGCGAGCAGGTTTAGTGGTGAAAGTGAGTGAAAAAGGAATAATATGGAAAACGTGGGAAGGGGAGGCCACCATGTATCAAGGTGGTGTCGCGGCCACTTATATTTGGTCGTTTACAGTCGATAATCAAGATCCGCGTAAACAAGAAATTATTGAAAAAATCCAAACGGCATTTCAAACAGGGCGCCCGGTAAAATTAATTTATCTGCAAACGTTAGGTACGCCGCCATGGCGGGGAAGTTCTACTTATTTTATCAAAGATGTTGTTTTTATTAATTCGAATAATTAACACACTTATTTAGTACGCCTTCCCGGCGAGGGAAGGTGTGCTAAACATGCATGCGGAAATGTCATTTATACCGTCATCACTTTTGCTAACACCGGTTTTTCCTTTTCGCAAAGTTCCCAATCATCATCCCCATAAGGAGGTGGTGAAGAAACAGATGCAGGAGGTGCAAAGGTATTGAGTGCACGATGAGGACTTAAAGGTGCAGCGCTTAAAGGTGGAGCGCTCGGTATCGGTGTGAACTGTTGATTTGCTGCGGGTGGTGCTGACGCGGGTGGCGGCGAAAAAGCAGGATAGGGTGCATACGCTGCTTGATGAGGTACCGCTTTAAATTCTGTCTGCTCTGGTAGTTCACTCATGAAGGGACATTTTCCTTTCGGCGCATTGGGAACAAAATATAACGCGGGCGTAATCGTTAGTTTTATATCTTCTCGAAGTAAAGGAAAAATAAATGTGACATTACTATAAAATGTTTCTTGCTCTTTGCTTGCGAAATGCGAACAAACTTTAATAAAGTCTTCAAAAGATATTTGTGGACTTCTAACGTTTGCTGGATATTTTTCTTCAGCACTATACTCTAAATAGCGACCCAGGCCAGAAGAAATGGATACATCGAGCGCTGTTATCACACCAGCACCCAGCGTCGCTCCAAAGAGCACGCTTAGAGGTTTTTTCACTGCCCAGCTCACAGCTGGACAAAAGTGCTCTGCCGCACGTTGTGCCGCTCGACCGGATATTGCAGACGTTGCTGTTTCTAAACTTGTTAACAGATAAAGTTGTTGAGCGAAAGCAGGAATGCTGCAGAATGCAGCCATTTTTGCTCCGTTCCAGACGGTTTTTTTCGCAACAATTCCAACGGTTTCTTGGTACGATCCAAACGTTATTTTAGCATCTATTAAAGCCGCTAACTTTTCTCTGTAGTTGGTCAGATAATGCTTTAAAACCACGCTTGTTCTTTGCGGAGGTATCCCTGCTGCAAAGGCTGCCGCATTCCATTGGTTTTCATTCAGTTCCGCAAAAAAATTACCTAATTGTGTGAGAAGAATTTTTTTAATATCTTCAGGGAAATCATTAGTATGAGGTCTCTTCGTCGCTGTATCAGGGATATCATTAGCATGAGCTTTATTATTCTCTGTATCAACGCAACCTAAATCTTTTAAAAATATTTTATATAATTCTGATTCTGATTGCTTATATTGGAAGTAACGATTCTTATCGGTTTGTACACAGGATTCAAAATCAATTTCAAGCGCTAACCACAATTTGATTGCTTGAGTAAAACCTGCCAAATAAAAACGCGCCTGTGCGACATCAAACATAGCCAGTAATTGATAGGAAATGCGCTTGAAATCAAGTTGTCGCGCACGATCTTCTTCATGATTGGCCACGGCTTTTTTCATTTGTTGCTTCTTCGCAGCGAACCAGCCCGGTGTCACCTGCATTTTTTGAGTATAGTATTCTTGGATAATTCCACCTAATCGTTGAATAGCCGCTTTTGGTGGCGCGATGAGATTCATTTCAAACAGCAAACGACCCGCATATAACAAAATTAATTTGTGTTGTTCGCAATCTACTAAGTATTGTGTAATCTTAACTAATTCAGATAAATAATTGAATCGTGTCACATGATCGCAAACGTTGTTTGGCGTTATGTTTAAAGCTGAATTTGCAAATGCTTCTTGCGCAGGATCTTTGTCACGTTTCCATTCTGAAAAAAATACCCAAAACCCCCGCATGGCATCTAATCTTCCGCTATCATAGGCAGCTTTAATAATTTCCTTAACGCAGTTATATTGTTCAAAGTAATTTTCGAATAAACTTTGCCGAGCACTCGCTAACTGATTGAAAGCGGCAGGCGTATAATAGGGTTGCATGGGTTGATAATGAGAATACATACATCCTCCTTGTTTTGGCAAATTCATTCCATTTAATAAAAATTGTATTTTATTTTCCTTAAGGAATTCTTAAGGAAATGTCATTGTGAACGAAGCGAACTAAGTCTACGTCGCGGGACGACGTGGTTATAAGAGTGTTTTACCCTTTGCGATATTTTTTGTGAGCCGGTTCTTTTGCCAATGATTCTTTAAGCGCCATCAATTTCTGCTCGATAAAATCAAGCGATTGTAAAACCGACAGGCGAATTTTTATGGCGCCTGTTGGTGAGGTTTTCATTTGTTCCCATTTCCAGTGCTGTGCAGGATCATAGCCAATGTCTTCTAATAAAGTTTCAAAATTAACAAAGGACACTGGCGTAAAACTTAAAACTAAAATTTTTTTATATTCGGATATACCATTAGCTCGATTGACTGTTTCTGATTTGAGTTGAATCCAGCTTACACCTAAATGATGCATGATCTTTTCATCGTTTAGCAATTGAGCGCAAACTTTTAGTTTTTTGAGGCGATATAACGCTGCCACTTTGGGTATAACACCTTTTTTATCGCAAAATAGTCTTGCCTGATCATCCTGAATAAGTGGCGTGCCATCTTTAAAATACGTTTTACATCTTAATTTATTTTCCTTATTGAGGTCACTGGTTGCGGTAAATTCGTAGGTGAGTGGATGTTTAGCCAGCGGTTCGCGTGATAAAGACGATGTAATTCCCTTTAGAAAATAGGTGTAGTGATCGGGAAAGGTTGGATAAGGCGATAATCGATCTTCAATGAGCGCTTTATTTTTTAAGCAATCTTGGATGAGTTTTTCTGGGATAATGGTAAATTCACCTTGCTCGATGTGATATTGATAAAAATAAATGTTTTTTTGTAGTTCTTCTTGTAATAGCGTTCTAAAACTATATGCTTTAGCTATATTGGTAGAGGAAGAAACTTCTAAACCGATGATTTCATGGATTTCGGGCAAATATAATAAAGATTCTGTACGTGGTAATTTGAGTTTGGCAAAGGTTCCATCGTAATTATCATAGATTAATCCCAAGCGGCGATAATTGAGTTCATGCATTTTATCGACGAGTGCGGCTTGTGTTTTCAGATCATGTCGTCGATAAGGTCGAAAAAAATTATAATTTTTTTTATTTTTACCAATTTTATCGCTAAAGACATTTTTTTTATAAAGAAATACGGGATAGACCAGCGCGGGATCAATAATCAATCCAAAGCTCTCGTCCATTTGAAAAACCTCAATCGGAATTCCTTGTTTGACAAAGGTCGCAGGCCTAAATCTTAAATCTTCCAATTCAGGCATGGAATCATCTTCTAGGTCTTGAAAAAAACTTCTTTTTAAATCGGCACAAGAGGTAATACCAAGCGATCGAATGATTGCTGCATTTTTTTTTAATATTTTAAGCTCAGATTCTCCATCAGTAATTCTTCTTATATAAAGGCCAGTCCGAGCATATTTTTCTAATACGATATTTTTGCGAGTGGTTGTCATGAGTGCTACTTTTTTATAGAGGTCATCCTGACCTCGGTAAACATACCGAGGTCAGGAAAAGAGTTTACTTAGGCGACAATAAAAAATCCAACGTCAATCCCCACTGTGTTGCATTATTAAATGCTAACTTACTATAACGATCTGCATATTCAGTATATTGTGAATTGGTTAAAGGCCACCAAATCGATACACCTGTTGCAGCTTTGTAACCCGGAGTATCTGCATTCGCAATCACAAAATCATTCAACGCATCCAGAGTATAATTGATATCTTTATTTGGAATTCCGTTTAAATTAGCTTTCTTCAATCGTTTTAGAAAATCACCAAGATCGCGATAATCATATTGCATAAATCCTTGGGTTGCATTAGCCACATCAAGCACTTTTGATTTATCTTGAGGATCGATGGTGCGTAAATCATCGCTCACGCGTCTAAATGCGCGATCAATTTGCGCCAGTTTATTCATGCGAAAAGCAGAAAAAGTCACTTCAGCTTGGCCACCACTTCCACCTTCATAAGATTTGACATACTCCTCAGTCAAAATTTTTGAAATTTGATCTGCAGTTGCATTGGGTCGAGCTTCCCAGCGTGCGAGAAATTCGGCATAAGGCCATCCATTACCAGGAATCACTTCTTCAGAACCGACATAATCTTCGACAGAATTCGCCATTTCATGTGCGACTTCAATCATTGCCATTAAACACGCGTCACTGCCATAAATATCAATTTTATGCCCGATGATTCCAGCGCCATAAGCGATTGCTTGCCCAAGTTGTTCTGTGGTGATGTGGTGGCCACTGATTTCATCCCAGCTGATATCATTTAGCGTATTTTGATTTGTTCTCAAATTACCTTTGAGTTGTTGTAAATGCCAACCGCTGCCATGATCCCATACATCGACAAAATAATGGTCGGCCGGAAAATACTCGACACCCCAACGAATAAATTCTTGCAAGCTGTTATAGTCACCCATGTCAACGAGTCCCATATCTTCAATGACGGGGGAGGTCACTTTCGTTGGATCAGTGCTTTTCTTCACTAATAAACGCACCGTTTTTCTTGCAGATAGACTTGCCCATTGCACGACAATATTCACTTGATCATTTGACCCTACTTTTTCCATCGAAATAATATTTTTCGTTCCAAAGGAATCCAGATTATTGTCGCCGTTGAGATAAATCAGAAACGTCCATTTTTTTGGGGTGGTAGTTGCATATGCAAAATTAAGCGTGAATAACAACAGTAAGCCGATAAAACTGATGAGAGAATTACGCATAAAAATCCTTTGTATTGGCAAATGATAACTAAAGTAATCTACAGATTTACTGAATAAGATGTCAATGATGAAAAATAAAATTGCAATTATTCATTTTGCTTTTTTAAAAAATCAAGTTACTCTACGTAACGTTTTTTTAAATATAACAAGGAATTTATATGGCTCCACCAAAAGTACGTTTATTAGAGCGAACCAATGCTTATTTACGCATGGTATCGGACAAACACATGTGTTATGTAGCCTTTCCTTTTATGATATGGGGCTTTAGCACTTTAATGGCACATTTCATTTTGGCACCAGGAGGACAAAAAGAATGTAATCGCGGTTTTGAGTATGCAAAAAAATATAACGTTACAAAATTTAACTCACAAACCGTCAATGGAGCTGAAACGATAATCGGATTAGTTTCATCTGAAGCGCTAGTGCCTGCGGCTGTCTATGTTGCCAGTAGATTTGTTTATGCAGGCAGGAAAATCACAGCTGGCGCTGAGAGTTTGTGTGAACAGTTTAAAGGTCCAACTTATACGGTGACTGGGGTCATATTGGCACTCGGAGCATTTTGTTATCAAATCTTGCTCGTAGAACCTTGGTTACAAAAAAGTAATAATGCCATGGGCTATGATCGTGGTTATAATGACGTTGCTCGATCACCTGTCTATAATCACTGCCCTCTAACAGATGGATCTTTGATAGTGACGCACGCTCTGAATGCTCTTGGAATTTTCGGAAGTTTATACGCTTTATATCGTGCTGCCAAAAACGGCCATACGTGTGGGGCAGATTTATTAAAAGCAAAAAATAGTGCGAAAGCAGGTTCCGCGCAGAGCTACAATTTATTAGTTGAAAGTGCGCTACAAGATGATGAGGGAAAAAGAACTCCAGAAAAATCTCCTAGACCTGGCGGTGGTGTGCGTGAATAAAGCATCAAACTCTATTGCTGTTTAATATTATAAGTCCCGTTTGCTGGCTTATCAGGATTATTGGATGTGAAATTGACTGGGGCAGTGCCGTCTTTGCTAGAACAAATCACTGAACTGCCTGCTTTCACTTCTCGAGTGGTTCCGCAGTTTGACACATTGATTCCAGAAGGTGAGGTTGTCGCCACGAAAATTTGAATGACGAGAGGGACGCTGTTTCCATTTTCAATGGTGACCGTGTCTCTAGAATTTTTTGAAATCCAGTTAACTGAACCAAAACTTGATTTTTCAGGTTGGGATGCAACTTGTGCGTAACTGGTAGAAATTAAAATCCATGTTAAAAAGAAAAATAATATTTTATTCATCTT
>CAZOFA010000037.1:0-21911 GCA_964578975.1 uncultured Coxiellaceae bacterium
CAATGACGATAGGTATACGCTCAATGACGCATAGGGTGATTCAAGCCAACCTAAATTTGTGTTATCTTCAACCGTAGGATTTTGACAAGGGTGTAGCAAAAAGCATGAAACTAATCTGTTCTATACTAACAGCTTTATTACTATCGTTCATGATGAGTTCAAGCTTTGCGGTCGATACGAATAATGCACCCGTTAATGCACCCGTCCTCCCAGACACAACCGATGCAAAAAAAGCGCCAGAATCCCGTTTATGGAATTTACAAGATGCGGATATTTTAAGTGTTATCAATGAAGTGTCGCTGGAAACCGGCAAAAACTTTGTCGTCGACCCACGCGTCTCCGGCAAAATTACGTTAGTGTCCAGCAAACCGATTAAACCCACTGAAGTCTATCAAGTTTTTTTATCGGTTTTAGGCTTGCTGGGTTATTCTGCCATTTCGAATGGTAGTGTTGTGAAGATTGTTCCCAACATGGAAAGCGGTGAGCAAGCCACCCGAGTCACGAACTCGATCGTGCCCGGTAAAGGCGATGAAGTCGTTGTGCGTGTAATTCCACTCGACACGATTTCGGCAAATCAATTAATTCCGATCATCCGCCCGCTCATGCCGCAATGGAGTAATATTTCTGCTTATACGCCCGGCAACGTGCTTATTTTATTAGGGCGTGCGAATAATCTGGAACGCATTGTCACCGTCGTGCGTGAAATCGATCGTACATCATCGAACAATATTGACATCGTGCCATTACATCAAGCATCCGCCTCGCAATTAGTCACGGTATTAAATAATTTACAAAATGCATCGCGCGCATCGGGCGATACACCACAAGTTTCGATTGCAGCCGATGAACGCAGTAATAGTATTTTGTTAAGTGGGAATAAATCCGCGCGTTTACATATGCGCTTTTTAGTCGCGCAACTCGACACACCCACGGGCGGCGTGCAAGGAAATACCGAAGTGCTTTATCTACGTTATTTACAAGCTGCGAAATTTGCGCCATTACTCGGTAAAATCGCGCAAAACATGCAAGGGAAAAATTCGGGAAGCGCTTCAACGCCCGATACAACTGCGTCAAATCTTCCATCAAATAGTGGCGGAAGCGCACGCTCTACCAAAGCACCAGAAAACTTAACCAGTATTCAAGCGGAACCCAATACCAATGCCATTATTATCACCGCCCCACCGGCCATGATGGCCAGCTTAAATGCGGTCGTGTCTAAATTAGATATTCGTCCCGCACAAGTGTTGGTCGAAGGCATTATTGTGGAAGTCGATGAAGGCAGTTTAAAAAATCTGGGCATTCAATGGGGATCCCTCGTGGGTTCCACGACGATTCCAACACCGAGCACGCCGTCTGATTTTCCCATTCCAGGCGCCGGAAATGTTGGCATCATTCCACATACGAATATCGTTGCCATTTTAAGTTTTTTACAAACGCAATCGGGCACTAATATTTTATCTACACCTTCCATCACCGTATTAGATAATCAAAAAGCCGTTTTAGAAATCGGGCAAGAAGTTCCGATGCAAACCGGATCGTATGCCACCAATGTCAGCTCGACGACATTGGCACCATTCAATACGATTAGCACAAAACCGGTGACGTTAAAATTGCAGGTGATTCCGCAGATTAATTTAGGCAATGCAGTGCGTTTATTAATTAATTTAAAAAATGATTCATTACAAAATCCTAATTCGCCCGGGTTAACGCCCATCATCAACACCAGCAATATTCAAAATGCGGTGATCATCAATAGTGAAGATGTTTTAGTGTTAGGCGGATTGATTAGCAATAGCGTCGTAGAAAATATTAATAAAGTTCCTTTGCTCGGCGATGTTCCGATCATCGGAAAATTATTTTTCCAACAACGAAATCGACAAGTGTCTAAGAAAAATTTACTCGTGTTTTTGAAGCCAACGATTTTACGTAACCCCGATGATTCAACCAATATTACCAACACAAAATATGACATGGTGCGTCACGTACAACTCAATTGGCCGCGTGATTTATCACGCACACAAGATAAAGCGCCGTACGTGTTGCCGCCTTTTAAAAACAATACTGTACTTCCAAGCCCCTTTGAGACAAAAAATTAATGCCTATGTTAAATCCAATTCCATTTTCATTCGCCAAACAACACGGCGTTTTATTTACGGGAATTGAAAACAATTTAGCAAAAATTATTTTTCACACACAACCCAGTTTAACTGTCTTAAATGAATTACGTCGTTATTTGAATGCGCCCATTTCGCTTGAGCAAGTGCAAGAAGATAATTTTAATAAATTACTCGTGCGCAGTTATGAAACGGATAGCAGTACTGCGATGTTGATGGCAGAAGATTTAGGTGAATCGATGGATTTGTTTGATCTCATTCAAGAACTCCCAAAATCAGAAGATTTACTTGAGCGGCAAGATGATGCGCCAATTATTCGTTTGTTAAATGCATTATTGAGTGAAGCGATTAAAGAAGGCGCGTCGGATGTGCACATTGAAACATTCGAAAATCGTGTGATGGTGCGTTTTCGTGTCGATGGCGTGTTGCGTGAAGTGCTGGAACCTCAGCGCATTTTAGCCCCGCTCATCGTTTCACGCATCAAAGTCATGGCGAAATTAGACATTGCAGAAAAACGCTTGCCGCAAGATGGACGCATCACTTTACGCATTGCAGGACGTGCGGTCGATGTGCGTGTCTCCACGATGCCAACGAGTCATGGCGAACGTGTGGTGTTACGTTTACTGGATAAACAATCGGCGCGTTTGAACATGGCCGATTTGGGCATGATGCCGGATACGTTACACTTAATGCAAAAATTAATTGCGCTACCGCACGGAATTATTTTAGTCACCGGCCCAACCGGTTCTGGTAAAACGACAACGTTGTATGCGGCATTAACCACATTGAACACCAACACGCGCAATATTCTCACCGTGGAAGATCCCATCGAATATGACTTATCCGGCATTGGTCAAACGCAAGTAAATTTCAAAGTGAATATGACATTTGCGAAGGGATTGCGTTCCATTTTGCGTCAAGATCCAGATGTCGTGATGGTGGGAGAAATTCGTGATTTGGAAACGGCGCAAATTGCCATTCAAGCCAGTTTAACCGGACATTTAGTTTTATCCACCTTACACACCAACAGCGCAGTGGGTGCCATCACGCGTTTAGATGACATGGGCATCGAACCATTTTTATTATCGTCTAGTTTAATTGGTGTGTTAGCACAACGACTCATTCGTTTGCTCTGTAAAAACTGTAAAAAAGCGGTGCCTGCCGATCAAGCCTCGTGTGCATTGATGAATGTACCCAACGATCCACCCCCGACAGTTTATCATGCAGTGGGTTGCGAGCTTTGTCGTTTTAGTGGTTACAGTGGACGCAGTGGTGTGTATGAATTGATTGCGATCGATGAAAAATTACGTGAAATGATTCATGATCGCCAAGCCGAACCTCAATTGAAAAAACATGCGCGTACTTTATTTCCGACGATTCGCCAAGATGGTTACAAACGCGTTCTCGCAGGCGACACGTCACTGGAAGAAGTGTTGCGCGTCACGAGTGATGAATAAAAATGGCCGCCTTTCAATACGTCGCATTAAACAACACCGGTGTGAAACAAAAAGGAATTATTGAAGCCGAGTCCGCTAAACACGCGCGTCAATTGTTGCGTGATAAAGGATGGACGCCGCTCGAAGTGTCAGCGACGCATGAAAAAAACGCGAAAACGTCCGCGGCTCAGCAAAATATTTCGCGCAGGCAACGTGTCAACACCAAAGAATTAGCCTTGATGACGCGACAACTCGCGACGTTGTTAGCGGCTGGTTTACCGGTTGAAGAAGTGTTAGCGGCCGTTGCTGAGCAAACCGAAAAACCGCGCACCAAAGGGTTGATTTTATCGGTGCGCAGTAAAGTGTTAGAAGGTCATGCACTCGCCTCTGCGCTGCGTGATTTTCCGGGTGCTTTTTCTAATTTATATTGTGCCACTGTTTCCGCCGGCGAAAAGTCCGGTCACTTGGATGTTGTTTTACAACGTCTCGCCGATTACACCGAACAACAATTTGAAATGCGCCAAAAAATCATGCATGCATTAATTTATCCCACCATTATGATTTTTGTCGCGATTGGTATTGTGGGATTTTTATTAGAATTTGTGGTGCCGAAGATGGTTTCTGTTTACAGCAATATCGGCCAAGCACTGCCCGCGATGACCAGTGTTTTAATTTCCGTTAGTAATGGAATAAAAAGTTATGGATTATATGTTGTGTTGTTAATTATTGTGTTGCTGTATTTGCTGCGTTGGCAGATGAAAAAAAATATTGCGTTTCGTGAGAAAGCACATCAATTAATGCTACGCATTCCCGTGATTGGCAATGCAATTAAAGTCGCGAACACAGCACGTTTTTCGCGTACCTTTGCAATTTTATCGTCAGCGGGTGTATCTGTTTTAGAAGCGATGACCATTTCTTCCAATCTCATCACTAATTTACCGATTCGTTATGCGGTTGATGAAGCCGTGAATCGCGTGCGTGAAGGTGCGAATATCAATTTAGCGTTAAAACAAACAACGTATTTTCCACCGATGAGTATTCATTTGATTGCCAGTGGTGAATCGAGTGGGCAATTAGAAAATATGTTAGAGCGCGCCGCCAATAATCAAGACAATGACATCAGTCTCTTGATTGAAACCAGCCTTGCTTTATTTGAACCCGCGATTATTTTGCTGATGGGTGCCATTGTTTTATTTATCGTTTTAGCGGTTTTATTGCCGATTTTCCAGTTGGATCAGTTCAATGGTTAAATACAACCATATGATTTAAAAGAAAAATTTTCAGCCAGCCTCGAAGAAGCTCGTTTTGATCTATAATTAAACTATTAGTAAATGCATTAAAATGCAGAGGAGTTTATGGCTGACGTTCGTAATCCAAGCTTTGCTGGTGGAGTCGAAATAAAACCTCCAGCCAAAATTAGGGATAGTAATGAGCTTAGGAATATTAACAGCTATGAATATCTCTTAGAAATATATAATGCACTCGATGTGATCTGCAAAAAATATCCCGGAAAAGTTATTCCTCCAGCATTAGCGCCTCTTAATAAAATATATGAGATGTTTCACATGGGAATGCCGTTTTATGAGGAAAGAATGAATCCCGGCTATGGTGATCTTTATACTGAATATCTTCTGGGCATAGAAAATAATCTTTCAAATGTGAAAAATTATATCGATCAGTTACCAGACAATGACGATAAAAAATTTCTTATAGCAATTCATGATGCAGGAATTAAAGCCATTTACGCGAACCCTAACCTAGCACTTGAACGTGCAGGTGAAATGGTGAAAGATTTAAACGGTCCTGCCATTAAAGGGCGCATGAAATTTCCCCTAAAAGATGATGAGTACGCCTCTGGCACTGTAGAAATTAAAAATGCAACATCTCCCACAGAAGCCGGTTCAACGATGGGACTTTTGAGAGCGATGCTCGCTCCCGACTTTAAACCTCAATCTACAACCAGTCAGGCATCGATACGATCCTATCACTATATAGAAGCAACAAAGGAAAAAATAAAAAAAAGAAATGAAGAAATAGAACAAAAAAATTTAATAATTGATGCGGAAAATAAAAAACCGGATGTAAAAAAACAAAAGCCTTTACTACCTGAACCTCAACTACCTCAAGAAATCCGCTTTGGAACCCAGGGTCAACGTGTAAACTATAAACCACGTGTCAGCCCAATGTTTGAAAAATTTTTAGAAATACAACAAACGGAAAATCCTTCACAAATCATTACACATGTTTATTTCAATAACTTGAAAAGAGATCAACGAATAAATCCTGCAAAAAGATTTGAAGCTGGCTTGGAATGTGATCTTACCTCTCAATTAGAGGACTTAGGAAAACGACATCCCAATATCGCTGTCATCACTTTACCCGCTGATGGTGGTTTGATGTCACATCATGCATTTAAAAAACATCAACAAGATATTTCAACTAACACCGCGTACCAAAGAATGTTGAATATCGCGAAAGGTGTTGCAACCCCTGACACTGAACGTTATAGAGATTTTTACATCAGCGATAATGTGAAACGATTATTGTATGGTGCTAAACGAGTAGACGGCAAGTCAGTCGTCGATACCGCAAACGAAGAAAAAATTTTGAAACATTTATTAGACAACTCATTTGCCAAACTCGGTATAGACAAAAATAGAAAAGAAACGCTGAGCACCGCTGAAATGCAAGCGGTTTATTTTCACTTCATCAAATTTGAGCTTACGAATTATATTTTATTAAAACTCAATCCAGTGAGTTTTAACATGTCTTGCAAAGACGCGATTGACCGTGGCGGTATATCATCTGCTTATTATAATTTGATGAAATCATTAGAATCAGGCATGCCTTTAAGTGAAGATGAATTTCATCGTGCTTTGCACGCAGCACCCAGTGCAGTTAAAGGACGCGCCATGAACGATCACATTAATCTGATATGGAATGCAGTCGATGCTTATTTAAATAATCCAGCAAACAAATGTCCAGAATGGATGGTGATATGGCGAAATGAAAATGCTCCAGAAGGTTCTAAACATACACATTTAGCTGAATTAGATTCTTATATAGCAACCGTGCAATTAGAAAAAGAGCAAGGCAAAGATGTGGAATTAAAAGCTATTAAAGAAAGCGCTGCAATCCAATTAAAAGCACTCGCAACCTACCCAAATAAAAGCATTCCAGTTGACGAGAATCAAATGAAGGCATTAAATAATGGAAGACTGAAAGACATTTTTTCGAATTTGAAAAAAAATGGACTGGTTAATGAAAAAAATATTCAGGTAATGCCCGTCTCACCGAAAGCAGGCAAGTCACTAGAATCACCCGCACCAACACCACCACCCACGCCGCACAGTAGCAAAACTTCTTCTTTTACTAGTGGACGAACACAATAAGTTTAATGATACAAATAATATTTCCGCATCTGCATCAACGCCTGCGCGATAATATTGATATCCGGTTTTGCATTCAATAAATAATTTGCTTGATTATCTGCAATGCGAATATTGCCAGACGTTAACAAGGTAATATTTTTATTTTTTTCTACAATGCCCATGTTGATATAACTGCCGACCAAAATATAGGGACGGTCTTTCTTATCGAATAATCCTAACCCGATACTGTAATCGCTGACTGGATTCGTGCACTGCAACACTTTTTGCATCAGCGTCGGTACAATATCATAGTGATTGGTGTTGTAGGAAAAAATTTTGGGATGCGCGCCTGGCCAGCGGATAATGAGCGGTGTTTGCACTTGATAACGCGTATAATTACTTCCGTGTCCCCAGTATCCTTGGCGACTGTCATTAAATTCTTCGCCATGATCGCCGGTGATGATCACAATTGTGTTATCTAATAATCCACGCGATTTAAGTTCATTCAATACAGTTTGGACTTCATTATCCACAAAATGTAGGCCATTTTTATAATGATTAATCGCATCTTGCATCAACTCTTTATTTGAAATAAAACGATTACAAAATTGATGCTTGACTGGAAAAACTTCTGTTAACCCTTCTGCTTGGCAATAACTATGTGCGCTATCATAAAATAAAAATGCAAAAAAAGGTTGTTGGGGATTTCGCGTATGTAAAAATTCTTTAAATTGATTCGTCACAAATTGATCGCGCTGCACACTGGTTTTTCCGGGTGATTGGCTGGTAGATACGTCTTTAATTTCGGAAAAAATAGTTTTATGCATGGGTGGGACACTGATGTCACTACTATAAAAAACTTTCGCCACATAATTTTTTTTGAATAACTCATGGATGAAGGCGGCGCCTTGATGTTGTTGCAACATAGACGACCAATAAGTACTCGGTATGCTATAAAAAAGCGAAAACAAGCCTGCTTGCGTTGAATTTCCACCGCTGAAATGTCGGGTAAATTGCCAAGATTTTTTGGAAAATTTTTCAATGTGCGGTGTTAGCAATTGATTCATGGCATCAAATCGCCACGTATCAATGCCAATGAGTAAAATATTCAAATGTGGTTTTTTAGCTTCACAGATTAAAGGATTCAGTGGGTATTTTAGTTTTGCCAGCGGAAATAATGGTTGCGAAAAATGGGTTTCACTATATCGCTCAACATACACAAAACTATTTTTGAATGGAAGCAACCACTCCATGACATTGTTGTAAAGCGGTAAATTTGGAGTTTGTTGGGCAAATACATTATCCGTATTTGCAATCGTTAAAATAAAAATACTGTAAGAACTAATGCCACAACCCAATATAATAAAATAGAGTTTTTTTCTCACATATTTTTGTTGGCTGACACACCACCAACTCAACCTAACCAACGCCATTTCCAATAATACGATGAATAAAAAAATCCCCACAATCATCACTATTTCTTTTGAAGAAAATTCAAGAAAATTAATCACATTTAAATTATCAGCAAAAGCAATTTTTAATAATGTGAGGTTGATATGAAAATGAAAAATAGAAAAGATGATCGTATCGACTAATAAAATCATTAAACTGATTGAGCTTGCGAGAACCATCGCAGGAAGAATGATGCTTTTTTTATTCATTAATAAAATTAACGGCACAACAAAAATAACTAAAGGTAAAATTGCTAAAAGCGCTAAATGTCCGACATAGGAAATAAAAGTAAAAAAAATAATTAAGCTTTTGCTAACAAACTCAGGATATTCAAATGATGTGCTATAAAGGGTTTTTGAAGAAAGAATCGCGACTAAATACTTATAGCCAACCAACCAAAAAAGTACGGTATTTAATAAAAAAAACCAACCCAGTACATGTAATGAAAATACTTTATTTCTCATATCCATATCAAAAATGAAGTAATTACTGAATCATCCCTTCATCAACGTCCTTGTTTATTCGATAATATCAACACCTAAACCACCAAAAACCGCTTCGATGGTTTCATCTGCTGCATCAGCCAAAGAATAACCCGACTCACCAAACCAACGTTTGATGGCCACTAGTTCTCGTCCGCGCAGATAAATATAAAAACCAAGAAATACCACATCAGGATCATCTTGGGAATGAATATCAAATTGATAACGCTCAGCATACGGTAAACGCTTGCCGGCCTCTGAATGTGTGTAATCGGATAAAATTTGCAATGCTTCTTCGGCAGAGGCTGCTTTTTCACAAAGTTCTTGGACTTTGTGATAATCTTCCACGCGCTGTTCCAAAATGCGATCGAGTTCATCATCTTTAAATAATTCAGAAAATCCGTGCGGCAAACGTTCATCTAAGGCAAACACTTTATTGATAAAATCGGCATGATGCACGTGCGCCACTTCTTTGCTAATCATTTTATAGAAAAAAGGCACGGCCATGCAGGCACGTTTGAAAGACGGTAGATTAAAACAGAGTTTGTCTTGGCGCAGTGTGATGGTGCCTAAACGCACCGGATGATTGGGATTTTTACGGAAAGAATCTAATGATTCGAAATGCATATCCTCGCATTCTTTTTTCCAGTACCAATTCCAAGACGTGGCATTGGGATTTTTTTCGAGACATTGCAATTTTTCTAAAGCTGAAACCAATCCATCTGAATCCTGTAATTCATAGGTCAAACGGATGGGTTGATAGGCTTCGCCGGTTTCCACGGTTAAAAAAGGCTTTTGTAACCGGTCGAACATGAATATCTCCTAATGGATCGTTATATTTCTTATTCAATATGTAAGATCGCTTAGCGTTGTCCCGGACCTCGGTTTTTTTGTTCTGGGGCTGGAGCTGTTGGTTTCACGTCCTTCTTTACGCCTTTCTTCAATTCATTAGCTTCCAAAAATTGCTTTGTTTGTCTGTTTGCAACATTATCTTGCACGGACGCACTTAACGTGGGTAATTCAGCCGCAGGCCCACCTTTTGCACCTATTGACTTTGCTTCTAGTCCCATGACCAATCCGGCTTTTGCATCCTGCTGTGCCGCTTTATTTTGTGTATTTACAACAGCCGTTTTCTCATCTAATGTTTTTGTCACTTTAGGTGCGACACCTTTCAGATCTTCTAGGTGCGCAGTATGACCTGTTTGAAACACTTCTGTTACCGCTTTTTTAGCGTCTGTATCTTTTGGATTTGGCATACTTTTTAACTCCCAGAAAAGCAACTCTATGATTAATAACACTTTCCATTCAATTGCTTTCCATCATAATTCTCGAATTGTTTATATTTTAGTCAATTTTTGCTCGATTAGCAAATCTTTTATTTAAATAATTATCACATATTTAATATGATTATACTTAAAAAACTATTAAGAGTTATCAACTTTTAGCAGTTTCTTTTAAGCAGGGGTTTTTGCTAAACTGACCCC
This sequence comes from uncultured Coxiellaceae bacterium, assembly GCA_964578975.1. Lineage (GTDB taxonomy): Bacteria > Pseudomonadota > Gammaproteobacteria > DSM-16500 > DSM-16500 > CAYRUP01. The sequence continues at coordinate 10,340 of CAZOFA010000037.1, forward strand.
CAAACCTCGTCATTGCGAGCCGTCATTGCGAGCGAAGCGAAGCAATCCAGGTTTTGGTTGTTAGTCAAAAACCTGGATTGCTTCGCTTCGCTCGCAATGACGAGGGCTTCGCTCGCAATGACGGTGACACTAAATTTTTAGGATAAATACATGAAAAAATCATCCGGTTTTACTTTAATTGAAGTCATGGTCGTGGTCGTCATTTTAGGCATTTTAGCAGCGCTGATCGTGCCTAAAATCATGAGCCGTCCCGAACAAGCACGCATCGTCAAAGTAAAACAGGATTTGCTGGCGATTCAAAGCGCATTGGATCTCTACAAATTAGATAATGGCATCTATCCCTCCACCGATCAGGGATTAGATGCACTCGTCAAAAAACCCACATCAGCCCCCATTCCACAAAATTGGAAATCAGAAGGTTATTTACAACAATTACCGACGGATCCCTGGGGTGAAGCTTATCAATACGTCAATACCGATGAAAAATTGCGTATTTGGAGTTATGGTCCCAAAGGCAAAGAAGGTGGCAGTGAAATTGGGAATTGGACGGCGGATACGAATAACGAATCCTCTTCCTCTCAATGATCAAACACCGTGGATTCACCTTAATTGAATTGTTGATTGTGATATTGATTATCAGCATTGTGGCGGGTATTGCTGTCATTACCATTAAAACCAATCAGCGCAAACAATATGAAACGATGGCGAATCAATTAGTGAATACCTTTACGCTCGCCGAACAAGAAGCGATGCTACGTCCGGCGACGTTAGGATTTTCATTAACATCCACTTCATTTCAATTTTATTATTTTCAAAGCGAAAAAAATAAATGGACGCCTCTTAATCAACCGACATTGGCTTTACATCACATTCCAGCGAATACACAACTCACGTTACACATGAATGGTGAAAAAATTCCGGCGGATGGCAAAGTTCGCATTATTATTTCATCGAGCAATGATTTAACGCCGTTTGCCATCATGATTGGAAAAAAACATGAAAATCCGTATTATCAAGTGATCGGCCACGCAAATGGTGAGGTGACGAGTGAAATTGTCCCGCAAGAATGAAACAGGACTCACGCTGATTGAAGTCTTAATTGCGCTGGCGATTTTAAGTATTGCACTCACCGCGATCATTAAATCCAGTGCGCAAAATATTCGTAATACGCTTTATTTGCAGAATAGAACGATTGCAACCTGGATCGCATCGGATATTCTCAATTCTGTCCGTGTGGGTGTATTAAAAATTCCTGCGGCACCCGATCATTTAGCCAATGATAGTACGGTGCTGGGACAAGAATGGTCGTGGGAAGCCGCATTAAATTCAACACCCAATCCACGCATCAAAAAAGTGGATGTGATGGTTTATCAAAAAGCAGATCATAACCCCATGGCGCATTTAGTGAGTTATCTTTATGCGCAATAACTCTGTCAGCAAAAACTGGATCCCGCGGACAAGCCGCGGGACGACGGTACACGGTTTTACATTACTCGAAATCATCGTCGCACTTTTTATTTTTAGCATTGTCTCGATGATATTAATTAGCGCGTTACATAATATCATCAACAATCAAGCAGCCACGGAAAAAAATGCAGCGCGTCTTGAGAAATTACAAATTGCATTGCTGTTATTATCACGTGATCTTGAGCAAACCATTAATCGCCCCATTATCACTCCATCCAAAAAAGAAGAAGGATTTCTCGGTACTTCAACGACGGTGATTTTCACCCACGCAGGGTTACAAAATCCTTTTAATGCACTGACACGTACAACTTTGCAACGCACACGTTATCAATTCAACGATAATCGTTTGATCCGCACAACGTCACCCGTGCTCGATCCAACCGAAAATACACCGTTTGATTCACGCACATTATTAACCGATGTCAGCGCACTCCAATTTGACTATCTCGATAAAAACAATAAATTTCAACCGACATGGCCGCCAGCCGATCAAGCGACCGCCGTGTTACCGCGCGCAGTACGTGTTACGCTGACGTTAAAAAACTGGGGTAAAATACATCAGCTTTATGTCATTACGGGGCAACCACTTGAAAAACCCAGCTAAACAACTTGGCGCTGCAATTATCGTCGCACTGTTTGTCACTGCATTAGTGGCAGCAATTGCAATTGCAATGATTGCGCGTTTGCAAGTTGATACACGGCGCACTGAATTATTATTAAATAACTTTAAAGCCACACAGTTAGCGGAAGGTTCGATTGATTGGGCGATCGATCAATTGATTACTAATTGGAAGCAACAACAAGCGGGCCGTGTCATTGATCGCACACCGATTCACATTGTCAATGACATGGATGGCGCGACCATTGAGAGCACGCTGTATGATGCGCAAGGAAAATTTAATTTAAATAATTTATCTGATGCCACTTTCCAAGAATTTTTTGCGCGTTTACTGCATATCATTCAACCCAATCTTGATCAAGGCACGATACAAAACATTGTGTTAAATACTGCATATTGGATAACATCGAACACCACGAGTACGCAGTTGGAAGACTATTATGCGAAGCTCAAACCACCCTATCACCCACCACATCGTTTAATGGCGAGCATCAGCGAATTACGTATGGTCAGGGGCATGACCGCGACACTTTACACACAACTCGAACCTTACATCACGGTGTTGCCGGAAAAAACCATGATTAATATTAACAACGCACCCATCCCCATTCTCATGAGTTTAGGTCCCGACATTTCATTGGAAACCGCTAAAACGCTCGATGAATTTCGACGGCAAACACCTTTTGCGAATTTAGATGCCTTGGTGAATTTTCCGGTTGTGAAAAATAGCCCAATTGCGCAAAATAATCTAACGGTCAGTAGTAATTATTTTCTTTTGGAAACGATTGTGAAAATTGGCGATCAGCGTGTGACGTTGTATACCATGCTGATGCGCCTGATGAAAAACTCTCAACCGATCGTTGTTATTTTGTGGCAAAGCAAAGGGACTTTATGACAAAACGTTTGATTATATATCTCCATTCGATCGAACCGCAGCAGCTGAGTTGGCTGTTGACTGAGAATGGCGTGACATTACAATCCGTTTTGCGTGGGTCTCTCGCTGAGATTCCTCCCTCACTCAAACAACATGACACAACTGTTTTTGTCCCAGCCCAAGATATTTTGTTGACGCAAACGACATTACCGAAAATGAGTCAGCAACGTTTAATGCAAGCATTACCATTTGCGCTCGAAGAACAATTAGTCGATGATGTGAATTCATTGCATTTTGCGATTGCGCATCCACCTCAAAATGGCAACACATTTGTCGCGGTGACATCGCGAAAAAAAATGGATGATTGGTTAACGTTACTGAAACAATATGACATTATCCCGATTGAATTGTATTCCGCCGTGTTTGCATCACCTTATGCAGGAAAAAATTGGTCGTTGAGTGTGTTACCAGAAATTGGTTTAGTGCGGTTAACGCAATACGATGGATTTGCCGCTGAACACAATAACGTAAATGTGTTACTGGAGCTTGCATTAAAAGAAACCGTTGAAAAACCCGATGCACTGCAAATTTATACCATGTCTGCGTCAAGTGAAATGAAAATCACAGCTTTACCTACGCATCAAACTTCACTGACTGAACAAGCGTGGCTGGAAAAATTACCGGGATGGCTTGATGCTCAACCGGGCATTAATTTATTACAAGGCACTTATCGCGCCAAACACAAAACAGCTGAAACGAAAAAAATTTGGTTGACGGCGAGTGTGTTAACGCTGGCTTGGATTGGGTTATTGTTTTTTAGTCATCTCGTCTCATTTTTTATTTTGGCACACAAAGCTAAACATCTTGAAACTGCCATTCACGTGATTTATAAGAAAAATTTTCCGGAAGCAACGTCAGTGGTTGCGCCCCGTGAACGCATGCAAAATAAATTAACGACCTTAACAAATCAAGCAAACAAAAATTATTTTCTTGTTTTACTGGCGCGATCGAGTCATGAGTTAGCTGCAGCTTCTCACATCCAACTCAAAAGCATGGACTTTCGCGATAATCAATTAAATCTTGAATTAGTCGCTGATAAATTTGATGACCTCGATCGTTTAACAAAATCTTTTTTACAACAAAATCTGCACGTCAAACAACAAAACGCGGCCATTGCGGGCACGAAAGTGAAAGCTAATTTAGTTATCTCGCGAGGTGCTTCATGAAAGAATGGTGGGATAATTTAGCATTACGCGAGAAAAAAATTATTATTTATGGTGGCGCGCTACTGATTTTATTTTTATTGTATGAAATCGTGTGGTCACCCTTCACCAATAAAGTGGATAGCCTGCGTAAATCGGTTACACAAAATCAAGCCTTGCTGATTTGGATGCAAAATGCAGATCAACGATTACAATCTATCGTCAATACTCAAAAAAATAAAACAACGACTAATGAGTCGCTGCTGAGTATCATGCAACGTGAGGTGAATAAGAGTCCGCTCGCAACGCATGTGACACAATTGCGTCAGGCGGAGAATGATTCGGTGCAATTGACTTTACAGAAAGCGGATTTTGACCGATTAATTGCGTTACTCACTGACTTATCCAACCAGGATGGTTTGACCGTTTCTCAATTCACCGCGACTGCGACGGGCGTACCCGGCGAAGTCATGGCAGATGTGACGATAAAGCAATCTGTTTGAAATACCAATGTAATTTACCCCCCTCTTTATGGTAGAATTTGCTACAAATAACAGTTAAAAATGTTTTATATAAACAGCTGTGGGGTGGTTTAAAATGACGCAAGAAGAGCATAAGCAGGGTGGCCCAGCCTCTCTGTCAGTTGTTATCAGCCCCTCTTCGTCCAGTGAGGATGATACTCTATTGGAATCCGCGAACAGCCGCCCCCCTTCTTCCACTGAAGACAAAGAGCAAGCAAAAGAAACAACAGTCGAGACAGTCACCGAAAAAAGAAAAAAACAATTATTAACAATTTTACAAGCTTATAGCGAACAATCATCTAAGCTACTTTGCGGTTTTTGGGAAAGTGCGATAGTCGATTTTCCTCAGGATATCTCGAATGAGCTCTATCAACTTTATCCTATCCGCAGGAGTATTTTAACGACTGTTCCCCCCACACGTGAATTACTAGGGATATGTAAAACTAATTCAACACCACAAGAGCCCTATTTATATTTTGTGAATGGCCGATTTTTTTATTACGTGAATGACAAAATTCACCACTTAACCTTAGACACTTCTTTTTCAGAAACGTCAAAGAAAGACGAATTAAAAAAAGCAATTATTGATAAATGTCATCTCTATCAAATTAAACTACCAAAAACTGGCGCTCTAGTATGCGCTGCCATTTTTGACGTGTTATCACAAAAAACAGAAATAACGGATGAGATTTATATCAATCTTTTATTTAAGATTTTTGGCTTTTTGAGTAAAAAACTTGATGCGACGAATCAAATTGGTCTCACTGGAGCTTTCAATCAATGGCTAATTAAAACTTTTGTCATGCCTGAGTTAATTAAGTTGGCTGTGGAGCCGTCATTGTCACTGCCCACGATGCAGTCCACGGCAAAAAGCACACCCCCGAGTTCTTCATCAAACTCAAGTCGCTTTCAAACAACTGAAAAAACAAACTCACATGAACCCTATCAGAAAACTTTACTCACACCTCCTAACCGTCGACGAAAAAAATTGCTCGATATTCTTCAACTTTATTGGGATCAAACGTTTAAACTCAATTCAAGTCACACCATCGTTGCGTTTCCGATCTCAATTATCGAGGAAATGGAAACGACAGATCCTATGTTACATCATCATAAATTACCAAGAAGTGGAAAAGAGGTATGTTCGGCGATTTTTGAGGTATTACAAAACTCGAAAGGGAAAAACATAGATGATGAAACGTATAAAAAACTTTTGGAAAAAATACACGACATTTTAAGCCCAAAATTAGAAAAGAATAGTTTATTTGGTCGCATCGTTGGGAGAGATCCTAGCACAGTCGATTTTAATCGAAAATGTATTAAGAAAATTTCCTCTGACTTAATGTGTTTGCATGAAATTGATGCTAAATTATTAAAGATTTCTACATTAGCGGTAGAGCAGAAATGGCGAAAAGGAAAATTTAACTGTTTTTAGACGTCATTGCGAGATTATGAGACTGATATGATATGACAATTGCATTATTCGTCGGTCGTGATGAACACGAAATGAAACTTTATCATTGGTTAATTGACGCTGTTATCTCTCAATTACTGAAACTCGATCCCCATTTAGATATTCAGGTTTGGCCCGACATTCATCGTCCGGAACAAATCGATCTTGTGATCGCATGGCGTCACCCCATTGGTCGATTAAAAAATTTTTCAAACTTAAAATGTATTGCGTCGCTCGGCGCAGGAGTCGATCATCTAATGATTGACGCAGAAATTCCCAAGAAAATTCCCATTATTCGTGTCATGGATGCGTATATGGCGAATGACATCGTGCAATATGTGTTGACGTATGTGTTGCATCACATCAAACGCGTTGATCACTGGGATGTGTGCCAACAGAAAAATTTCTGGGGTAAACAGCCGCCCTTTAATTTTTCGCACAAAATCATTGGCATCATGGGACTGGGTTTTTTAGGTCGAAAAGCGGCAGAAAGTTTGCAATACATTGGCTTAAATGTCATTGGCTGGAGTAATTCATCGAAAAATATTCCTGGCATTAAAGACTTTGTCGGAAAAAAAGAATTTGATTTGTTCTTATCGCAAACGGATATCCTAGTTTGTATGTTGCCGCTGACACCACACACAAAAAATATTTTAAATCGTGATACGTTTGCAAAATTAAAACCAGGTGCTTGCTTAATTAATTTAGGTCGAGGTGAACATTTGGTTGAAGAAGATTTAATTTTTTCACTCAGAGAAAAACACATTGCGAGTGTGTATCTGGATGTGTTTCAGACGGAACCTTTGCCACCCGACCATCCATTCTGGAATCATCCTAACATTCACGTCACGCCTCACATTGCCTCCGTCACGAATCCAACAACTGCGACACCGCAATTGATGGATGCTTATCGTAAGTTGTTAAATGGGGATGAAATTACAAATCGTGTGGATTCAGTAAAAGGCTATTAATCCTACGCGTCATTGCGAGCGCGAGCGAAGCAATGACGTATTAAACTTGAATTTCACTCGCCAAATCTTCCGCCAGTTTTTTGACGAGTTGCTCATTCAGTCCTTCAACCATCACGCGCACCACAGGTTCCGTGCCTGATTTACGCAACAAAACACGGCCTTGACTACCCAATTCCGTTTCTGCTTTTTTAATTTTTTTGCTAATGCTATCACTCTCTAAATCAATTTGTTTACCCTGACAAGGTACATTAATCACGCAACGGGGAAATTTTTTCACGCCTTGTTTGAGATCGTGCAAACTTTTCTTCTGGCTACACATCGCGAGTAAAACTTGTAGCGCGGTAATAATTCCATCAGCGGTCGTCGTCGAGCCTAAATGAATAATATGTCCTGATGGTTCTCCACCCAAAATCCAATTTTTATGATTCAATTCTGCAATAATATGATTATCGCCCACTGGAACACGCACCAAATGCATGCCCAATTCATTTAATGCTAACTCCAAACCGCCATTCGTCATGTGCGATCCCACAACACCACCAATCATTCGTTGAGACTGCAGTAAATTTTTGGCGATGATATAAAGTAATTCATCACCGTCAAGAATTTCACCTTGATGATCAATCATGATGACGCGATCGCCATCGCCGTCAAAAGCTACTGCCACATCTGCTTTTTCTTCTAAAATAATTTTTTGTGCCGCTGTCGGAAATTCTGAGCCGCAATTTGCATTAATATTTAATCCATCAGGATGCGTCGATAAGGGAATGACCGTCGCACCTAATTCAGAAAAAACTTGTGGAGCGACATTATAAGTTGAGCCATTTGCACAATCGACTACAATTCTCAGATCTTGCAAGGTGACGTTATGTGGCAATGAGCTTTTACAAAATTCAATGTAACGACCATACGCATCACCGACGCGTCGTGCTTTACCTAAATCTTTGGATGAAAGTGTTTGAATCGGATCATTTAATGAGAGTTCAATCGCATCAGACATTTCATTTGAAATTTTACATCCATCTGACGAAAAAAATTTAACCCCATTATCGTAATAAGGATTATGCGACGCACTAATCACAATTCCAATCTTGGCGCGCAATGCACGCGTAAGATAAGCAACCGCGGGCGTTGGAATCGGCCCTGCCAACAAAATATTTGCGCCTGCTGAAGACAATCCAGCTTCTAATGCCGATTCAATCATGTAACCCGAAATGCGTGTGTCTTTGCCGATTAACACTTTATTGTTTTTTGAATTTTTTAATACATTTCCAATCGCCCAACCTAACTTCACTAAAAAATCTGGCGTAATTGGATAAACACCCACGGTGCCACGAATTCCATCCGTACCAAAATGTTTTGTCTGATTCATAGGTCACGTCCTATTAAAATTCAAAAAACATTGTCAGTCTTAAACATTATAAATGAAAAACCAACGCGATTGGCGACATCGTAAAAGCAATGAAACTAAATTTATAATATTTTTCAAAGTTATAACGAAGTGAAGGATGACCTAATTGCATCGATGATTCGTTGATGGCCATGCGCGGGTTCCAATAACGCATAGTATATGTAAATCCCTTGTACAGTCTCTAAGAATTAGGTAATATACCTATTCGTTAAACAACCAGATTTTATCTTATATGAAAACTGACAGCATAAACAAGGTTACTTTCAATTGGCGTTGGCAACACTAATCCAGGCCGATTTTCTTGTTTTTTGTTGGAGTTTTTAATCATGTTAGTTGCTACAAATAAATTAAATTTATCTATTGCTCTCAGTTGGCGCCGCTAGGCGCATACTTATTCTCAATTACTTTATTTTTAACTTAATTTTTTTGGAGCAATACCATGAAACGTTTATTGATCAGTTTTTTATTTCTATGCCTAACCGCCTGTCAGCAAAAACAAGAGGCCACGGTCAAAGTAGGAATTGTCGTACCGTTAGAACATCGCGCGATGACAGAAATTGTCGCCGGTTTTACTGAAACATTAAAAGCGCGTTATCACCATCCCATCGAAATCAAAATTGCAAATGCTGAAGGTGATGTTAATATTCAACGCGCTATCATTCAGCAAATGCGCGATGACAATTACACATTGATCGCACCGATTGGCACCAGCACCACACAAATGTCGGTTGCTATGATTCACGATCAACCCATCGTCAGTCTGGCCGCCAATTTTTATGATGCGGATCGAAAACAACTTCATCCTTGCAATGTGGCCATGGTACACGATGAAATTTCCGTTGCGCAGTTGATTTCATTTATTCATCAAGTGTATCCCAATCTTCATCATTTAACCTTAGTGCACAGTTCCTCAGAGAAAGTTTTCCCTGATGTCGATCAAGCGATTAAAGAAGGTTTGCGCGATAACATTGAAGTGAAACACATCATGGTAAGTTCATTACCGGAACTCACGACCGCAACGCAAACCATTTCTTCCAACACGGAAGCTATTTTTATTTTGAAAGATAGTTTGATTGTCAGCGGGATTAGTACACTGGCAAAAGTAGCACGTGAACGTCATATTCCATTGATCACGTCCGATCAAGGATCCGTGCAAGATGGTGCAGGATTTGCGTTAGGCGTGCATGAAAAACAAATTGGTATTGAAGGCGCAAAATTAGCAGTCAATATTTTGAATGGCACAACGGCTTGCGCATTACCTGCGGCTGAAATGAAAAAATTAACGGTGTTTGTGAATCACGCTGCGTTGCTTGCGGAAACACAGGCGCCGGCAAATTTACTGGATGTCGCGAAAAAATTAAATTATGCCGTTGAATATGTGAATTAGGGAGAAACCACGATGTCGACATTGGCATTTGCTGTCATCACACAAGCCATTACTTTTCTACCACTCGCCGTTGGAATCAGCATTAGTTTTACGATTCTGCGCGCAACTGACATGACACTGGATGGCAGCTTTGTCTTGGGCGCGGCGATTTTCGCGCGCCTCGTCACGCTGGGATTTTCACCCCTACTTGCGGCATGTGCGGCGCTCATCGCGGGTGGAATGGCTGGAATGATGACGAGCTTGATTCAACACAATGGCAAAGTCGATCCTTTATTAGCGGGAATTTTAGCGTCCTTTATTTTAATGAGCGGAAATCTCATTCTGATGGGAAAACCAAATATTAATTTATTAACGCAAACCACGCTGGTGTCGCATGCATTTTCGCTGAATGAAACAACAGGGTGGATCAGCGTTGGCGCTTATTCATTATTATTTTGCGCGCTGATTTTTATCTTGATGAAAACAAAATTTGGTTTGCGATTGCGTGCATTTGGCGACAATCCATTTTTATTGCAACGCATGGGACGAAACATTGAACGCTATCGAATGTCGGGTTTTGCGCTCACCAACATGTGTGCTGCGGCATCCGGTTGCCTAACCGCACAAACGGTGGGTTATGCAGATATTGGCATGGGATTCGGCATGACACTCACGGGTGTCGGCGCCATTATTTTAGGCCAACAAATGCTGCGTATTTTATTAAAGAAATCCATTTTGCGTATTGCGAGCGAATATGTCGCGTGTTTTTTTGGCATTACATTTTATTTTTTAGCGATTAACTTATTATTACGCTTTGAAGTGAATCCAATCTACGTAAAAATGTTATTGGGAATCATATTAATTTTATTTTTACGTACCGCATCCACCTCGCCTCAAAGGAAATTAGCATGAGCCCGATGATTGAATTTAAAAATGTTTATTTAACGCTTAAAAACCAGATTCATATTTTAGAAAATATTACCTACGCTATCAATCAAGGTGATTTTATTATTTTACTGGGAAGCAATGGATCAGGAAAAAGTTCATTCTTAAAATTATTAGATCAACGCTATCAATTGACCACGGGTGAAATTTGTCTGCCAAGAAAAAAAATTGCCACGCTGACTCAACACTACAACGAATCACTTTTTACCTCACTCACTGTGATTGAAAATTATGTATTAATTAAAAATAAAAAAGAAAAAAAATCAGCCGTGATCGAGTATTTAAATCAATTTAATGAAAATTTAAAAAATAAATTGCATACCGTCGTGGATAATTTATCGGGAGGCGAAAAACAAGCTTTAGCGCTCGCGTTAAATTTAATAAATCTACCGGATATTTTATTACTTGACGAACACACGAGCGCGCTTGATCCGCTCACGCGAAAAAATTTAATGCTGATCACTGATCGCATGGTGAAAAAATACGGCATCACGTGTATTTTAACCACGCATGATTTAGACATTGCGACGAATTATGGTAATCGTATTCTCGCCATTAAAAATGGAAAAATTCATCATGCATGTGATAATAAAAATTCGTTGTCAACAGAAAAATTACTGGAGGCGTGTTATTAACTCATGCCCTTCGAGACGCGCTGCGCGCTCCTCAGGGCGAACGGTCACAGATAGCTGCGCGCTCCTCAGGGCGAACGGTCACAGATAGCTGCGCGCTCCTCAGGGCGA